>NZ_CP070354.1:0-375000 GCF_016919405.1 Ensifer sp. PDNC004
GGTTTCTTACTACGGCGGCACCAAGAAGGTGGACCTCGGCTTCGTCGGCTCGTGCATGGTGCACAAGGGCGACATGAAGATCGTCGCGCAGATGCTGAAGAACATCGAGAAGCTCGAAGGTAAGGTGGAGTTCAAGGCGCCGCTGGTCGTTGCTGCGCCGACTTACAACATCATCAACGAGCTGAAGGCCGAAGGTGATTGGGATATCCTGCAGAAGTATTCGGGCTTCGAATTCGACGACCTGAAGCCAAAGACTGCGAACCGGACCGAATACGAGAACATACTCTATCTCGAGCGTCCGGGCTGCAACCTGTGCATGGGCAACCAGGAAAAGGCGGAGAAGGGCGATACGGTTCTGGCAACCTCCACCCGTCTGTTCCAGGGGCGGGTCGTTGAAGATACGGCCGAGAAGAAGGGCGAATCGCTGCTGGCCTCGACCCCGGTCGTGGTGCTGTCAGCGATCCTTGGCCGCACGCCGAGCATGGATGAGTACCGAACCGCTGTTGACGGAATCGACCTGACGAAGTTCGCTCCGCCGAAGGCGGCGCCAATCGACTCCTTGTCTGTCCATTATTAAGGCTTTGAGGGCCTGAGTGGGCATTGTTGACGCCGACCGGCCTCACAGCGGGGATACTCCCGCTGTGAGGCGCGGGGGGCGAAGTCATTGACGTGCGCTGGCCGATTGACGGATGGCCATGATCGGACAAGGTTCCACAATAAATCTTGCGGGATTTTACATCGTCCAAAGGGCCGGAAGCGATCAGCGTGCAATTTGTCACCGAATGGCGTCACACGGTCGTGATCGTGCAAAAAGATGCCGTGTAGGAAGCGGTCGCCTACCGTTTCCTGCAACTGCCGCCTCGGAAGTCTTCAGCCTTGACCGTCGACGATGCCTTGACTTCGATCCCCACCGGGAATTGTCGTCGCAGGCATATGGCTAAGACAGCGACACAGGGATGTGGACCTTTGTAGGGCGCCGCCTGTAACCAAGTCCACATTGGGCGCGGCCTCGTTGAACGCCGGTGGGCCCGGGGATCTTGCAGCCCGATTTGAGCAAGCGTGTAGTGATTGCTCACCGGCTCGCATCATGTGCAATATGCTCTCAATGAGAGCGCAATGATGTTTACCGATGAGATCGATGTTTATTGCCCTAGCCAAGGCAAGGCGGCTGCTCTTTCTGGCGATCCATTCTCCGATCACGATTTCAAGGCGGCCAGGAGGGCTTTTGCCGTTTCGCCAGATGAGGCGGGATTCTGGCCGGTGATGAGCCGGCCATCGACGACTGCGTGAACGCACCAGTCCTTCACCTTTGAGAAAACGGCGCCGAGATCGAGCAACTCGTCTTCCACCAGGAAGGGCACGACCTCTGTCAGGCCGACGGCCGCTTCCTCGGAATTGGTAAAACCGGTGACCCTTCGACCGTTTACGAAAGGTGTGCCGTCCGGGTTCTTGACGTGGCGCAGAACGCCGGGGGCGTGGCATACGAGGGCAATCGTCTTGCCCGCCGCAATGAAGGCTTCGAGCAGCCTGATCGAGTTTCCGTCCTCGGCGAGATCCCACATCGGACCGTGACCGCCGGGATAGAAAACAGTGTCGAAGTCCCCCTGGTTGACGCTGTCGAGGCGAACCGTCTCGGCGAGCTGGGCCTTGGCTTCCCGGTCTGCCTTGAAACGCCGAGTGAGGTCGGTCTCGAACATCGGTTCATCGCTCTTCGGGTCCAGTGGCGGTTGGCCGCCCTTGGGCGATGCAAGGGTGATTTCGGCTCCAGCATCCCTAAAGACGTAATAGGGCGCCGCCAACTCTTCGAGCCAGAACCCTGTCTTCTTGCCGGTGTTGCCGAGGGTGTCGTGCGAAGTGAGGACCATTAGGACCTTCATGGATCATATCCTTTGCACTGGAGGAGTAGAATTGAAGCCCGATCAGCCGCGTCGGCTTCTCGATGCGCTGATATTGGTGTCGCAATTACATTTGGGAGATCTAGGTCGCAGAAACCAGCAATCCATCTTGATGATGGAAGAAGGAGCGAGAATTTCAGCTCGCTCAAGGGCGGCGATTGATCGCCGCCCAGGTGGCCGAAAGGCAGGTGCGCTCGTCAGGTCTGACCGCAGCGTGCGTCGACCGGCAGGCTGGCTGCGGTGCCATCCGCGCGCGCCAGGATGAAATTGTCGAAGTTGGCGATCGAGGCGCAGGAGTGGTTGGGGAACACGCGCACGCGACTGCCGAGTTGCAGGGCACGCCCGGAATGGGGGACGAACCCATGTTCTTCGGACAGTCGCTCGAGCGTCCACAGGCCGGTCTCGCCGTCGCCTTCGGCGCTGACGATCGTGCCAAACCCTGCGCCACCCATGCCATGTGCGCCGCGATCGGAGCTCATGGATTTCGAACCGGCGTCGATGATGAAGTGCGTTTCGTTGGAGGCAACGACGCGGGCGATGACTGAAAGCGCGAGGTCGTCGGCGGTGCAGATGCCAAGCCGAAGGGCGGTGCCGTCGAGAAAGACGTAGTTGCCGGGGCGGATGTAATCGAGTTCCTGGGGCAGCGGTGCACCGAGGCAAGTCGGCGTTGCGCCGACGGAAATGCAATCGACGGCGATTCCGCGCTGCCGAAGCCGGTCGGCAAGGTCGGCGAGGGCCTCCGCCTCGTCGCGGGCGATAGTGGCGAGGGCGTGCGGCTCCGGAGCCGCGTAGGCATGTCCGGCGTGTGAAAGCAGTCCGGCAAATCGCAAGCCGGGGGCGCGGGCGATCCTTGCGCACAGTTCAGGCGCTGCCGGGTCATTGGGTTTGAGGCCGACGCGGCCGAGGCCAACGTCGACTTTGAGGAACACGCCGATCTCGACGCCGTGCCGGCTGGCGGCCTCCGACAGCGCATCGACACCTGTTTCGCTTGCCGTAATCGTGCGCAGTTCCACGCCCCGCGCCTTGACCGCGGGCAGTAGGCGATCGAGCGACGCCGCGCGGACGATGGGATAGGCCAGGATGATCGACGGAATCCCGGCTTCGGCAAAGACCAGCGCTTCGCTGGGCTTGGAGGCGGTGATACCGCGCGCACCTGCAGCTAGCTGCTGCCGGGCGATGTGGAGGCTCTTGTGCGTCTTCACATGCGGAAACATTGCCACGCCGGCTGCATCGGCGCGCTGTTGCATGGCCTTGATATTGCGGGTGAGCCGTTTCTCGTCGACCTCGATATAGGGTGTCGGTCGCTCGGCGGCCGCTGGACGCAGGAACCCTGTGGCCTTGGTCCCGCTTGCGCTGTTGCTGATATCTGTCGCCGCTAGGCCGGCAGCAGTGGCAGCCGGTTGCGTCACTTCGAAAGTGCTCATGATGGGATACTCTGATCTGGAATGGCTTATCGCGGCTACTGTCAGCCGGTTGCGACCTGGCGCACGTAGTGGGTCGATGAGATCTGCCGCATCGGCAGTTCGGAAGGCACGAAGTCCGGCGCACGCACCGCACTTGGAATTTCGTCGGACATTGGCTGGCGCCCTTCCGGACGGCGCGTCGGATCGGCAATCGGCACGGTCGATAGGAGCTTACGGGTATAAGGGTGCTGCGGATTGCCGAAGACCGAGCGGCGATCGCCGATCTCGACGATTTCGCCGAGATACATGACCGCAACGCGGTGAGCGATACGCTCGACTACCGCCATATCGTGGCTGATGAACAGAAGGGCGATCTGCATCTCGCGCTGCAGGTCCATGAGCAGGTTGATCACCTGGGCCTGGATCGTCACGTCGAGCGAAGCGACCGCCTCGTCGGCGACGATGAGGCGCGGCCTGAGCGCAAGCGCCCGGGCGATACAGATACGCTGGCGCTGGCCACCGGAAAATGCATGCGGATAGCGCTCGAGGTGTTCAGGCGAAAGCTCGACCTTTGCCAGAAGTTCGGCGGCGCGGGCGCGCATGTCCCCGGTCGAACCCAGCTTGTGGACCCGCATCGGATCCGTCAGCGATTGCTCGATCGTCATGCGCGGGTTGAGCGAAGAAAACGGATCCTGGAAGACCATCTGCGCTTCGCGCCGAAATCGCGCGAGGACGGGGCGCGGCGCGCCGACCAGCTCGGTTCCATCAAAGCGGATCGAGCCAGAGCGCGGCCGATCGAGCTGCATGAGCGAGCGGGCGACCGTCGACTTGCCGCAGCCGGATTCACCGACCAGCGCCAGGGTCTCACCGGGAAAAATATCGAAGGAGACGTTCTCCACTGCGTGCACCCGGCCGGAGACGTGGCCGAACAGCCCGGCCTTGAGATCGAAGCGCGTCACCAGGTTTCGCACCTCGACGAGTGGGCGAGAGGCTTGCGTCATATGAGCCGGCGCGTTCATTCTGTCGCCTCCGCGGGCTGCCGCTCCGGTGCAAACACCAGCAGCGGAAATTTCTCCGGCGCATCCTTGTCGGCCATGCTGCCGAGGCGCGGCACGGCGGAAATCAGCGCGCGTGTATAGGCATGCTTCGGTTTGGCGAAAATGTCGTAGACCGAACCCGTCTCGACGATTTCACCCTTGAGCATCACGCAGACCCGGTCGGCGACTTCCGCAACGACGCCCATGTCGTGGGTAATGAACAGCACCGACATGCCGATTTCGCCCTGGAGGGCGCGAACCAGATCGAGGATCTGCGCCTGAATGGTCACGTCGAGCGCGGTCGTCGGCTCGTCGAGGATCATCAGCGATGGGCGGCAGGCAAGCGCAATGGCGATCATGACGCGCTGGCGCATGCCGCCGGAGAGCTGGTGAGGATACTGGTCGAGCCTGCGCTCCGCATCGGGCACACGCACGAGCTTTAGGGTGTTGAGCGCGATCTGGCGCGCTTCTTCGGGTTTCTTGTTCTGGTGATGGATCACCGCTTCGGCAATCTGGTCGCCGACGGTAAAGACCGGGTTTAGGCTGGACATCGGGTCCTGGAACACGATCGAGATGTCCGCGCCGCGAAGGGCTTCGACCCGCTTTTCCGATAATGTCGCAAGGTCGGCGACCTTGCCGTCCTTCAAGCGCATCAGCACCCGTCCGCCGGTAATCGCCGCGCCGTCATATTCGGTCAGCCGCATGATCGTCATGGCGGTCACCGATTTGCCGGATCCGGACTCGCCGACCAGCGCAACTGTCTCGCCGCGCGCGATGCGGAAGGAGACGCCCCGCACCGCGCGCAGCTGTGAGCGGGTGCCGGCCGCGAAGGAAACCTCAAGGTCTTCCACGGATAGGATGACATCCTCGGGCAGTTCAGGGGGCGCGGATTTAGACAGGAACATCAGCACATGGACCCGATTTCGAGGGGACGTTGCCCTGTCAGGTCTCGCAACGGGGTTGCATCCTGTCAATATGCTCGGATGGTGGAGAACTCCCTGGGCGGTTGACCGTCAGTGCCCGGGCGGCATCCGAGCGGCTTCGGTCCGTGCCACAAAACCCAGTTAAATCAATGTGTCGCGAATGTGGCAATCGAAACTATGCGCTTTCTGCATCGTGCCGCCTGTCTTCGCATATGGTCTCGGTCGGGCGATTTCGGTCATGACGGTGCCTCAGGCGGCGTCGATGCCGGCATCAAATCCGTTCTTGTATTGTGGCAGTGCCGCACACTGCTTGAGATGCTGCCACAACGCATCGCTGTCGGCGCTACCAGGGCCGGCGCGCCTGAAGATGCGGATCTCCATTTCGAGCGACATTTGTGGCCCGCCGATCTGGACGAGGCGGCCTTGGCGAATGGCTTCCGCCACACAGATCTGTGGCAGCCAGGCGACGCCGCGCCCGGCGACGGCCATGTGCTTCAGGCCGTCGGCAAGGCCCGACTGGTAGACGGTGCTGAGGTTGAGCGGGCGGCGCCAGCGGGATTGGATGAGCGTTGCCAGCTTGCCGATGTAACCGTCGCTCCAGGAATAGGCGAGGTAGGGAATTTCCGTGGTTTCAGGCCCGTCGATGTCGAATAGCGGCCGGCCGCTGTCATCTGTTCCCGAGACGAGAATGAGCCGATCCTTGCCGATCTGCAGGGATTCGAACGGACCGCCTTCCAGCACCGGCGGGCCATCGGGATGCACATAGGTGATGGCAAAATCGCACTGGCCCGAACATAGGTGATCTATGCTTTCAAGGAAGTCGGCGGCATGCATGCTGGTGCGAAGCGGCATCCGCGAGATTAGCGGCGAGCCGATCCATCTCGGGAAAAAATACATCGCCAGCGTATGCAGCGAGGTAAATGTCAGCATGGCCGAGCTTTCGCCCGCGACATTGCGGCAATCGGTGCGCAGCCGGTAGGCCTCACGCACGAGACGCTGGCAACCCGGAAGGAACATCGTTCCCGCCCGTGTCAATTGAACAGGATAGGTGCTGCGGTCGATCAGGTCCGCGCCGATCCAGTTCTCAAGCGATTTGATGCGGCGACTGAAGGCAGGCTGCGAAATGTTGCGTGCCGTCGCCGCCGTCGAGAAATTCCGCGTGGCGGCAATTTCGAGAAAATCTTCAAGCCATTGCAGTTCCATGCCGGCCCTCATGCGTGTTTTGCATAGTCTATCCTAATTACACATTGGACAGACCTGCAAGGGCTCTTCTAGCCTCCCCTATAACGAGAAGAAAAACTTCCGCCTCCACCAAATGGGAACAACGATGAAACGCACCTTAGCCCTAGCTCTCTGCTTGGGGCTCGGCATCGCGGCTGCGCCCGCTATGGCCGAGACCAAGAACCCCGGCACATTCGTATTCATGTGGACTGACGACATCCAGTCGTTCGATCCGGCCTATATCGCCAACACGCCGAGCTCTTACGGCTCGCTCAACATCTACAGCCGCCTGTTGAACTTCAACGGCTCGAAGATTTCCGAGTTCGTGCCGTCACTCTCGACCGAGGTGCCGTCGCTTGAAAACGGCCTCATCAAGCAGGCGGCCGATGGCTCCGTCAGCTACACCTTCCCCATCCGCAAAGGCGTTCTCGCCCACAAGGTCGGGACCAAGGGCGCTGACGGCAAAGTCACCTGGGAGTACTACGACAAGCTGACCGACGCCCAAAAGGCGACGATCGAGCCTGGCTATGGCCAGATCACGCCGGAGGACGTGCGGTATTCGCTGTTGCGCGCCATCCTTCAGGGGCAGTCGTGGATGTCGAATGCGATCACCGAAGTGATCACCGCCGGCAAGTACACCGACATCGCCAAGTGGGTCGAGACCGAAGGCGAGGTCAAATCCATCAATGACGCCAGCCCCGAGGTTTTGCGCAAGGTCTATGACCAGCTCGCCTCGCAGATCGTCGTCGACGGCGATAATGTCACGCTGAAACTGCCGAAGTCGTTTCCGGCGACGCTCGGCGTGATCGCACTGCCCTTCGGCACCTCGATCGTCGACAAGGAATGGGTTGCATCTGTCGGCGGGTGGGATGGTTCCGGCGACACTTGGAAGGCCTATTACCGACCGGAACTTGGCGCCAATCCGCTGTTTGCCGAAGAAAACGGCACCGGGCCGTTCATGCTCGAGGAATGGGACCGGACCGACCGGCGCATCACCCTGAAGCGCTTCGATAATTACTTCATGGGCCCCGCCAAGCTTGAGCGCGTGGTCATGCGCACCGTGCCGGAATGGACGACGCGGCGCCTGCAGCTTCTGTCGGGCGACGCCGATTTCGTCACCGCCCCGGTCGAGTTCATCGACGAACTCAGCAAGACCGAAGGCGTGAAAGTCATTGACGGCCTGCAGAAGGTATTTTCGCGCGGTGCCTTTTTCGCCTGGCCGCTCGACGACAACGACAATCCGGCAATCGGCAGTGGTAAGCTGGACGGTGCCGGCATTCCCCCGGACTTCTTTGCCGACATCGACGTGCGCAAGGGCTTCAACTACGCCCAGAACTACGACGCGCTGTTGACCCAGGTGCTGCTCAACAAGACCGTGCAGTCGCGCGGCCCGACAGTTCGCGGCATCATGGGCTACCGCCCGGATTCACCGGTCTACAGCTATGATCCCGCCAAGGCCGAAGAACACTTCAAGAAGGCGTTTGGCGGTAAGCTCTGGGACACAGGCTTTGCCTTCACCGCCTATGTGACCGAAGGCAATCCGCAGCTGACCGCCGCACTTTCCGCGCTGCAGCAGGGCCTGTCGCGCATCAATCCGAAGTTCAAGATGCAGATCCAGGCGCTGCCCTGGGCCTCCGTTTCGGACAAGCTCAACAACCGCGAAAAGCCGGCAGCACCCTTGACGGTGATGGGTTGGGGGCCTGACTATTCAGACCCGGGTGGTCCGCTCGGCGCCGCCAGCTACTACCTCTCGCCCACGGGTCTCGTCGGCGGCATGGTCGGCCAGGGCTACCGCGACCTGATGGCGGAGAAGTTCAAACCGCTCTTGGACGAAGCCTGGGCTTCGGTCGACCCCGCCGTGCGCGAGCCGATCTACGCCAAGCTGCAGGAAATGTCTTACGAATACGCCACCACCCAGTTCCTCTGGGAAGATTTCGGCTACGTCGTCACCCGCAGCAATATCGATGGTTATGTCGACAACATGATCCTCTACGGTGCCTGGGATTTCTACCCGGTCACCAAGGCCAACAACTGATTGGCCAGGGCTGCCGGGTGGCGATCCCGCCCGGTAGCCCTTGTTTCATTTTCCCTGAAATCGGAATGTGTGAGCCGTGCTGAACTATGCACTCAGACGATTGATGATGCTGCCGATCGTCCTCTTCGCGCTGTCGTTGATGATCTTCGCGCTACAGATGTCGCTTTCGCCGACACAGAGACTGGCGGCCTACGCCCCGTCGCCCGATTATCTCAAGGGCGGTCAGGAAAGCATTCGCCGGATGATCGAGCAGTACGGGCTGAACGATCCCTTCTACCTCCAGTACGGCCGCTGGATCGGCGGCGTTCTCAGCGGCAATCTCGGCTGGTCCGAGACCGCCCGCCAGCCGGTGTCGACGGCGCTGATGTCGCTGTTTCCGGCGACGCTGGAGCTGGTCGTGCTGGCCTTCGTGCCCTGTCTACTGCTTGCCGTCTACCTCGGTTCGCGCGCCGGCATCTATCTCAACCGCTGGCCGGACCATGTCATTCGCATCTTCACCATTCTCGGCTGGTCTTTTCCGGTCTACGTCTTCGGCCTGCTGATGCTTCTGATCTTTTATTCGGCGCTTGACTGGTTCCCGCCCGGCCGGCTCAGCCAGTGGGCCCAGACCATCGTCAGTTCCGGCGACTTCGTGCGCTACACCGGCGCCAACACCGTCGATGCCCTCTTGAACGGTAACCTGGCGATCTTCGGCGACGCACTTCGTCACCTTGCCGCACCCGTCATCACGCTGACCTATGTCAACGTCGCCAGCATGACGCGGGTGATGCGCACCTCGATGCTGGAAACGCTACGCCAGGACTACGTGCGCACCGCCCGCGCCAAGGGACTGCCGCGCCGCGTCGTCGAATTGCATCACGCCAGACGCAACGCGCTTCTGCCACTCGCAACTATCGCCGGCATGGAGCTCGCCGTGATGATGGGCGGCGTGGTCATCACCGAAACCATCTTTGACTATGCCGGGCTCGGTCAGTTCGCGGCCAAGACCGCCGCCAATCTCGACTTTCCTGCAGTTCTCGGCTTCGGCCTCTATTTCGCAGTCGTCCTGGTGCTGATGAACCTGGTCGTCGATCTCATCTATCCGTTGCTTGACCCGAGGGTGAAGACGCAATGAAGTTTCTTCGTTACCTCGCGCGCAATCCGGTGTCGCTGTTGGGCGTCGTGATCCTGCTCGCTTTCGTGTTGATCGCCGTCTTCGCCCCCGTCTTGGCACCGCCACAGAGCTTCCAGCTTTCGCCCTACGACACGCCGCGCGCGGGTTTTTTAGCGACGCCGCAACCGCCTTCGCCGGAGGCCGTGTTTGGCACGACCCAGGGCCAGTACGACATCTTCTATGGCGTCGTGTGGGGTACGCGCACGGCATTCAAGATCGGCCTCGGGGTCGTGGCGATCTCCGTGCTGATCGGCACGGTCGTCGGCGCCGTCGCGGCCTATTACGGTGGCGTCGTTGAAGAAGTGCTGATGCGCATTGTCGACGTGTTCATGGCCGTACCCTTCCTGATCGCCGCCATGGTGCTGACGGCGTTGCTCGGCAAAGGCATCGTGCCCATCACGATCGCGCTCACGACATTCGGCTGGATGAGTTATGCCCGTATCGTTCGAAGCGAGATCCTGAGGATCCGCGAGATGGATTACATCCACGCAGCCAGGAGCTATGGCGCCAGCGATCTCAGACTGATCGTGCTGCATATCCTGCCGAACGCCATGTTCCCGGTGCTGGTGCTCGCGACAATGGCGACCGGCTCCATGGTGCTGTCCGCCTCGGCCCTCAGCTTCCTCGGCGTCGGCACCGAAGAAGGCTATGCCGACTGGGGCCAGTTCATCGCCTACTCGCGCAACTGGATCGTCGGTCAGCCCGGCAATCCCTTCCAGTTCTGGTACACGCTGGCCTTCCCCGGTACGGCCGTCTTCCTGTTCGTGCTGTCGTGGAACCTGGTCGGCGATGCGCTGCGCGACATGCTCGACCCGCGCCACGCCCATTGAGACCCAATCCCTTTACGACCCAAGGAGCATTTTCTATGTCCCCTCTGTCTGCTGCTTCCATCGAGCTGTTCGAGGATCTGATCCGGTACGAGGTCGAGGATAAGGCGATCCCGTCGATCTCCTACGCCCTCGTCGACCGCGACGCTGTGCTTGCCGAAGGCCATGTCCAGCGCCATGACCGCCATTTCCACATGGGCAAGGACACGTGCTTCCGCATCGGCTCGATCACCAAGACCTTCACGTCGCTTGCGATCATGCAACTGGTCGAAAAGGGCCTTGTCGATATCGATGTCGACGTCTCGACCTATCTGCCCGGATTCAAGCCGATGAACCCGTTCGCGAGCTCCGAGGGCGGGCCCTACGGCTCGGTCATTAGCCTGCGCAAGCTGATGACCCATACGGCGGGCCTCGTGCGCGAACCGAAGAGTGGCCACTATCTCGACGCGACCCGTCCTCCGCTGGAGGATACAGTCGATGAGCTCGCGAACTCGACCTTGAAGCAGGACCCGAGCCTCGGGGTGATGCACTACTCCAACGCCGGCATCGCCGTCGTCGGTCGGGTGATCGAGATCGTCACAGGCCAGAGCTATTCCGACTATGTTGCCGCCAACATCCTGAAGCCGCTTCACATGGATGGCTCGTCCTGCGGCATGGCGTCGGGCATTCGCGAGCGGCTGGCACCTGCCGACATGTGGACGCTCGACGGCGATACGCCAGCGCCGGTGTTCAGCCTCGGCGGGTCGCCGGCCGGCAACATCTTCTCCACCACCGGCGACATGGCGCGCTACGCCCAATGCCTGCTGCGCGGAGGCTTCGATGCCGAGGGCAATTCCATCATCTCGCCGGCGTCGCTGCGCGAAATGTGGACGCCGTTCGGCAAGCGTCCGGGTGGCGACAAGACGCTCGCCGGTTATGGCCTGTGCTTCGGCGCCGGCGAAGTTGACGGCTGGACTTCCGTCGGCCACGGCGGCGCGGTCTACGGCTACGCCTCGCAGATGATGCTGCTGCCGTCAGCCGGCGTCGGCGTACTGATCTTCGCGACCCTCGACTTCGCCAACCAGATCGCCTCGCGGCTCGGTGTCGAAGGTGTGCGCATTGTCCTTGCCGAACGCAAGATGGGCAAGATGCCGGAGCGGACACAGCGTCCGCCGGAAATTACGGAAGCGCAGTTCGAGACGCTTCCGGGCTACTACCGGGACGATGCGACGCAAGAGATCGTCGAGGTCAAGTCCAAGGGCGGCAAGATCTACTTGATGGGCGAGGGCGTACCGCACCGGATCCGTCCGGTGGCCGGCAACGATTTCGTCATCGACGGTCGTATCTACGGGCGCGGTGCGGACTATGCCCACATGAACCTCTCCTTCCCGGCAGCCGGCAAGCTCGTGTGGCGGGATACAAGCTGGACACGCATAGAGACGCCTGAGGATGAGACTGTGCCCGATGCCATTGCGCCGCATCTCGGCGAATACGGGCCGGACTTCAACATCACCTATCTGACCTACAGCCATGGCGGCCTGAAGTGCCTGATCGAGTACTTCTGCACCCACACATGCGAGCCGGTCGAGGAGGGCCGCTTCCGCATGCATGGGCGGCTTTACGAAGACGAGATCCTCGAACTCGACGCCGTCGACGATAGCGGCAAGCGCGGCATCCGCGTCGGCCCGATGTTCCTGGAGCGACGCAGCCCGTCTCAAGCCGAAGCTGCGTGACCCAATCATGACCGCTCCAATCAAGATGGAGTCACCTCTTGGCGCCCGCATGTTCATCGGCGGGCGCGAGGTCGACTATTATTGCGGCACGTCGTACTTCTGCCTGCATGGCCACTCCGAGGTGATCGAGGCGGCCTGCGAAGCGACGAGGCGCTACGGCATGGGTCCGGGGACACTTGCCCATATGCAGGTCTATGCCGATTTGCAGGAGCGGTTGCGCGACTGGTTCGGCACGGAGGAGGTCGTCTACATGATCTCCGGCTACACCAGCCCCATGGTGTTGCTGCAGGGGCTGCGCGACGAATTCGATGTCATCCTCATGGATTCCGCAACGCATTACAGCACCCGTGACGCGATCCCGACGCTCGGCAAGCGGGTTCATGAGTTTCGACATGCCGATCCGGAGGATCTTGCTGCGCAACTATCGCTGTATGTGAAGGCGGGCGAGCGCCCGGCGGTGCTGACCGACGGCGTCTTTCCGTCGTCCGGGCGATTGGCGCCACTTGGGGATTATCGGCAGGCCATGGCCCCTTATGATGGTGCGCTGCTGTGCATCGACGATTCCCACGGCGTCGGCGTCCTTGGTGAGACCGGCCGCGGATCGCTGCAGCACGCGGGTCTCGAAGGCGAGGGCAACTATCTCGCCGGCACCATGAGCAAGGCGTTCGGCGCGCTCGGCGGCATCGTTCCTGGCAGTGCGGATCTGGCCGCCAAGATCGCGGGCAATGCCATGATCATGCGTGGGGCCTCGCCGGCGCCACCGGGGCTTGCCGCCGCTGCCGCCGCATCGTTGCGCGTTCTGCAGGCGACACCGCAAAAGCGCGCCAATCTCGTTCGCAACGTCAAGCATGTGCGCAGCGGGTTGCGGAGCCTCGGGTTCGACGTTGCCGACACGCCGGTACCGATCGTCACCATCAAGGGCGTCACCAACCTCGAACAACTGCGCGATCGTCTTGCGGAGCGCGATATCATTGTCAGGGTGCAGCAGCCTGGTGGCTATTCCGACGCGTCCGATGTCGCGACCGTGCGGCTTGCGGTGTTTTCCGAGCACTCGACCGATCAGATTGATCGGCTCCTGCAGTCGATGGGCGAGCTTCTTTAGACCTGCGTGTGGCGATGCCGCCGACGTTGGCGTCGGCGGCATCGCGCTACCGATCGTGCATGCCCGTTTGTTCCTGAGAGGGTATCCATAACAAATTGAAATTTCAGGGGTTAGGCGATTTTTGCATGGAGTTTTGCGCAAATTGAATTGGCCTGTGGTGGGGAGCTCGACCAATGTTCCGTCCCAACGACATGCAAATCGCCGGTTACCAATCATGCGTGCCTCGCCGATAACCAAGTCTGCCCAAGTGGCCGCTGAAGCCCTGCGGTTGCCGGGCGCCGAGCGCGGTGTTGGCCTTCGTGATGCCTGCCTGAAACGACCGCATCTATCCCGCTCTTCCCGATTGACCGATAGAGGAACCTACCCATGAAAGTCTTCATTTCCGCTGACATCGAAGGCACCGCAGGCATTGCGCAATGGGACGAAGCCGAGCGCACCCATGCCGACTGGAGCGAATTTCGCGCCCTGATGACCGCCGAGGTGGTCGCCGCCTGCGAGGGCGCGCGTGCCGCCGGTGCGACCGAAGTGGTGGTGAAAGACGCCCATGACAGTGGACGCAACCTCATTCTCGATCGCCTGCCGGACTACGTCCGCATCGTGCGCGGCTGGTCCGGCCATCCTGATGCGATGATGTTCGGCCTCGATGCCGGCTTCGCGGCCGCGATCTATACGGGCTATCACTCCAAAGCTGGCAGCGAGGCAAATCCGCTCGCCCATACCTCCACCATGCGCATCTCGCGCCTGGTTCTCAACGGCGAGGTCGCCTCGGAATTCACCGTCAACGCGCTCTGTGCTGCCGGTTACGGCGTACCGTCGGTCTTCCTTGCCGGCGATGCCGGTATTTGCGCCGACGCCCGGGCAATGGTGCCGGGGCTGAAGTCCGTGGAAACACTGGAGGGTAAAGGTCGGTCAACGACATCGATCTCGCCTGCCTGGTCGCGCCGGCTTATTCGTGAAGGCGTAGCAGAAGCGCTGTCCGGCGATTTTTCTCAGGTGCTGCCGTCAAGGACCGAGCGCTACGAAGTGGTGATCGAGTTCAACAATCCGACAGATGCCTATCGCGCCGGTTGGTATCCCGGAGCCTATGCGCACGGTCCTCGGGCCGTTGCCTTCAAGCATGCGGATTTTGCCGAGATCTTGCGCGCGCTGGTTTTCCTGAAAGCTTGATCAGGTCGCGTTCCAGCTGCAGCTTTTCCGTGCGCCAGAGGCCTTCGACCCTCCCCTCCAGCCATAGAGCTTGCAACTGAGAAGCGCTGATCCGCGCGATGTCGCCCAACGTGCGGCGATCTGGAGCGCAACGTCGGCGCGGCCAAATTGGGTGCGACGACAACGCTCGACACGCTATGTTCCTGCTAGAGCGGCATAGGTATCGACAGCAATGCTCGCCGACGTGAAAATCTCGCGTCAACCCGCGGCTGTTTCGATCAATCCGATACCCGACCGCAGGACTCGCGGATCACTAGCTCTGGAGCGATTTCAACCTTTCGTTCGGTTACAGCTTTTCGATGGATCTGGCGCACAAGCATATCCGCGGCCAGCGCGGCATGCTGGCTCGGGTCATGCCTAACCGTGGTGAGAGAGGGCGTGAGCATCGACGCGATTGGGAGGTCGTCGAAGCCGGCAAGGGCGATGTCTTGCGGGACGCGGAGACCACGTTCGGTCAAAGCTCTGAGAACACCGACGGCAATTGTATCATTGCCGGCGAAAACCGCGCTGGGAGGCTTGCTCATTCCGTCGAGCAACCGGTGTGTGGCTTGTCTTGCCGAGGCGGCGCTGAAAGCGGCATGAGTGACAAGTTCGGGGTCCTGCTGCAAGTTCAGTTCCGCAATTGCCCGCGTGTAGGCTGAAAGTCGGGCCTTTCCTGCGATGAATTCCGGCGGCGCAAACGCCACATGTGCAATTCGCTGGTGTCCAAGGTCGCTCAAATGTTTGACCACGGCACGCACGCCGCTTTCGATGTCCGTCCGCACGCTATGTTCGTTCGGCGAACCCATCTGACCGATCAGAACGACAGGAAATCCAGTCTCGATGATGTTGCACAGTTCGCTATCGCCGCTCAGAGGATTGATCACCAAGAGACCGTCGACCGACCCTTCTGAGACGAGGTTCGTATAGGTCCTCTCTCCCTGACCGCTGACATAGTCGAGTATCACGCGATACCCTTCCTCACGACTTCGGGTCACCAGTGCCTGGATGAGCGCCGTCACGAAACCGTCCACCGCAAGGAGGGTCGGATGCGTGACCACGATGCCGAGCGTTTCCGAGCGTCCCTTGACCAGGCCAAGGGCCGCACGGTTCGGCCGATAGTTCAGCGCGCGAGCCGCCTCGTGCACGCGCTTTCGCGTTTCGTCCGTGACGTTTAGAAGATCGGATCCGTTGAGAACAAGCGAGACCGTCGTGCGGGAAACACCCGCCTTCCGGGCTACGTCGTGGCTGGTTGGCCTTTTCATGTCTCGACTGAACCCTGCTTGTCCCCGGCCTCTCACGTCCTCTCATATAGAATCCGGTAGCCGGCGACACGCAGGATTACAAATAAAATGGATTCGACCAAGCGATCTTGCCCGATGCATCGATGACGACGACCCTTGCCCAATCGCCCGCGAACTTCTTCCACGGGAGCTTGGCCGAGGTGAGGTCAATGCCCGAGATCTTCTCGTTCTTGGATGCACGGCCGACGACAGAAATCTGAAACGCTGCTGAGCATTTGATCTCGATGTTGTCGCCGTCGATCGAGATGTCCTCGATCATCGGCCCTTGCGACGAGTAGTAGTGGCCATTCTTGAGCGCTTCGACGAGCGCGTCGGGCTCGTTGGCTTCGGACTTCACCATGACCCAACCGCCGAATGCATCACGATTGCGATCGGCTTCGACGACCCAATGGGCATCGTCGCAAGCAAGCGCATTGATGCGCCGGCCCGCATTAAGCAAATCGTCGAGGTAGTAGGAACCGCCGCCGCGCCCATTCAGCACCTGACTGGTGTGGTTATAGACTTCGACTGCGTGCGCGCCGGGGATCGTGGCCGCATCCGCGATCGAAAGCGCGTACCATTCAGGGTGTGGAATTGCGACGAAAGCGCCGGCATCCAGGCAGCGTTGAGCAACTTGCGGGCCTGTTTCGTCTTCAGCGTATTTGGCGAACTCGAGAGGCAAGCCGACGGCGAGAATATGCCATGCCTCACCGTTTTCAGTCGCAGGCGCGTGGCATTCCGCCCCTATGATGGTCGTAAAGCGATCCGTCCTGTAGGCGCGCGTGTCTGCTATCGCGAATTTGTAGGCGGCATGGAAATGGTCTGAAAGACAAATGAAATCATAGCCACGAGCACGGTATCGTTCGCACACTTCTTCAGCATGCAACTTGCCATCCGAAATGGTGGAGTGTGTGTGCAGATTGCCCCGATAGAACTTTCCCGGTGCGGCGAAGGCGTCAATTTGCATGCTTCAAAGTCCTGTTTGCTAGTTGTTGAGAGGCGGTCTCGAATGCCGCCAGGAGCCGTTTCGTATAGTCTGAGGTCGGAGTGCTAAGGACAGTGGCGGTATCGCCGTAGTCGCGGATGTTTCCCTTTTCGAGGACGAGTATTTGGTCCGACATCTCGGCCACGACGGGCAAATCGTGGGAGATGAAAAGATAGGCCGTGCCGTGCTCGCGTTGCAGGCGCTTCATGGCCTTGAGCACGGATGCCTGCACGGTCACGTCGAGTGCTGAGGTCACTTCGTCGCACAGGACCAGATCCGGCTTGCCCGCAAACGCCCGGGCAATCGCCACGCGCTGCTGCTGCCCACCGGAAAGCTGGCGCGGCGAGCGGCTTAGAAACTGCGCACCAAGATCAAGTTCACCCAGCAATTCCACCGCCCGATCCCTAGCGGCTGCCCGTGTCATGCCGAAGAAGATCTGAAGCGGCCTCACGATGATCTGCTCAACGGTATGCTGCGGATTAAGGGATGAGGCCGGATCCTGGAAAATCATCTGGATGCGTCGGCGAAGATCGCGATTACGTTGGGTCGCCAGGCCCGACAATCGTTTGCCGTCGAACTCGATTGCGCCGCTGTTTCCGTCGACGAGGCCGGCGATGATGGCCGCCAAGGTGGACTTGCCGCTACCCGATTCGCCGACCACGCCGAGCGTGGAGTTGACCGGAATAGCGAGCGAAATCTCCGAGAGGATGTTGGGCTGTTGTCGCTTGGGAAACAGGCGGCCGAGCGGTGTCCAACTGCTTCCGGTCCTGTAGGCAAAGTCAAGATTACGTGCAGCAAGCATCGAGGGCGACGACAGGCGTTTCACATTGGAGCGCGTAGCCGTGCTTAATCTTGGGATCGCGGCGATCAAGGCCCGCGCATAATCGGTTCGTGGATTGGCGAAGACTTCCGTCGTTGGTCCGTCTTCCAGCACCTTTCCATCTTTCATGACCAGGACGCGCTCGCACATGCGCGCAATGACGTTCAGGTCGTGGCTGACATAGATAAGGGTCGTGTTGGTGCGCTTCTGGAGACGACCGACGAGATCGAGAACCTGGGATTCCACCGTCTTGTCGAGGGCTGTCGTAGGTTCGTCCAGCACGATCAATTCCGGTTCTGCCACCAGCGCTGCAGCAATCACCACGCGCTGCCGCTGGCCGCCGGAGAGCTGATGCGGGTAGCGGTCATAGATTGCCTCAGGGGCTGGAAGCTCCATCGCGGCAAGCAACTCAAGTGCTTTTGCCCGGGGGGACTTGTTTCCGGCCGCATCGTGAAGCTCGATCAACTCGACAAGATGCTTGCCGATCGTGCGATGCGGGGTCAGGGAGGAAAGCGGGTTCTGGGGCACCATCGCCGCCTTCCGTCCACGGTATTTCAGAAGCTCCCCGGGCCCGAAATTCAAGACGTCGACGCCAGACACCTTGACGGAGCCGCCAGCAAAGCGAGCCCCGGGCCGTGTGTAGGCAAGGAACGCACGCGCCAACGAAGACTTGCCGCATCCGCTTTCTCCAACGATGCCGAGCGTCTCGCCCTTTGCGATCGAAAAACTGACACTGTCGACTGCGGTGACCTCTTGCTTGGGGCCGGTCGCGTAAACGAGCTTGAGATCGCGAACCTCAATGTGTGAAGGATGCATCGGTCAAAGCTCCGTCGATGTAATGCCGAAGGCGCGGGCGAAACCGTCCACGGCGAAGTTGACGGCAATGATCAAGCTGGAGAGCATCGCCGCTGGAAGCAGCAGGAACCAGGGATCTGTGAAGACCACACCCATTGCTTCCTGCACCATCAGGCCCCAGTCGGGCGTCGGTTGGCTGATGCCAAGACCGAGGAACGACAGGGCGCTGATGCGCAACACGGCGGAGGAAACGCGCACCGCCAGTTCGACCCCAAGCAGGCCGATCAGATTGGGGAAGATCTCCCTCTGCATGATCGACCAGCGGGTCTCGCCGCGCAGTTCGGCTGCCCGAACAAAGTCGAGCGTCGAAAGGCTGATGGTCTTCGAGCGGATGACGCGGACAACACCCCAGGTGTAAACAACGGCGACGATTGGGATCAGCGCCACTACGTCCTTGCCGAGCGCTAAGGTGAGGATCGCGATCATGATGATCTCTGGGATGGCCATCATCGCGTCGACAAAGCGCATGATCGCCTCGTCGAACCGACCGCCCAGGTACCCGGCGAATACCCCAAGAATGCTGCCAGTCACGAGAGCGATTGCGACCCCGCAAAAGGATACCATCAGGGCAATTCGCCCTCCCTCGATGATGCGGCTGAAATAGTCACGCCCGATCTGGTCGGTGCCCATCAGGAAGTCCGACGACGGCGGCATAAGCGGTCCGCCGACGAGAGCACTTGCGTCGTATGGCGCGATCAGCGGGCTCAGGACGCCGAGCAACAGATGCAGGACAACGACGATGACGCCGATCAGCGTTACGGGTTCGGATAGCGCGCGGCGCAATGGCGACGAGCGATAGATCGGCGCTTCCTGCGGCGGCGAAGTGTTGACATCAACCATGACGATAGCTCGTGCGTACGCGTGGATCGAGGACGAGGACGGCAAGATCGGCCACAAGATTTGCAGCGATCACTGCGAGAGCGGCAAGAAAAGCGATTGCCTGAATGGTCGGAATTTCGCGCTGGGAGATCGCCCGCAGCAATTCGCCTCCGGCACCCGGGTACTTGAAAACCGCTTCGACGACCACTGCGCCTGAAAGCAGGCCGGCAACGAAGGTGGCGGTGCCGTTCAGCATCGGGATCAATGCGGACGGTAGCGCGTGTCTTACCGCGATGCGCCAGGTCGGAACGCCGGCGAGCCGGGCGCGTTCGACGTAGTCGCTGTTGAGCGCCTCGATCATGCCGGCACGCAGCAGCCGGAACTGATAGGCTGCCCCGTGAACGCACAACGCCACTGCGGGAAGGATGGACGCGGCAAGTATCGTCAACTTGGGCGCGTTCGTCGGTGCCAGTATGACGGCCGGCATCAGACCGAGCCAGACCGCGAAAATGATGACGAAAATGTTGCTGACCACGAAGTCGGGCATCGAATAGGTGAACAGGGTGGAGCCGCTGATTGCCGTGTCCAGCCGGCCACCGGATCTAAGCGTTGCGAGTACTCCCAGGCAGACAACGAGCGTAAGCATGATCAGCAAGGCGACGCCGGCCATGACCGCGGAATTGATCATCGGATGGAGGATCCGGTCGAACACGGGTTCGCGCTTGATGATCGTCGACCCAAAGTCGAAAGTGATGAGCCGCTGCCATACCTCGAAAAAACGCACAGGAATCGACCGGTCAAGCCCAAGCTCTTGGCGCATCTGATCGATCTGTTCCTTCGGCATGAAAGCGAGTTCGTCGGCCGGAATGGTTGCTGTCAACGCGTCGCCTGGCAGCACTTCTGTGCCGAGGAAAACGATCAGCGATGTCAAGGTCAGAATAAAGAACGACAGAACAAGTCTGCGCCCGATAATTGCGGCGATGCGCGGCACGTCAATCTCCCAGATACGTGATGAGGGCCGCGGGGTCCGCGGCCCGGAGACAGCTAGCTTTCGATCCAGACGTCGTCGAAGCGGCTGCCCCAGTTCTGAGAGTGCGACTTCAGGTTCTTCACCGAGGGAGCGTGCGCCAACATATTGCGGCGACCACCAAGGACAATCGCCGGTGTGTCCGACTGGGCGATGGCCTGGAGCTGTTGGTACATTTCGGTGCGCTTCTCGCCGTCCGGCTCCGCGATCGCCTTGGCATAAAGCGCCTTGTAGCCGTCCCCCTTTTCACCCGACCAGCCGGCAGACTCAGAATCGTTTGTCGCCATGCGACCGAGATTGATGGCCGGATTGCGCGGTCCCACAAGCGAACGTGCCGGCCTTCCAAACGGCGCGTTCACCTGTTGTTGGTAGGCGCTGAAGCCGTCGCAAGGCATCTCGCGGATTTCGACGTTGATGCCGTTCTTCTTGAGGGATTCTGCGACGACGGCCATGACCCGGGGTTCTTCGGGGAACGAAGGGCAGTAGACGATTGCAGGCAGAGTAAGCCCGCCCGAATGACCAGCCTCGGCGAGAAGTTGCTTGGCCCTCTCGGGGTCGTATGGCTTGGGGCGTGGCAGGAATTCCTGATTTAGCCCTGACATGTGCGTGTCGTTGCCGACCCAGGTGCCAGGGTCGTTGTAGACGATCGTATTGATGGCGTTGCGATCGATACTCAGGCTGATTGCCTCACGGATACGCGGATCGTTCCATACCAAATCGAGGTTCTTGGGCAGGCTGATCAGGAACTGGTCGCCGCCTGCTGACTTATGTACAACCCCGTTCGCGCCCTCGTACTGGGCGGCCGTCGTCGGATCGATGTTGAACACCGCATTGAATTGGCCAGAACGGAAGCCGTTGATCGCGGTTTGCGAATTGACGACGTAGCCTTCAAGTTCATCGACAAAGGGCCGCCCCTTGAGCCAGTAATTCTCATTGCGCACAGCGCGGAAGCCCCGCCGATTATCGACCTCGATCAATTTGAACGGACCGGTTCCTATACCGTCGGTAAGGATCGTCTCCTGTGTCGCAGCCGGGACGATCGCGAGGCGATATTCGGCCAAAGCAAACGGAAACTCAGCATAGCCGGCGTTCAAAGTGAAACGGACAGCGTACTTGCCTTGGGGTTCAACCTTCGAGAACCACTTGTTCAAGAAGGAACTGCCTTTCTGGGCGACGTGAGCGTTGATGGAGGCAACGACATCATCCGCCGTCATTTCCTTGCCATTGTGAAACATGACCCCTTCGCGGAGCTTGAAGTCCCACACCGTCAGCGAATTGTCGGTCGGCTGCCAGCTTTCTGCCAGCTCGCCCTGAAGATTGAAGTCGTGGTCCACCCACAGGAGGCAGTTCCAGATAGAGCGCGTCAGAAGGTCGATCCAGAAGTGGGGATGTTTGCCGTTGTCAGAGGTTCCGACCGCCCAGTTTGGATAGGTCTGTCCGTAGACGAGTTTGCCACCGGTTCTCGGAACCGCTCCCTCCGGAAGGTTCGCCCAGGCCGGTTGAGCGCCGACCGATTGTGCGAAGGCTCGCCCGGGCGAACGAGACGCTGCTCCCAATACGAGGCCAGTCAATCCAAGTAGTTGTAAAAACTCACGCTTTGAAATTGCAGACATGCCCAACCTCCCCAGTATCAGCAGCGGCCAATGGTCAAAAGAATTCCCGCGACGGTACCTCTGATGCCGGCGCTGGCACGTTTCCGTTGTCGTATTTGATCTCCCGCCGTGAACTTTACACGTGTTACTGTATTGGCGAAATACATCGTATCTATGCTCCTCATTGATTTTATATATGGGTGAGGCAGCCTACTCAGTTTCTACGACAATGAGATGAATGGGATAGCGTGACCGCAGGCGGCGATCGGAACCGGGCAGATTTTGCGCCTTCAGTACCCGATGTCCGAGCTTAGGCGTCCCCAGAAGGCCCTTAGGAGACCGCATTGCGTGCGGCCGTGAAAGGCGCGGCTTCAATCCGCGCCCGTCGTCTTTGCCGAGGTCTGGCCAAAGGAGTCCGCAGGATTGAAGCCGCGCGTCAACCGCCGCCGTGGCGGCATCACAGCACGGCTTCCAGAAAAGCGTTGATCTTGCGCGACGAGCGTCGTTCCTGGAGGCAGGCCAGCCGATATTCGGTCCTCACGGCGCAATCGGCGATGCGAATGGTTTTCAGGCGGGGATGGGAGACAAACTCGAAATCGGCGACGACGCCAATTCCAAGCCCTCGTTCGACAGCTTTCCACACCCCTTCTCGGCTGCCGATTTCCAGAAACGGGCTCAAAGCTATGCCGGCACTCTCGGCAATTGCCTCCAGAGCTCGGCGCGTCGTTGAACCTTGTTCGCGAAGAATGAGCGGCTGCCCTTCGATCTCTCTGATGCTGATCTCGTCTCGACCATACCAGGGATGGTCGCAGTTCACGAACACGACGACCTCATGCGTACTGAAGGGCACCGTGTGTACTCTGGGGTCGTCAACCAGGTGGGCCAGGATCGCGACATCGGCTTCGAGATTGAGGATCCGCGAGAGCGTGAGATCGGAGTTGCCCAGCAGCATGCTGACCTTGAAGAGGGGGTAACGCGCCACAAAACGTGCGATCATCTCGGTTGCGTGGAACGGACCCACGGCAGCGATCTGCAATTGCCCGGTCGTCAGGTGACCGCTGCTGGATAGAAGGTCTTCCGCTTCTTCGTGCAGCTTCAAGATGCGTGTACTGATTGCGTAAAGGGCACGGCCGGTTTCCGAAAGTTCGACGCGACGGCCCTGCCGAAGAAACAGTTCCACTCCGTAGCGCTCTTCAAGCTCCCTGACCTGTGTCGTCACCGTCGGCTGGCTCACGCGCAGCGCGTTTGCTGCGGCTGTGAAACCGCGATGTTCGGCCACCGCATGAAATGACCGAAGATGGGTAAAAACGATGGC
Organism: Ensifer sp. PDNC004; assembly: GCF_016919405.1. Lineage (NCBI taxonomy): Bacteria > Pseudomonadati > Pseudomonadota > Alphaproteobacteria > Hyphomicrobiales > Rhizobiaceae > Ensifer > Ensifer sp. PDNC004. The sequence goes on from NZ_CP070354.1 coordinate 23,190, forward strand.
CACGAGCATGCTCCTACAAACTTGAGGCAGGGCACCATGCCGCGCGCACCGCTCGTTGTCCATAGGTTTTACATATGAATAAGCAATAAACTATCAATTGGACAAATGTGACCGACGGCCCGCTTATACCGTCCGAAGACGAAATTCGGAGGAAAGCGATGTCGCAGTCGTGGAAATACGCCAACCCGGTCAACGTCACATTTGGCGTGGGATCCATATCCAGAATCGGCGAGAAGCTTGCAGGCCGAAGCTACTGCCTGCTGACATACAATGACCACCCGGCCTTCGATGCTTTGGTGGACCGCGTGTCCAAGGAAGCCGGCCGACCATCTGTTGTGGTCCGCGACGTAGAGCCCAATCCGAGCTTTCAGGGCCTTCGCGCCGCATGCGCCGCATTCGGTGCGGCTGCGAAGGTTCCGCAGGTGATCGTGGCAATCGGCGGCGGCTCCGTGATCGATACGGCAAAGGTCCTGGCCTCTTCGGGCAAGGATTTTGCACGCGTCCAAGCCTATCTTCAGGGCCGCGCTGGCGCCGACACCCTTCTCAATCTGCCGATAATCGCGGTTCCGACCACGTCCGGTACCGGAAGCGAGGTGACGTGTTGGGCCACGGTGTGGGACACCGACGCGAAGAAGAAATATTCGCTCGCCCACGAAAGCCTATATCCCGAACATGCGATCCTTGATCCGGAACTCACGCTTGGCATCCCACGCGCGCTCACGCTGAGCACGGGTCTCGACGCCTTGTCGCATGCGCTTGAGAGCATCTGGAACGTAAACGCCAACCCGGTCTCGTCAAACCACGCCGTTTTCGCAGCGCGTGAGATCATGGTGGTTCTGCCCCAATTGCTGGAACGTCTCGACAATCTCGATCTCAGGTCACGGATGTCCCGGGCAAGCCTTCTTGCAGGTCTTGCGTTCTCGAACACCAAGACGGCGCTAGCGCACTCGCTTTCATATTACCTCACGCTTCACCACGGTACGGTGCATGGGATCGCGTGTTCCTTCACTCTGCCGGCGATCTTGCGCAGCGTGATCGGGAAAAACGCGGACTGTGATGCGGCGCTCAAGCAGATCTTTGGCGACGACCTCGTCCGTGGCGCAAGCAATCTAGACGCCTTTCTAGCGGGCCTTGGGGTGTCCACCCAGGCGACGGACTATGGCGTGACCCAAGACAACTGGCTGAACGCTATCAACGACGCACTTCTGGGCGAGCGCGGCCGCAACTTCATCGGCAGCCGCGAAGCAATCCTCGCCGCAGCATAAGGGAGCCATCATGAACACCTATGTCAATTTCGGTGCCGAGGTCGTCGCGAACGGTCGCAGCTACAAGCGACCCGACAGGCCTGTGGTGGTGATCTGCATCGACGGGTCGGAACCGGGCTACATCGAACAGGCGATCGAGAAGGGGCTGGCGCCGAACCTCGATCGGGTGATGAAGTCCGGTGCAAACACGAGCGCTCTGTCCGTAATCCCGAGCTTCACCAATCCCAACAACATCTCGATCATTACCGGTCGCCCTCCGGCCGTCCATGGCATCGCCGGCAATTACTTTTACGATCGGGAGAGTGGCGAAGAGGTCATGATGAACGATGCGCGCTTCTTGCGCGCGCCGACCATTCTTGCCGAATTCCAGAAAGCGGGCCTTAAGGTCGCAATGGTAACCGCCAAGGACAAGCTCCGCACGCTGCTCGGCAAGGGGCTCGATTTCACCAAGGGAACCGCCATCGCCTTTTCTTCTGAAAAGGCGGACAAGGCGACCGTTACCGAGAACGGCATCGCAGATGTCCTCGATTTCGTCGGTCTACCCTTGCCGGAGGTCTATTCGGCCGATCTCTCCGAATTCGTCTTTGCCGCAGGCGTCAAGCTGCTCGGGACGTTTAAACCGGACCTGATGTATCTGTCGACGACAGACTATGTGCAGCACAAGGCGGCACCCGGTTCCAAGGTCGCCAACGACTTTTATCAGATGTTCGATCGATATGTTGGCGAACTCGACAGCGCCGGCTGCACACTGGTCATGACCGCCGACCACGGCATGAATGACAAGCACCTGAAGAATGGTGAACCGGATGTCATCTACCTTCAGGAGATACTCGACGCGCGCTATGGCGCCGGTGCCACTCGCGTCATCCTGCCGATTACCGATCCTTACGTTGCCCATCACGGCGCGCTTGGGTCCTTCGCCACAGTTTACGCCGACGTGGGCGATCACGAAGATATCATCGATTTTCTGAATGGGATCGCGGGAATAGACGTCGCCGTTTCGGCGGATGAAGCCTGCGAACGGTTTGAGCTGCCAGCTGACCGGATCGGTGATGTCGTGGTGCTGTCTTCGCGCCACAAGGTGCTCGGAACGGCAAGGGCACGCCACGATCTTTCCGGTCTGACCGAACCGCTGCGTTCGCACGGCGGTCTCACCGAGCAAAGGGTCCCATTGATTGCTAACCGCAAGATCGAGGTTCCTGACGGACGGATTCTCCGCAATTTCGATGTCTTCGACGTCGCGCTCAATCTGGTGCGCTGAACCATGGATACCAACACCACACTCTCTCCTCGTCGCGAGGCTATGCGGATCGCCGGCAAACTGGTCGATACGGATGATCGGATCGAGGTGCTCAACCCCTATGACAATTCGGTCGTCGGAACAGTGCCTGCCGCACGGGCGGAGCACGTTCGCGACGCCTTCGCCAAGGCACAGGCGTTCAAGCCCAAACTGACACGTTACGAGCGCCAGACGATCTTGCAGCGAGCGGCGGAATTGCTGCGCGACCGAAAAGAGGACTTCGCACGTCTCATCACAGCGGAAGCCGGGCTTTGCTGGAAGGACTCGCTTTACGAGGCGAGCCGCGCCTACGACGTCTGGTCCTTCGCCGCGCAGCTTTCAATCAAGGATGACGGGGAGATCTACTCCTGCGACATCTCACCGAACGGCAAGAACCGGAAGATTTATACGACCAGGTTGCCGCTGCTCGGTGTCATCTCCGCGATCACGCCTTTCAACCATCCGCTCAATATGGTGAGCCATAAGATCGCGCCGGCCATCGCGACCAACAACAGGGTGGTGCTGAAGCCGACCGAACTCACGCCGCTGACTGCATTGGCGCTTGCCGATCTGCTCTACGAAGCCGGGCTGCCGCCTGAAATGCTATCGGTCGTCACCGGCAATCCATCGACGATGGGTGATGCGATGATCACCGATCCGGACGCGGACCTCGTGACGTTCACCGGCTCCGTTCGTGTTGGCAAGCATATTGCCTCAACCGCCGGCTATAAGCGCGTGGTGTTGGAATTAGGCGGCAACGACCCGCTAATCGTCATGGAAGACGCCGACCTCGACAAGGCGGCGGAACTGGCTGTGACCGGAGCGACCAAGAACTCCGGTCAGCGCTGTACTGCCGTCAAACGCATTCTTGTGGTCGAAAGCGTCGCCGATGCCTTTTCCAAGTTGGTCGTCGAAAAGGCGAAACGGCTCAAATGCGGCAACCCGATGGATCCGGAAACCGATATTGGAACGGTGATCAACGAGCGCTCGGCGGCCTTGTTCGAAACCCGCGTCAAGGATGCTGAGCGCTTGGGAGCCGAGGTGCTTCATGGGACGCCACGGCAAGGAGCCCTGTTTCCACCTACAGTCGTCGACCGCGTTCCATATGACTGCGAGCTCGTACACGAGGAGACCTTCGGTCCAGTCATTCCGATCATCCGTTGCCCGGATGATATAGCCGACGTCGTCCGCATCTCGAACTCCACCGCCTACGGCCTGTCGTCTGGCGTCTGCACCAACCGTTTCGATTACATCTCGCGCTTTGTCGCCGAGCTCGAGGTCGGCACGGTGAACATCTGGGAAGTACCGGGATATCGGATCGAAATGTCTCCATTCGGCGGCATCAAGGATTCGGGCCTCGGTTACAAGGAAGGCGTTGTAGAGGCGATGAAGAGCTTCACCAACGTGCGCACTTGGTCGATGCCATGGGGCTGACGTAGCGCGGATCGGGGCCGCGCCCGCGATTGGCGCGCGCCGGCTCCGGTTCACCACTCGGCTCATCGGAAAACAGCCGCGGCGAAGGAGAGGAGCCTTCGCCTGCCACTGAAACCAGGGGAGGTTACCATGAGTTCAATCGACACGTCCCGCTACGCCGTCCAATCCGTGGCGGGCAGCGGTTTCCGTCGGGCGCAATGGCGAATGCTGCTTGCGGCCATGTTCTGCTACCTGTTTTTCTATACCGGAAGGCAGACCTTTGGGTTTGCCATCCCCGGCATCCAGGCCGAATTCGGTGTTTCCAAGGAAGCTCTGGGTTGGGTCAGTGCCGCCATGCTCTGGTGCTATGCGATCGGGCAGGCCATCAATGGCAATCTCGGCGACAAGTTCGGCGGGAGGCGCGTCATGAGCGCCGGGGCCATTCTTTCCTGCGCCATGAACTGGGCAACGAGCTTTGCCGGTGGCGTGCTCAGCCTGGGCATTCTGTGGGGCGCAAACGGCTACTTCCAGGCGCTGGGCTGGGCGCCCGGCAGTCGACTTCTGTCCAATTGGTGGGGCAGGCACGAACGGGGCAAGGTGTTCGGCTGCTATGTCTTTGCCGCCGGGCTTGCCTCTGTGCTCTCCTATGTGACCTCGCTGGTGGTCGTTCACTATTTGCAACTCGATTGGCGTTGGATCTTCCGGCTGCCTGTGCTCCTCCTCCTGCTTGGAGGGATTACCTTCTACTTCGTTGCGCGTGAACGGCCTGAAGACCTTGGGTACCGCTCCCCGCACGACGACGCTATCGACGACGATGAGGCGGCCAAGGTCGCCGACGATGAGACTTCACTGGAGCGCTACAAAGGTGTTCTCAAGAACTGGCGCCTATTGGTTGGCGGTCTGGCAATCGGCTTTCAAAACGCAGCACGATACGGCCTCCTCGTCTGGGTGCCGGTGCATTTTCTTGGCTCCAACTGGGCAAAGGCGAGCGCCGAAACCGCCGTCATCGACCCGAAATGGATCAGCGTAGCCTTGCCGGTCGGCATGGCTTTCGGCGCGGCTACCAATGGCTGGGTATCGGATCGGCTATTTAATTCCAAACGGTACATTGCCATCGTGCTCTATATGGCGTTGGCGGCGGTCACGTCGCTGTACATGTACACGATCCCCGCGACGGACGTTTACAAGGGTTTGGTGGTTCTCTTCCTCTGCGGCTTTTTCGTCTACGGTCCTCAGTCCTCGTTCTGGGCACTGTGCCCCGATCTTGTCGGACACAAGCGAGCCGGAACCGCAATCGGGGTCATGAACTTCTTTGCCTACCTGTTCGCTGGTCTCGGTGAGCCTCTGATCGGGGGTTATATGGATACGCACGGTGATACATCTGCTGTCTTTCTGATCGTCGCAATCTCCAGCGCCATCAGTGCAACCGTAGCGCTTTTCATCCGTCGCTAATTAACAGATCCTCCCGGTCGACAACTCACAAGGGCCGACCGCCACTACGGCAATCTCTGCACCTCCCGGGCCAGAGATTGCCGTTCTTTACACTCGGCTGATCGCCGACATGGCGGGCAAGAGCGCGGTCCTCCTAGGCGAAAACCATGATCGTTACGACATCCATCGCTGGCAACTGCATGTGCTTGCCGGCCTCCATGCGCAACGCACCGATGTCGTCGTCGGCTTCGAGATGTTTCCGCGCCGAGTACGGCCGCGGCCACCTCGAATATGGGCACGGCACGCCGTACCAGCTCGCCGATCTCGGCATCCGAGATGTCGCCGTGTTGCTGCCAAACGATACGGAAACCGTTCACCTGGAAGAGGAGCCGATCGCCGACGGCCTGTTTAGGCTTCCGCAGATTGAGCGGTCGGTCGCAGAGCGCAGGTGAGGAGCGTAGTCAGTCTGGGTGTTCGAGGGCCGTAAATTGTCCGGGCTGCATCAGGCGCATTTTTCGTATGGCCGACGCAAGCGCTCGCAATAACGTGCGATTTTTCTGACTATTGTTGGACTAAATGTCTCCGGCCTGTCACAAGCCCTTGAGGACGCGATCGCCGTTATCTTTAGAACGGGGTCGGGCGACCGATTGACGTCACGTTGCTGCCGCGAGATCACGCTGGCCGTCCTGCAATTTACTCCCGCCCGAAATCGGTCACACCGAGGTGGGAGTTTGCGCCCCCACGGCGCCGCAGGAGGTGGACTGCCCATCATGACGGAACAGATCCCCGTCGCCGGATCGCGTTCGAAGTTCACCCTTGGTCAGCTAACCAGTGAAACGCACTCGCAGGAAGGCTTGCCCGTCGTCTATGATCGGCGGACCGTGGGCTATGATCACCCCTTTCGTGGGCCAAGCCAGAATGTGTCGGAGAGCTTCACGCGCGGCGCCAGCCTGCCTTCCACATCGACCGCTTGTCGCCGCGAGCGGACTCGCTCGGCGGGCGTTCAAATCGGTGGCCGTGCTATCGTCTAATGATGCGTGGGCTGCAGACAGTCATGAGCGTCATCAAGCAGCTTCTGCAGGGCTTGCCAGTCCCGCAGATCGCGCGCGTTGATCCGCTCGTCGATCGCAGCGAGCAACCAGCCGATGGAGGCGGCCTCGTTTGCTTCGCTTGCAGCCCGATACCACGCAAGGCAGGTTCGGATACCCGGGCGCGCATCGTCGCCCGTCAGGGCGAGATGGGCTGAAAGCATAAGACCGGATCGATAGGTGTTCCTGATCCTAAGCCGTGTTTGATCGTCACTTTCGGCAATCACCGAAAGGCTTGAGAGGAGCGTTTGCGTCAGCTCGGTGGTTTCGTCGCGCTCCATGTTGCCGCCCATTGGTGTTCCGTTCGCGCAAATCACGCCCGAAACACATCGCAGATGTGGTGAGCGCGAAACTTGCGGCATTCATGGTGCCGAATATTTTCTATCCGGACGATTGCGCATCCCCGCGTGCAGGTCGATGCCCTATAACTTGACGACTGGTCAGTGGCCCGCCTGGGCGTCGACCTGCAGTCATGGCGCCGAAGAGGCTTTCCGCTTTCCCAATGGCGTGTTAGTCGTGCCGTCAAGGGATAACCGAAGCTTTGCCTCGAAACCCGACACGTCTTTCCGTGTCGGGCCGGCTATTCGCCACCCAACATGGGTCGTCATGTTTGGAGGGTGAAACGCATGAATCCCGTCGTCATCTTGCTGGCTTTCGCAACCTTTGTGACGGGGACGGCGGAGAACATCATTGTCGGGATCCTTCCCGACGTAGCGGGTGGCCTCGGCGTGTCGTTGGCGCTTGCGGGTCAACTGACCGCCGTCTTTTCCATAGTCTTCGCGGTCACGGCGCCTCTTGCGCTCGTCCTGACGAAACGGATTGATCGCAGACGCTTGTTCCTTGCAGCGCTCGGCCTCTTCATGCTGAGCACCTTTGCCGCGGCCGCGAGCCCGAATTTCGCGATCATGCTTCTTACTCGTATCGGGATGGCTGCGGCGAGCGCGACCGTGTGCCTGCTGGCAACGATGCTTGCGACGGAACTCGTCGATGAGAGCATGCAAGGGCGGGCGATCGGGATTATGTTCATGGGGATCAGCGGCTCGTTGGTGCTCGGCGTTCCGGCAGGCATCTTGATAGCGGACGTAACCGGTTGGCGAGGCGTCTTTCTTGCGCTCGCCGCGCTTGCTTTCACCGTGTGGCTGGTGAGCTGGCGCTGCATTCCCGCCTCCGGCCCTCGCGGGGTGGCGCTGCCTGGATATCTCAAGCATTTGAGATCGGCCCGTCTCGTCGCCGGGCAGCTGGTCTCCATCTTCATGATTGGCGGGCACTTCGTTCTCTTTGCCTTTCTCGTCGAGGTTGCCGGCATCGCGGACGGGAATGTCGCTCTTGGCTTCGCCGCGTTGGGAATAGCAGGCATAAGCGGTGGATATTTCGGGGGGTGGCTTGCAGACAGGTTGTCACCGCGCGCAGCCCTCCTGTTGACGCCGTCGGCCTATCTCGCGGCGCTTGCAGGGCTCCCGTTGCTCAAAGGCAGCCCCGGGCCGTTGTTCGCCGTCATGATGGTTTGGGCCTGCATCAGCTGGATGATTTCGCCCGTCGTGCAGCGCTTTCTGATTTCGACCGGACCGGAAACAGCCGAAGCCGGCATCAGCCTGAATTTTTCGGCAATGCATGTCGGCGTCGGACTGGGAACGATCGTTGGCGGTTTCCTCGTCCGCTACGACATCGCCGCATTGCCGGTGGGCGCAGCGGTAATCCCGGCACTCGCGCTGATCACGGCCGCCGTGGCATTCAGAGCGGCCGGCGCGGTACACACCCGCAAGTCTTCCGGGACAGGTGACGCGGATCGAACGCTTGCAAAAGCCAACCGCGTTGCCTGATGTCGTTGAGCCGGTCAGGAAGCTCTATTCGTCCATATCAACGGATGTCCATTTGTGGCGCAACTGCAACGGGCGTTGTCCGGATGGTGTAGAGTTCCACCTCTTGCTTGGTCATGCCGTTGGCTTTCGAACCGTTCGATGCGATCGGCTGGGTGCCGCGGGACCTTATCCAGCGCTTGCCGTGGCGGCTGGCGTGCGTGCGGGCATTCTCGGTGAGAAACGGTTCGACTGAGATGCGCTGATCTAATGACGCAGGCTCTCACGCAAAGCCTGCGCATCGCTCAAGTCGTATCCAAGCGCGTGCAGGGGCGTGGCCGCTGCCGCGACGAGCGCGGCGTTGGAGGGGCCGGCAAACCATCGGGTAGGTCCGCGAGCGGCCCTGGGGAGCCTTGGTCGTCGTGCGTATCATGCCCTTTGGGCCGCGGAGTTCGACGTCACAACCGGGTCTTCGTGAACTTTGAGGGGCCGGGGGGCTGCTCCCTCCGCCTCTTCACGCACCTGCCGCCCGGCTTCCTTTACTTCACTGACGTTTCGCTCCGTGCGGCCGGTTCCTCGCGCAGGCGCTTCACCTTCAATCCCCGTCGGTCAGCGCGGGCTTGGGAAGCAGGAGGCAAGGCCTCCCGTTTCGCAGGATCAAGGCAAAGCGCACAGGCGGCGATTTCGGGGCTGAAGCACGGTCGCAGTCTCGGCCTATCAGGGCCCGCGCCTTTGCGCACGCCATGCAAGGATATCCGGCGCGCTCGCCTTGCCGCCGCGCGGGCCATGGATCGTAACGGAGCGCGACGCGGCGGCGATGGAAAAATCCAGCGCCTCTGCAAAGGATTGCCCCTCGCTCAAACACCAGGTCAATGCTCCGCCGAACGTATCTCCGGCACCCGTCACGTCGACGACGTCGACCGGGTAGCCGGTTGCCTCAAGGCGCGTCTCGCCGTCGTGCGCCTCCGCGCCGTCGGCGGCCAGGGTGCGCACGACCCAGCCAATCTCGTGATCCCGTATCCAGTCAGCAATGCGGGAAATGTCGTCATGGCCGAAGGCGGCGCGGAAGCCGACCTGGTTGAAGATGACGACGGCAGCGCCCTTGAGATAGGGCAGGTCTTCGGATGCGCAGCCGCCGACATCGAGATCGAAGATCGCGCGGCGGTCGTAGCGCCTGAGATCGGCTACGAGATCGGCCTGCTTCAGCACGCCCCCGTCGGTCTCTGCATGGAGCCGACGCACCCGGTAGAGCGTCGTGTAGAGGAAGCCTGGTTGGCGCAGCGCAGCAAGCGTTGCCGGCGGGAGCCACATTGGCTGTTCGCCCATCTCGACTGTCAAAACGACATGCTCGCCGTCGACCAGGAAGATGAGATTGCGCGATTCCGCAACCGCGGGATCGGTCAGCATATGATCGGCAGCGACGCCGTTCTGCCCGAGGTCGTCGATCAGGCGGCGCGACAGCGGACTGTCATTGAGCAGCGAAATGAACTGGGTATCGCCCCCGAGCGCCGCGTGCACAACGGCTGCGTTGGCAATCGAACCGCCGATTTCGGCCGGCAATTCGCGGACCATGCCCTTGTCTGCGCGTCCGGGCCAACGATCGGCCGTGTAGTATTCGTCGAGCGCGACATCGCCGATGAAAAAGGCGGTCATGCGGTTTGTCCTTGCATGACCTCGATCTGGCGCGGTCCTCCCTCGACCGGCACCCACGGACTTTCGCCGAGGCCGCAGACCGCCATCCAGTAATAGGGCGTCGGGCCGGATGCACCCCGGCAGGCGTCATGCCAGACACCCCGATGCATCACCACTGCCCGGCCCGGCGTGATGATGAAGGCCTCGATGTCGGCCGCAACGGGAGCATCGGCCGCCGAAGCGGGAGCTACCGCAAGGACGACCGGCTCGCCGGCGCAAAAAATCGCTTCTTCGGTCAGCAGATGTCGTTCCATCGCCGTGCACGACCATGGCGCTCCCGGCGCGCGCGTGATGCCGAGGCGGGGCGAGCCTTCGACCAGCGGGATACGGGTGAAGCCATCATGCCATCCATCGCCCGTCGTCCAGATCACCTGCGCGTCCAGATCGTCGACGAGGTCATAGACCTTGCCGTAGCGGGCAAAATTCTCAGGCGTCACCGGGCGCGCCGCAACGGTGTCGGTGCTCATGCTGCACTCCGTGCGGTGCGCACGACGCGCATCAGCCGTGCCACATGGCCGGCCTCCACCAGGCCGGTATCCTTATGGTCGTGCTTGAACCAACTCCCGACAACGGCGCCGTCGGCGTGCGCGAGCTGCTCGACCGCATTGGCTTCCGTGAGGCCGGCGCCGATGAGGAGCGGCACGGTGCCGCCGGTTGCCGCGCGGAAGCGCGCCACCTTTTCCATGTCGGTTGGCTGGCCTGTGGCATCCGACGTCACCACGAGGCCGTCACAGCGTGCTGCCCCCAGGCGGACGTCATCTTCTTCAGATCGCCCCGAAAGAACCGGCTGGTACTTGAACCGTACGCCACCGAGAAGCAAGGCCGGTACGCCGGCCCGCCGGGCGGCAAGGTCAGCCGCAAACGAGACGTCGCTTTCCGGCGGCAGGTGGCCGGCAACGGAATCCACCTGAATGAAGGAGACGGGGAAGCGTGCGGCAAGCGCAAACGCCCGCGCATCGTCGCGCAGCACGTTGACGCCGATCCGCGCGCCGAGGTTGAGGGTGCACAACCGTTCGAGGACGCGCTCGACATCGTCAGCATCGCCAAAATAGTTCTCGACCACCAGCCCGTCGACCCCTTCGCCGGCCATGATGCGGGCCTCTTCTTCGGCCTGCGCGCATTTTGCGGCGGGTCCATCGCCGCTCAGGTGCAGCATGCCGAGGATGGGTTTCGGGGTTGTGAAAGTCTCGCCAAAACGGCTCATGTCAGTTCTCCTGGGTCGCACCGCCTTCATGCGGGCGCGGTATCGCGCCCCCAGCGCGTTGCGAATTTCATCTGGACGGCCGGCGAGTAGACGATCGACGTGCGTTCAACCAATTGGTCGTCGGCATCGAGCACGTCTCCGCTGGCGCAAAGATAGCCCGGCACTGAAGGCGCCGGGGCAAAGACCTCCCGAAGACGATCGGACGGCGGCACGACGGTGAGCAGCAGTTCCGAGCGAAGGGGATGGCGATCGTAATCGCGGCGCAGCACCTCGTAGAGGGATTGTGCGCCGAAATCGTAGGCATCGATGCCGGGGTAGAGGGAAAGGTCGAGGTGCGACGTGTCGACGTTCAGCCAGCTGATCGTCTCGCCGTTCGCAAGGCCCCGGGCGCGCACCAGGAGGAGTTCGCCGTTTTCCACCTTGTGCTCCAGCACCCGGGTCACCGGGCGCTGGCCCTGGCGTCGGGCCAGCTCGGTAAAACTGCCGAAGTTCCAGATGTTGTGGCTGATCGGCCGGTGCGAGACGATGGTGCCCCGACCGCGCACCTGCTGAACCAATCCTTCCGACACCAGCAGCGCCATCGCGTTGCGCACGGTGGTCCTGGCAATGCCGAACTGGTCGCGCAACTGGTTCTCCGAGGGGATGGCTTCCCCTTCGGAGAACTCACCGCTCAGAATGGCGGCACGCAAGGCCCGGTAGAGCTGCCGGTAGAGCTGCTCGCTCGAAAAGGAATCGAGGCGAAAGCGCGACAGCCGGTCATCCGGGCTTTCGGTTGTTGCGTTGGCGTCTGGCGTGGAAGGATGGGTCAAGGCAGGCTCCGGCAAGGGGTTACTTTGTCGCTCCGTTTATCTTGAACTCCTCGACGCCAGCCTCTTTCAAGCCGTGGCGGTCGAGGATCTGTGCATAAGTACCGTCTGCCTTCAGCGCATTGAGCGTTGCATGCACCGCATCGCGCAAATCGCCGTTCGCCTTGGCGAAGGCGATGCCGTAGTGGTTGATTTCTCCGACATCGCCGATCTGGTAGAACTTGCCCGGCTCCTGCTTGATGAGATCGAGAAGCCCTTCGAGCCCGATGACCGAGGCCTGGGCACGGCCCTGGCGGATCTGCATGATGTGCTCGGCCTGGGTCGGGATCTGGATGACGGTGATCAGCTTGTCGGCCGGGCAGATCGATTTTCCAAGCTCTTCCGCCCAGGTAACCCAGCTCGTGCCGGTGGCCACGGCCACCGTCTTTCCGCAAAGATCGGCCTCGGTCTTGATCTCGCTCTGATGATCGAGCGTCGTGTAGAAGACGTTGCCGGTCTTGAAATAGTCAATGAAGTCGAGCTGGCCCTGGCGCTCCACCTTGTCGGAGAAGGCGGTGATGATCATGTCCGAACGGCCGGTGACGACCTGCGGAATGAGCTGCGGAAACTCGACATTCTGGAATTCCGCCGTCAGGCCGAGGCGTTCGGCGATCGCCTTGGCAAGGTCGATGTCGAAACCCTTGAGTTCGGTCGAACCGGCGTCGCTATATTCCATCGGTGGATAGGCGAGGCTGATGGTGAAGTTCAGCTTGCCGGCCGAGCGAACCGCTTCCGGCAGGGCGGATGCTAGCTTTTCGTCGGCGGCATGGACGGCCACGCCGGATGCGAGGCTGATGAATGTGGCTGAGGCGAGCCCCAGGACCATCGGCAGCAGTTGTTTCATTTCCGTTCTCCCTTTTTTTGAACTTTGTTGATCAGGCCAGCACGCGGCTGAGGAAACTGCGCACGCGCGGGTCGCCGGGGGCGCTCAGGACCTGCTGTGGCGCGCCCATTTCACGGATCTCGCCGTCGATCATCACCACGACGCGGTCGGCGACCTCGCGGGCAAAGCCGATCTCGTGCGTGACGACGATCATGGTCGTGCCACCGCGCGCCAGATTGCGCATCACTTCCAGCACCTCGCCGACGAGTTCCGGATCCAGCGCGCTGGTCGGTTCGTCGAACAGCATGACGCGCGGTTCCATCGCCAATGCTCTTGCAATTGCGACACGCTGCTTCTGGCCGCCGGAAAGTTGCGAGGGATAGCTGGACGCCTTGGCGGCCATGCCGACCTGCTCGAGCAGGGCCATGGCGCGGGCTTCGGCCTCGCTACGGCCGAGACCGCGCACAACCATCGGACCCTCGATGACGTTGCCGAGCACCGTTCGATGCGCGAACAAATTGAAATGCTGGAACACCATGCCGAGCTGGCTCTGCTGGGCGCGCAACCGCTTGATCGGCGATTCCTGAAGCGCGCCGCGGTTAAGCTCATAGCCCATGATCGAACCATCGACCCAGACATAGCCGCCATTGGGTGTTTCCAGGTGGTTGATGCAGCGCAGGAACGTGCTCTTGCCGCTGCCGGATGGCCCGAGAATGCAAAGCACCTCGCCATAGGCGACGTCGAGATCCAGGCCCTTGAGGACCTCGTGGCTGCCAAAACTCTTGCGGATACCGACCGCCTTGACTGCGAGGCTCATGCTTCCCCCCTTGCGGCCGGCCGGCGCGCCCAGGCCCAGAACCCGCGGCGATCGCTGGTGGCGGTTGCGGCATCGCGGCCGAAGTGACGTTCGAGATAATATTGGCCGATGGAAAGGACGGTGGTCCCGGCCAGGTACCAGACAGCGCAGACGAACAGGAGCTCGATCACGGCGCCGTTGATGAAGTAGATGCGTTGCGCGGCGTTCAGCATTTCGCCCATGGCGATCGTGGCGGCCAGCGAGGAGAATTTCAGCATGCCGATGGCGCTGTTGCCGAGCACCGGCAGGATCAGACGCACCGTCTGGGGCAGGATGATGCGCCGCATGGTCTGGCCCGGAGTCATGCCGAGCGTGTGGGCCGCTTCCTTCTGGCCGCGGTCGACGGAGCCGATACCTCCGCGCACCACTTCGGTGAGATAGGAACCTTCATTGACGCCGAGCCCGAGGACAGCTGCCACGAACGGCGTGACGACGTCGACCATGCGCTCGTCGACGAGGCCCGGAATATAGAGGCGTGGGAAGACCAGCGCGATGTTGAACCAGATGAGCAGCTGCAGGAGTACCGGCGTGCCGCGGAACACCCAGACATAGAGCCACGCGGCAAAACGCAGGATCGGATTTTCCGAGAGCCGCATGATGCCGAAGGCAAAGCCAAGGGCGACGCCGAGGACCAAAGCACAGGCCGAAATCAGCAGCGTCCAGCCGAAGCCAGTGACGATGACGCCGGCAGTCAGAAATTGTCCGACCACGGTCCACTGGATCTGCCCGACGGCGAAGGCCCGGCCGATGACGGCGAGCAGCAGCAGAACGAGGCCGCCGCTGATCCAGCGGCCGGGGTGCCGCAGGCGACGTACGGTCACATCCGGGCCGGGCAGATCGGTCAGCTGCAGGGTTGCGGGCGAAGAGTGAGGCAAATGAGGCATGAATTCCACTTGTAGGGTTAGGCCTACAACTAACTACGGACGCTTTCGCCTGGTGTCAAGCCGCTTTGTCAGCACTTGCTCAAAGAAGGTGCGACGCGCCAGGATGTCGAAACAAGGGGCCCTGGACATCAACGCGGTCTGCGCCTGCTGTCCGTGATGGTCTGCGCCGCAATCTGTCGTTCACCGCTTGCGGCAGCGGCCGGGCGGCCATAGCAATCATCTGGATGCCGAAGAGCTGGCCCCGGCGCCGTCCGAAAACCACAGTGCCCAAAGGAGATGTAAGACCGATGCCCACAAAGAAGGAGGATCGTTCGTCTGTTGCGTTGGAAAAGCGCAGCGCAACTGCTGACAAGCGCATGTTCTCGCCTTCCGTTGCGCGAAATTCGGCGCCCATCCTCGCGGTCCTGAAACGCGTCCTTCCAGCACATGGGGCCATACTGGAGATCGGTTGCGGGACCGGCGAGCACGCCGTGTGTTTTGCGGGAGCAATGCCGAACCTCACCTGGCAGCCGAGCGATCCGGATGCCGACGCACGCGCGAGCACGTCCAGCTGGATCAAATTCGCAGGGCAGGAGAATGTGCTGCCACCGCTGGATATTGATGTGTGCTCAGGACAATGGGGCGTCGAGCAAGCGGGGCATTTTGACGCCATCGTGTCGATCAATATGATCCATATTGCGCCATGGGCGGCAAGCTTGGGATTGCTTGCAGGGGCTGGCCGTTTGCTTCGTGCGGGTGGGCTTCTTGTTCTCTACGGCCCATATATGCGCGATGGCGCACACAACGCCCCTTCGAACGCTACTTTCGACGCCGCTCTAAGGGAGCGAAACCCATCCTGGGGTGTGCGTGATATCGTTGAGCTTGAGCAAGCGGCTGGGGCCGCTGGACTAGATCTCCGCGAGACGATCGAGATGCCTGCCAACAATATGCTGCTGGTCTTCGCCACAGGTAGTGCTTGAACAGCAATCGTCCCAGGTTCCGGTCGTTTCACCGTTGGCGATCCTAATTGGAATAGCATCGTGAACTGGTTGAACGGCCGAGGCTTTGGTTTTCCGCGGCAAGGCCGCGCAGTCTCCAGCTCCTCACTCAGAAATTGTAGCGACTCATCTCAACCATTAGAAGGTATAATCTTCGATTCCATGCGCTATAGCAGCAATATGCGCGACCAACCAGAACGAGGTAAGCCACAAATTATTATGAAAAATTCTGCAACCTAAAGGGGAATATTCAGAATTTCTTGAAAATGCTTTGTATCCTCAACATTGATTATCAGTTCAATAACCAATTTATTCTAGTGGATACTTGTTTCGGGCAATGCAGCCCGGTCTACCTGCTTTCATGTGAGGTATGGCCTCTGGCGAAGAAATGAATTCGGCGCGCCAGCAGCGATATCCGCATCAGGAATCGTCGTCATGAGAATTAAGAGCCAATTCATCGTTCTGGCATCGGTCACCGGTATGACCATGGCTGGCCTCGTCGCCAGCCTTTGGGGCTACGCGGGTGCCGCAGCCGATGTTACGCGTGCATACGACCAGAAATATCGTTCCTACATGTTGGCTGACAACTTCCGGCAATCGTCGGATGATCTGACCCGGCTTGTGCGTACCTACGCGGAGACCGGGGACCCTTCCTTCAAGGACCAATACAATGCGGTCGTTGAAATCCGCAATGGAACGCGGCCTCGGCCTGAAGACTATCACCGCATCTATTGGGATTTCGTCGCCGGCGGGGACGCAAAGCCGCGTCCTGACGGGGCGGCTGTGTCCATGCAGGATCTGATGAAGCAGGCCGGTTTCACCAAGGAGGAATTCGCTCTTCTCGACGAGGCGGGAAAGCGCTCCGATGCCCTGATCAAGCTTGAAACCGAGGCGATGGAGCTCGTCGACAACGCCGCCACACTTGGGCCCGAAGCCAAGGGCAAAGCGACGAAAATGCTCAACTCGCCGGACTACCACCGGTTCAAGGCTGAGATCATGAAGCCGGTGGATGCTTTCTACGTGAAATTGGAGCATCGCACGCAAGCCGCGGTCGACGAAGCCAATGTCGCGGCATCGTTCTACTGGACCCTTATCACCATCGCCATGTCCGCTTTGGCGCTCATGCTTGTCATTGTGGGATTTGTCACCTTCAAACGCATTATCGGAGGCATGTACAGGCTTGGGACTTCCATGGGTCTCGTTGCCGAGGGGCAGCTGGACGCGCAGATCGAACTTGCGCGCAATTCCGACGAAATCGGTGACATGGGCAAGGCGCTTGAAGTCTTCCGCCAGGGCGCGATTACGAACCGGCGGCTCGAACAGGACGCCACAGAAAGCCGCAAACGCGCCGAGTTCGAGCGCATTGCCATGCAGGAAAAGGCTGAAGCCGATGCCACCGAACGGTTGCGCGTCGCAACGTCGGGCCTGGCAGCTGGCCTGAAGAGGCTGGCATCCGGCGACCTGGCCTTCCAGCTCAACAATGCCTTCGCGCAGGATTTCGAAGCGCTTCGCCACGATTTCAATCAGTCAGTCGCCCAACTTGGCACGACCCTTGTGCAGATTTCAGGATCGATTTCGACGCTTGATACCGGCACGCGCGAGATCGCCGTCGGAACTGACGATCTTTCAAAGCGAACGGAGCAGCAGGCAGCCTCACTCGAGGAGACCGCGGCGGCGCTCGACGAGATTACCGTCAACGTCGCCAATTCCTCCAAACGAACCGAGGAGGCCAAGGCGGTGGCAAGCCGCGCCAACCATTCGGCCGCTGAATCCGCCCAAGTCGTATCCCACGCCGAAGAGGCCATGCGAAAGATCGAGGAAAGTTCGCAACAGATTTCCAACATTATCGGCGTTATCGACGAGATTGCGTTTCAGACGAACCTTCTTGCCCTCAACGCCGGGGTGGAGGCGGCCCGGGCGGGCGAAGCCGGCAAGGGCTTTGCGGTTGTTGCCCAGGAAGTGCGAGAGCTGGCGCAGCGTTCGGCGCAGGCAGCCAAGGAAATCAAAGGTCTCATTCACAACTCCTCCGCAGAGGTGGAGAACGGTGTGAAGCTCGTCCGGGACGCAGGCTCCGCGTTGAAGACGATCAGTGGCTTTATTGTCGAAATCAACGTCCATATGGAATCGATCGCCACGTCGGCGAAAGAGCAGTCCGTCGGGCTTGCCGAAGTCAACACCGCCGTCAACGCGATGGATCAGACGACGCAGCAGAATGCGGCAATGGTGGAGCAGTCCAATGCGGCATCCAACACGCTTGCCAATGAGGCCGTGCGCCTCAGGGAGCTTGTCAGCCAATTCAAGCTTCAGGGCATAGCGGAGACGTCTTTCGCGAACGCTCGCACCCCCACAAGGACCGACAGCACTCAGCCGCTCCGGTCGACACGTAGGACGGCAGCTTACCACGGGAGCGCAGCACTCGATGTCAGCAGCGATTGGCAGGAATTCTGAACCGCCAGGGGCGACTAGCAAATTGGCCAAGCGAGTTGGTCCAGATTTGCTGGTGCTTTGACCGCGCCCGCTCTGCGGTTTCAAGGGGTGACGTTGACCATCGGGCGTAATGGTCAACGTCATTCAGTCTGAACGACGCCAAGCTCGTGCGCGGCGTCGATCAAAGGGTTGCCTGGCCCAAGAAGGGGAAATCTCGCGCATCGGCACAGCGTTCATTCCTCACTTGCCCCTATCAAAGGGCTTCCGATCGGCGACTAGCCGCCAGCCTGAGCGGCCTTCACCGTCATCTCATCCCAAAGTAATGATGCTGTCCGTGCGAACGCGCTGTAACCAGCTTCAAACGGATGGCCGTCTCGTTCAGGATAAAGGCGCTGCCCGGCAAGGATCGCCTCCTGCAGGGCATCGGTGGTTGCGGCCAGCGCGCTGTGATACGGCAAACCGAACTCCTCTGCGGTCTGGCGAATCTTGTCCTCAAGGGCAACTTGGCGTTCAACGCTGAGTACAAACTCCGGCGCGGCTGACGCCAGCCGGTCATGGCGACGCAGCCATTCGAAGATCACGCGCTCTTTTGACGGAATGAGCAGAATGCCGACCCGCCCCGGCCGCTGCTGTGCCCAATCGGCCGCAAACCGCTGGAAGTCGCCAAACATTGCTGCGGTTTCGGGCGACGCCAGATCCGCCATCCGGCCGTGGTCGTCGACATAGCGCTTCAGGACCGAAGGGCACCCGTCCGGAAATGTATAGTATTCGGATGTTTCCCCATCGCCTGGCTTGAACAGTCTGGCGTAAAGACTCTTCAGTCGTTCCGCTATCTCATGGTGATAGGCACTCAGGATCGCGACATTCTCGACAAGCTTCGTCTTGAGGCTCTCGGATTGCTCCTCGCCGCACATCGAATAGCCTCGCGCGTTACCAAACAGGGCCTGCAGATGAAGCCGCTTCTGCTCTGAGAGCCAGAAGTCGGAACGAGCCTTCATGATATCACAGGCGGAAAAGACGACCGCGAAGTCGTTGGCAGGGAAAACGGCGACAATGTTGCCTTTCGCGCCCGCGGCCAAAGCATCGTGCACGATGGCGTGATAAGTGTAGATACCGTAGCTTCCAACACCGAAGTTGTACGTGCGCTCGCCCGTCATTGCCGCAAAAGCCGCCGGCCAGGAATGCGCGCTATCAACGTTGTTGCCATAGGTCATTGAATCGCCGATCGCCGCAATCTGGAAGTCATGGCCTAGTCCAGGGGGATCCCGAAAGCCGTCCTTGTCTACGTCGCCCAGTGCCAGATCGAGGCGATAGCCATATTTCTCGTCGATGCTCTTGTGCGTCCGTGTGCCGATCGGAAACGGCGTAAACATGCGTAGCATTGTTTCCCCGACACCGAGCGCCACGGTGAGCGAGATCAGCAACAGCATCATATTTTTCAGCATGTCCCCTCCCACTCGTACTCGATGCGAGGTCAACCCGGCGCAGTTGCCGGTCGCACCCGCCCAGCCCCCATAAGCCTGCCGAGCGGCGGTCCGAGCGATCCCGTTGCGTTCTGCCTCGGCTTCCCGCGAATGTTGGAGACGAGACGAATGTCGGCCCGAAGTATCTTCCACCGGCAGCTGTGCAAGGAATGCGAATTATGTCGCGCCCAAAACAGTCACCCATATATTCGCAATTAGTAATATAAAACTATCATGCGTTTGGTCGTGCCGCCATTAGCCCGGATGGAGGATGAACCAAGCGAGCCGTCTAGGGTGAAACAAGAACAAGGCTCGGGCTCGTGCTCACCTCACCCGAGCGGCCAATGACAGGGTCCCTCAGTGCACGGACGACATCATCGACATCGCCCGGTCGCTGGCGTGGCCGGGCAGATGAGGTGAGGGGGCAGTTCGCTTCCCGCTGGGGCAGCCGTCGAGATCGACGCGGTCGTGGAACTGGAGGCGACCAGGTGCTGAGCGACGCAAAAATCGACAGCCTGCGTAGCGACACACCCGGCTGCGCCGAGCGCAGGCATTTCAATCGCGCCGGAGCTTCGCTACCGCCAAGGCGCGTCACCGAAGCCATTGTCGGTCACCTGATGCTGGAATCCACGCGAGGTCCGATGGAAGCTGCCGCACTGGTTACGGACGAACTCGCGATGCTCCGTACCAACGCTTCCAGATTCATCGGCGCCGAAGAAGGCGAGGTCACCGATGACAGCCGTCTTCATCCGATCGTAGAGGATCTCCCGCGGGGCGCCGCCGATCGCCTCGAATGCCGCCGCATGGCATCGAAGGACGGTCGGCAGGTTCTGGTGCATGACGAAGCAAGCCCAGATGAGCCGGCTGTATCCGAGGACCATGGAGAACAGCCAGACGATCCTCGGCGTTGTCGGTTCATCCGTGAAGATGACATGGAAGCGGGCGAAGTCGACTTGCGCTTGGTCGCCGGGCGAGGTCTCGAAACGGACTTCAAACCCTTGTGTCGTCGCCAGCCGCACATCGCGCAGGAAATCCGTCCCAGCCGTACAGCCACCGACATAGCCGCGTTCCTTGATCTCGCGAAACAGTCGACTGCCCGTGAGACCGGGATAGTCTTTACCCGGTCACGAAGATAGCCGGCGAACGGGTCGATCACCGCCGCTCGAGGCTTTCGCGGGCCGTAGGACGGAGCCTCCAGACCGCGCTCGATATATTTGCGTACCGTCTTGCGGTCGATGCCAGTCTGCCTGGCGATCGCCGACACCGACAAACCTTGTCGATGCAAATCCAGGATCATGATCGTCTCCCTCAGTTTGATCACCGAAATCCCCCTCCCGACCATCGGAAAGAGTATCGATGACGACGCGCCGCCGGTCTTCCGGGGCGCGCCCCGAAAGACCAGAGCGCGCAAACTGGGGAAGATTCAAACTGCACTAGTGGGGAGTATTGTTCCGGTACTGACAAACGCTCCCCGTGGTATTGTCCCGGCTGGAGCGGAAGGCGCAAACCTGGCGAGGGGGCTAGAGTATCTCGGTCAACTCGAACAGCGGCAGAGCCAAGCAGACCGACAGGATGTGCCAGGGCTCGCCCTCGACCGTGGCTCCGTCACTCATTTCGCTCAGTGTCAGGTTCGGAGCGACGTCGGCGCATGCTTGCTCGAGCAGGGTGATTGCTTCTTTTGATGTCAGTCCGTCTGGATAACGGACAGCGAATTTTCGGCGAGGATCTGCTTCGTTTAGGGTCATCTTTGCAAGGCTGTCCGCTGAGGTGAAGGTGAAGGTATGCGAAGGATCAGACCTACATCGCGCGGATGGTGGGTGGTTTCGATAGCCCTTCGTTGGTAGCGACCGCAGTCAAAAAGGATAGGGATGTCTCGGCGCCGCGTTTGTGCTTGCAAATCTATGCCGCCTTCCGCCAGTCCGCGATAAAGGTCGCCTTGATTGGCTCGACCGTCCTCAAAGTGAAACGGATCCGCTCGGTGGTTGTCACTCTTACGCGTTCGCGCCAAGTTTTACCTTGCCACCGGAGATGTAGCGCCCAGCTCACGATGGTGTGTGGCCGTCGCCGTTGGCTCGTCGAGCGCCTATGCATTTCTCACATGGGAGCGCTGAGTTTTGAGCGCTGCAACTTGCGGAAAGCCTGAGTTATAAGGTGTTCATCGAAGCGAAACGAGGCGCCACGGACTGGCAGCCAGGCTTCGAAAGCCCATTGAAAGGGGGATCAAATGAACATCGCACGCTCCATCAACAACTGGCGCAAGTACCGTCAGACGGTCACCGAACTGGGCCGCATGTCGAACCGCGAACTTCGCGACCTCGGCATCGAACGCGCCGACATCGACCGCGTTGCACGCACGGCCTTCGCCCGCTAAGGCGACCCACATAGACTGAAGAATTGCCAAGCGCCTGCATCTCCTGCGGGCGCTTTTGCTTTTCTAAGGTCATGGCGTTTGATTGGGCGAGAGGAACGGCAGACGTTTCAGGCTGGTTCGCCCACAAAATCGTCCAAAAGAAAACCCGGCCGGGGAAGGCGAAGCAGGGCTCGCGCCACCGGACGGGCCGGACGCAACCCGTGCGCGCCGAGTGGAGCCGTCTCGCTTGCGGCAACAACTCAAACCACCCTGTCGCAGCGCAAGTGATCTGAAGCAGGGAAGGCTAGCGTTTCAAGCCGACGCTGTTTGGAACTTGTGGCGCCGCACGCTCATTGAGCCACGGTAGGTCATGCGCCGCCCACTCTCGTCGCATCAGCACAAACAAAACCGCTGAAGCGACTGGGTGGATTAGCCATCGCAAAATCTAAATGTACAGCCGAAGCCTGCATGTCTTGGCCGTCGACATTTATGTGCCGAACCGCAGCGGCGAGCTCAAGCCGTGCGTTGCGTCGATCTGAAGATCGGGCTTGGGGGCGACATCACCGAGATTGCCCGGTCGCTCGCGCGGCCGGGCAGGCGAGGGAATGCAATGAAGCGAATTCCCGCGGTGTGGGATGCGATGTTCAGGCTGACCTGACGTTTTCAGCCTTCGATTTTCCAGTCTTGCGGTCCTGGCCGAGTTCGTAGCTGACCTTTTGGCCGTCGCGCAGTGAGGTTGCGCCTTCCAGCGCCGACACGTGGACGAAGACGTCAGGTCCGCCGCTGTCGGGCGTGATGAAACCAAAACCCTTGTCCTGGTTGAAAAACTTAACGGTACCGGTTGCCATGTCATCCTCGTCAACTGAGTGTTCTGCATTTTGCCGCAGGACCTTATACAGCACTTACCCTGGCGGCAATCGCGTATGCGGGCAAAATCTACCTTCTCGCGCCAGAAGCGTACTTTTCAGCGAAGCAAGACAAGACCGAAGGCGTTACGGGACACAAAATCGAGATTGCCCGGTCGACGGCGCGAGCAGTTGTCCCTGTCCATCAAGGCTTAGAGCGCTCGAACCTCGGCAAGCCGTTTGATCGAGTAGTCGTCATTCCAGCAAACGGCGGCGTCCCATGCGGCGGACGCTTGCGCGGCAATGTCATAAGCGCCGTGATCGAGATCCGCAGCGTTGTTGGGAAGCACGAGGTCAAGGTCGGGACCATCCACGTGTGCCTCGTCCCAATCGATCAATGCGACGCGATCGGCCGTCATGCGAATGTTTCCCGGGTTGGCCGGGTTGCCATGAACAGCGCAGGTTTGATGCCCAAGGAGCCGCGCCCATGCTGCTCGGCATCGGGCGACGCCCTCAGGTGGCATCGCGGTAAGGTCGATCCTTGTTCCGGTCTCAGCATGCAAGAGATCGCTCGACGACTTCCAACCCGGGCGTTGCGGCCAGTCTTTGGTCAACCGATGCAACTCGCGCAGCGTGTCGGCCACCCGGCGCCAGTCAGATGGCGTCTGTGGGGGCCCGCCTTCCATATATGTCATAACCATCAAGCCACCCACGAACAGGCGCCCATCAGGCGTCGGAATCGGCACGGGAACAGTCATGCCTTCACGGTCAAGGTATTGGAGCAGACTGGCTTCCCATGCGAGATCGGCATCAGGCCTCGAGCCAAGGCGGCCGACTGCGATCTGCCCGTCGATGCGAACGCTCCAGACATCGTTTGCAACTCCGCCCGTGAGCGGTGCGATGCGGTTCGCATTTCCTCCCCATTGCCTGAGTGCTTCCCATCCCATGCGCTATATCCCTAGGATATGGGGTTCTCTGCCCCTTCCTCCGTCTGGAGGTAGCTGATCACGGCGTCGGCGATCATTCGGCGATGGCGGCCGATAGTGGCCGATTCGGAGAGATCCCTGCGAAAGATGGTTCCGAATGTATATCGGTTCGAAACCCTGAAGAAGCAGAAGGCACTGATCAGCATATGCACATCGATCGGGTCGGCCTTTCGCTTGAAAGCACCCTCGGCGGTACCGCGTTCCAGAATGCCCGCGATCGTTTCGATGACCGAGACATTCAGATCGCGTATCGCTTCCGACCGCAGCATATGGGCTGCGTGGTGGATATTTTCGATGCTGACCAATCGCACGAAATCGGGATTGGCCTCATCGTGGTCGAATGTGCTGGATATTAGCGTACGCAACGCCTCTTCCGGGGCAAGGCTTGCGAGCTTGAGGTCCTCCTCGAGCGTGCGGATCTTCCGATAGGCTCGCTCGAGCACGGAGAGGTATAGCCCCTCCTTGCCCCCGAAATAGTAGTAGATCATTCGCTTGGAGGTTCGCGTCCGTTCTGCGATCGCGTCAACGCGTCCACCCGCAAGGCCGTGCGTCGAGAACTCCTCGGTGGCAACGACAAGGATGTCTTCCTTGGTGCGTTCCGGATCGTTCTTCCGACTTGCCTCAACCCGCCGCGCCATTCTTTTTTCGTTACTCCCCGGCACGCGCCGAATTTTCCAATGAAGCCAGATCGAAACGGGCAAGCCCAAAGGCTCTCTACATCGCCTCCTCGAAATTCATATTGAGGTTACGGGGGTCTTTCAAGAGAGTCTACTTGACATACGTACTAGTTCGTACATTTTGTGATGGCGAAGACCGCTTGAGGAGGATGTGTTCGCACCGGTGCCTGATGCCGCCCCGTGGCGCTAATGTGATGCGCGGGCGCCAAGACGGCACTCCGCTTTGGGAGGAGCGCATGATCCGTATTATCGATTTCTATTTCTTTGCGCTGAAGGTGGCGATTGCCTTGCTGCTTGCCGGCATGGTCGTCCTCGTCTTCGGCAACGTCGTTTTGCGGTATGCGTTCAATCAAGGCATCACGGCCTCTGAGGAAATATCACGCATCTTCTTCGTCTGGCTAACGTTTCTTGGCGCCGTGGTTGCCTTGCGCGAACACGGGCATCTCGGCGTTGATACGCTTATCAAACGCCTGCCGCCGGTCGCCGCAAAGGTCGCGGTGCTGCTTGGTCATGCGATGATGCTCTATGTGACCTGGCTGATGATGAGCGGCAGCTGGACGCAGACGCTCATCAACCTGCATGTCAGTGCGCCTGCGACTGGGCTTTCCATGGGCTTCTTCTACGGGGCCGGTCTCGCCTTTGGGGTACCCGCATTCCTCATCCTGCTTGCCGATGCTTTCGCCATCGCGACCGGACGCATCGACGTGACGACGGCGGAACTGGTTCGCGACAGCGAAGACGAAGTAGCGCTCGACTCACCCCCCACCGCCACGCTCGGGCCGCTGCCCGTCAAACACTGAGGACGAGCCGATGACGGTCACCATCTTCCTTGGCGCGCTTCTCGGTCCCATGGCGCTCGGCGTGCCGATTGCATTTGCGTTGATCATCAGCGGTGTCGCCTTGATGCTCTTTCTCGGGCTCTTCGATGCACAGATCGTCGCCCAAAACGTCTTGAACGGCGCCGACAGCTTTCCGTTGATGGCCGTGCCCTTCTTCCTGCTTGCAGGGGAGGTTATGAACACCGGCGGGCTTTCCCGCCGCATCGTCGCCTTGGCGATGGCGATGGTCGGTCATATTCGCGGCGGCCTTGGCTTCGTGGCGATCTTTGCCGCCTGCATTCTTTCCAGCCTCTCTGGTTCAGCTGTCGCCGACGCCGCTGCCCTCGGCGCGCTGCTTCTGCCGATGATGCTGAAGAGCGGTCATGATCCGGCGCGCGCCGGGGGGCTGCTTGCCTCTGCATCGATCATCGGGCCTATCATTCCACCGTCAATCGGTTTCATCCTCTACGGTGTGGTTGGCGGCGTCTCGATCACCAAGCTCTTCCTTGCGGGCATTTTCCCGGGTTTGATGATCGCCGCGGCCCTTTGCATCACTTGGCTCATCGTCGCGCGCAAGGAGCAGTTCGAACTCCCGCCCAGACAAAGCGCCCGCATGCGGCTTGGAGCGCTGCTCGACAGTGTGTGGGCGCTCCTTTTGCCGGTGATCATCATCGTTGGTCTGAAGTTTGGCGTTTTCACGCCAACCGAAGCCGGCGTTGTTGCGGCGGTCTACGCCCTGTTCGTTTCGATGGTCATCTACCGCGAGCTCACGCCGGGCCAGCTCTTCCATGTCTTCGTAGCGGCCGCGAAAATTACATCCGTCGTGATGTTCCTGGTTGCCTGCGCTGCCGTTTCCGCCTGGCTGATTACGGTTGCCGACGTGCCCGGTGCGCTTGCCGCACTGGTCGAACCTCTGATGGACAATCAGACCCTTCTGCTCATCGCAATCATGGTCCTGATCGTTGTCGTCGGGACAGCAATGGACATGACGCCGACGATCCTCGTCATGACGCCGGTTCTGATGCCGATCATCAAACAGGCGGGGATCGACCCGGTCTATTTCGGCGTGCTGTTCATCATCAACAATTCGATCGGCCTGATCACCCCGCCAGTGGGCACGGTCCTCAACGTTATCTGCGGCGTCTCGAAACTGTCGATGGAGGACCTGATGAAGGGCGTGTGGCCCTTCCTCATTGCTGAACTGGTCGTCCTTTTCCTGCTCGTTTTGTTCCCCGAACTGGTGACCGTACCGGTCTCCTGGTTCGGGCACTGACGGCAACTTTCTATTGCGCTTCAACAGGCCGGCAGGATTACCGGTCCAATCTGGGAGGATAAGATGTTGTTGAACCGATTGACAAAAATGGCCCTGGGCGTCGCCCTGCCGATCGTTTTGTTTGCAGCAGGGCCAACGCTTGCAGAGATACGCGACCACACCATCAAGTTCGCGTCAGCCAACAACAAGGGGCACCCCCAAGTGACGGGCATGGAGAAGTTTGCCGAGCTGGTGAATGAAAAGAGTGGCGGCAAGATCGAGGTGAAGCTGTTTCCCGGCGGCACACTTGGTGGTGACGTCCAGACTGTCTCCGCTCTCCAGGGCGGAGTTATCGAGATGACCGTGTTGAACGCCGGTATTCTTGCCAACAACGTCAAGCAATTCGGTGCCGTCGACCTTCCGTTCCTCTTCGACAGTGGCGAAGAGGCGGACAAGGTGATGGATGGCCCCTTCGGGGAAAGCCTCAGCAAGCTCTTGCCCGATACCGGCCTAGTCGGACTTGGGTACTGGGAGCTCGGCTTCCGCAATCTGACGAACAATCGCCATGCAGTGACCAAGCTTGAAGATATCAAGGGTCTGAAGATCCGCACGATCCAGTCTCCGATCCCGATCGAGCTCTTCAACACGCTCGGCGCCAACGCTGTTCCGCTGCCTTATACGGAACTCTACACCGCGCTTGAGACTGGGACGGTCGATGGGCAGGAGAACCCGGCGGCAAACATCCTGAATGCCAAATTCTACGAAGTGCAGAAATACATGACGCTGACCCGTCACCAGTACAATCCGCAGATCGTGCTCGTCAGCAAGAAGTTCTGGGATGGGCTGAATGACGAGGAAAAGGACGTGCTGCAAGCGGCCGCGACGGAGGCCCGCGATTATCAACGCAAGGTCTCGCGCGAGGCGGATGCCACAGCCCTTGAGGAAATCCGCAAGACAGGCATGGAGGTCAGCGAATTCAGCCCCGAAGAAACGCAGAAGCTGCGTGACGCCGTCAAGCCGGTAATCGAGAAGTTTAGCGCCGAGATCGGCGCCGATACGGTGCAGTTGCTGTTCAAGGAGATAGGTGCCGCGCGGGGACAGTAACCGCGCGAATACTTCGGCCCGCCCGCGACGCCGCGGCGGGCCGAAGGCTGGTTCCCCTTTGCAACGGGCTCGGAAGATGGAAACACAAACAATGTCCGAAACGCTTGTAAGACCCTTGAAGGCGGGCCTGATCGGTGCTGGCATCCAGGCCTCGTTGACGCCTGCCATGCACGTGGCTGAAGGTGCAGCTCAGGGGCTCCGCTATGCCTACGAGCTGATCGATCTTTTCGAGATCGGCGCGACGGAAAATGATCTGCAGCGGCTGCTCGCCGACGCTGAGACGCAGGGGTTTTCCGGTCTCAATATCACACATCCGTGCAAGCAGGCGGTCATTGCCCATCTCGATGAACTGTCGCCGGACGCCCAGCGGCTCGGTGCCGTCAACACGGTCGTGCTCAAGGGGGGGCGAAGATATGGCCACAACACCGATTGGTGGGGCTTTGCCGAAGGCTTCAGGCGAGGTTTGCCCGATGCAGACCTGTCTACGGCCGTGCAGCTGGGAGCAGGCGGTGCGGGCGTCGCAACAGCCTATGCCGCGCTTTCGTTCGGTCTAAAGCGTCTCATCGTTTTCGATCGCGAGCCGGAACGGGCGCGATTGCTGGCCGCGATGCTGACCGCCCTGTTTCCAGACGCGGATGTTACCGCCGGCACGGACCTTTCTGTTGCCATGCGATCGGCATCCGGGTTGATCCACGCCACGCCGACCGGCATGGCCAACTATCCCGGAGTGCCGCTTGACGTCGAGCTTCTCGATTCGCGCCACTGGGTCGCCGAGATCGTCTATTTCCCGCTCGAGACGTCGCTGCTTTCAGAAGCAAGGCGACGCGGATGCCGCACGCTCGACGGTGGAGGAATGGCGGTATTCCAGGCAGTTGGCGCATTTCGCCTGTTTACAGGTCTTGAGCCCGACGCAATGCGGATGCTTGCCCATTTCAAGGCACTGACCGGCTGAACCCGAAGAATTCAGCGAGGAGCGAGTGATGAAGACCTCGATAGCAACGGTTTCGCTCAGCGGCGACCTCAAGGACAAGCTGCGTGCGATCGCCAAGGCGGGCTTTGCCGGTGTGGAAATCTTCGAGAACGATTTCCTAGCCTTTGATGAGAGCCCGCGTCAGGTCGGCCGCATGGTGCGAGATTTCGGCTTGGAGATCAGTCTGTTCCAGCCGTTCCGGGATTTTGAGGGCATGCCGGAGCCGTTAAGAGCCCGAACGTTCGACCGTGCCGAGCGCAAGTTCGACTTGATGGAGGAGCTTGGCACCGACCTCGCCCTTGTCTGTTCCAATGTCTCGCCTGCCGCCGTTGGTGGCATTGACAGGGCAGCAGCGGACTTTAGCGAACTCGGTGAAAGGGCCGCAAAACGGGGCCTGCGCGTGGGTTACGAGGCGCTCGCCTGGGGGCGCCATATCAGCGATCATCGCGACGCCTGGGAGATCGTCCGGCGCGCCGATCACCCGAGTATCGGGTTGATCCTCGACAGCTTTCATACGCTGTCGCGCAAGATCGAGATCAACTCGATCCGCTCGATCCCAAAGGAGAAGATCTTCATCGTCCAGTTGGCCGATGCCCCACTGATCGACATGGATCTGCTGTATTGGAGCAGGCATTTCCGCAACATGCCGGGCGAGGGCGACTTGCCGGTCACCGACTTTACCCGCGCAGTGGCGGCGACCGGCTATGACGGCTACTTGTCGCTCGAAATCTTCAACGACCAATTTCGTGGCGGCAACCCCAGTGCGATCGCTGTCGACGGATATCGTTCGCTGATCTATCTCGGGGATCAGGTCAAGCGCGCCGAGCCGGATACTCGTTTGCCGGTCCCCACAATGCCTCCTCGCGTAGACGTGAGAGACGTAGCGTTCGTGGAGTTCAGTGCCTCGGCAGAGGAGGCAGGCGAACTCGAAGCGTTGCTCGTTTCAATCGGCTTCGCGAAAACAGCACAGCATCGGACGAAACAGGTGGTGGTTTATCGCCAGGGCGCCATCAATTTGGTGGTCAACACCGAGCGCGAAGGCTTTGCCAGCGCTTCCTATCTTGTCCACGGCACGTCCGCCTATGCCTTCGGCCTCATGGTGGACGATGCTGCGGCCACGGTAGAAAGGGCGCGGGTGCTTGGAGCAGAACCGTTCGAGCAGCCGGTTGGCCCAGGCGAGCTCGTGGTTCCGGCGATCCACGGCGTGGGCGGAGGGCTCGTCTATTTCCTGGACGACAAATCCGAGCTCTCCAAGATCTGGGAGATCGAGTTCGAGCCAGTGCGAGACGGCGGCCCGGTCGTCGCTGCCGGACTACGCTCCGTCGATCACATCGCTCAGACCGTCAAACATGAGGAAATGCTGACCTGGCTGCTCTTCTACACATCGCTACTCGATGCTCATAAGACGCCGATGATCGACATCGTCGATCCGGCAGGCATCGTTCGCAGCCAGGCCGTGGAAAATGACGCTGGAACGTTGCGTCTGACACTGAATGGCGCGGAAAACCGCAACACGCTGGCCGGCCGGTTCATCGCCGAAACCTTCGGTTCCGGCGTCCAGCATCTGGCCTTTGCCACCGACGACATTTTTTCGACCGCGAAGGCCTTGCGCGCCAATGGGTTCAAGGCGCTACCGATTTCGCCAAATTACTACGATGACGTCGAAGCGCGTTTCGGTCTCGACGTTCAACTCATTGAGAGGCTGAAGTCCGAAAACATCCTCTATGACCGTGACGAGGACGGCGAGTACTTCCAGCTCTACAGCCCGACCTTTGGTGAAGGGTTTTTCTTCGAGATCGTCGAAAGGCGCGGCTATCGCGGCTATGGAGCCGCTAATGCGATCTTTCGCATTGCAGCGCTACGAAAGTACCTGAGACCCGAAGGATTGCCAAAAAACTGACGATCCGACGATCGTAAAACCAACAGCGGGTGGGGGTAATGGCAAATGGCTGAAGGCGGCGGAACTGGCTCTTGTCGGACGGGGCAGGGCTCGACCAGCCGGATCGTACGAAATCGAGATCAAGCCGGAACCGCTGCAGGAGCGCGTTCCGACTGCCGCGTAAATGGCAAGGACGCCGACCTCTCTTGTCGTGCCTGATGCTTGAGGTGCGTGTGAAGCGTCGGACCATCGGCCGGTCGAGAAGACACTATTTCGACTTTTGGGCTGGCCATTTTCATCTGCGCTCATATCTAGCCGGGCACTTACATCGTTCAAGGAGGCGCGAGTGAACGACTGGCTGATATCGATGGGCGTGGAACTGGACATCCTTCCGCATCTCATTGCCTTGATGGTGGCTTACGTCCTCGCGCTACCGATCGGTTGGGATCGTGAACAAAACGAGCGGAGCGCTGGCCTTCGCACCTTCCCGCTGGTCGCCATCGCCTCATGCGGTTTTATCCAGTCAGCAGAAACGATCACACTCGGCAATGCGGAGGCCACGGCCCGCGTGGTGGAAGGCCTGATTAACGGTGTCGGTTTCATCGGAGGCGGGGCGATCCTCGTTGGGAAACTCGGCACTCGCGGGACCGCCACGGCTGCGAGCATTTGGGCAACCGGCGCAATCGGCGTTGCTGTCGGGCTTGGGTCCTACGATACCGCCATCGTGCTTTCGATCGTCACGTTCGCGACACTCCGGTTTATGACGAATTTCAAGTCGCCAAAAAATGAGGTCCTGGCACCGGGGGACACCCACCAGGTCAATACCAGTCCAATATCTGCGTCGCAGCCCGAGGCGTCACGGGTCGAAGAGCCCGGCGTTCGCGTGTGACTGCCCCTTGAAAGCCGTCTAGCTTTGACGTTCCAGAGTCTCGCCCCTTGCAGCTATCCCTCGAAAATTGAAGGCAATTCCCTTGTCGCAGTCATGGTGATGCCCTAGTTCCTGATGCGATTTTCGGTTTTTCGCACGTGCTGCGAAACAGGCAGTATCTTATGATTGGGCGGAGGGTGCATGCGCGGCAATGAACGCGTTGAATTGAGGAGCAGGACGCGGGAAGCGCATCAGCGGGTAGATGCTGCGGTCGGCACGCTTAGCACCCTTGAGGATTATCGTCGCTACGTGGCGCACGTTTTGCCGTTTCGTGTGACAATGGACGAAGCTCTGCAGAACGTCTCCTGGCCTGAAGGCTGGAATTGGCAGCCGTCCGCGGTTGCAGAGTTGCTCGCTCAGGATGCGCGCGATCTCGGCGTGCCGCCGGTCCGCCATGCGGAGCCTGATTTCGATCTTTCCGATCCAAGCGCACTGCTCGGTGCTCTCTATGTGGTGGAAGGGTCGTCTCTCGGCGCGCGGGTGTTGCGTCAAAGGGCGTTGAAGCTTGGGCTCGATGAAACCTTTGGTGCGAGGCACCTTGTTTCGATGGCAAGTGACACGACCCGGTGGCCATCGTTCCTTTCCCTCCTCGAGGGAACACCTAATTATGATGTCGGGCGGTCCGTGGTCGCGGCAAATGCCGTGTTCGCGCTCGCCCTTAGTTGCTTTGAAAGTACGTCCCTTGCCGCCAGCTGAACCCGTAAACCTTGAGACTTGCGACAGGGAGCCCATTCATATTCCCGGCAGCATCCAGCCGCACGGCTGTCTTGTGGCCTGCGACATCGGTTTCACGAGGATTGAGCGGATGTCGGCCAACGCTGCCGAAATGCTCGCCTGGGACGACGATCTGCTCGGGCGCCAGCTTGCCGACGTGCTCGGTCCGAAACTGTTGCATGATCTGCGCAATGCGCTTGCGGCCGCGGGGGCGGCTTCACGCCCGGCCCTCATGCTCGACGTCGCTTTTGGCGACCGCGTGTTCGACATTGCCGTCCATCTGCACAAGTCGGCCGTCATCATCGAATTCGAGCCGGCCCCGTCTATCGGTCAACCCTTGCATATTGCGCGCGAGATGATCGGCCGCATCAAGGACCTTACCGACGTTGACCGTCTTGTGCAGCGCGCTTGCCGGATCGTTGCCGGTACGATTGGCTATGACCGCGTGATGATCTACCGCTTCGAGCAGGACGGATCCGGCAAGGTGGTCAGCGAGGCGAAACGGGCCGACCTTGAAAGTTTTCTCGGCCAGTATTTTCCAGCAAGCGACATCCCGCAGCAGGCGCGTGCGCTCTATCTGAAGAACACCATTCGCGTCATCTCAGACGCAAGCGGCGCCCGCGTCCCCGTCGAGCCGGTCCTGGACGGATCGGGCGAGCCGTTGGACCTCAGTTTCGCGCATCTTCGCAGCGTCTCGCCCATCCATTGCGAATACTTGCGCAACATGGGCGTCGCTGCGTCGATGTCGATTTCGGTTGTTCTGGACGGCCAGCTCTGGGGGTTGATCGCCTGCCATCACTATTCGCCGCGCGCACTGCCGATGGCCCAGCGCGTCGCTCTCGAAGTGTTCGGCGAATTTTTCTCGCTGCACCTGAAATCTCTGAAGGAACGGCGTCGGGTGGCGGCCGTCGCCGGCACACGCCAAGCGCTCGACCGCTTTCTCATTCTGTCGTCCCATCACGAGGATGTCGGGGAACTGCTGCGCCAGAGTCTGCGTGAATTCTCGCAGTTGCTGGCAAACGACGGTATCGGCGTCATGGTCGACGGCAAATGGGCGGGGATCGGCACCGCTCCGCCGGACGAAGAAAGAGCCGCCCTTCTGGACTTCATCCGCACCGTCAGCGAAGGCCGCGTCTGGGCGACGCACGCCCTGTCTCAGAGATTCCCGGAGGCTTCGGCCTACAGCGAGCGGCTTTCAGGCGTTCTGGCCATTCCCCTTTCGCAGACCGGCTCGGATTGCCTGCTGTTCTTTCGCAAGGAGTTAGTCCAGACCCTCAACTGGGCTGGAAACCCTGAAAAAACCTATGAGGCAGGTCCTCTCGGCGACCGCCTCACGCCGCGCAAGAGCTTTGCGATCTGGAAGGAAACGGTCAAGGCGCAGGCGCAGCCATGGTCGGAGGCCGAACGCGAAATCGCCGAGATCGTCCGGGTCGCAATTGTCGAGGTGGTGCTGCGGCACAACGAGCTGATGGCGGGTGAGCGGCGCAAGTCCGAGGTTCGGCAGCGGATGCTGAACCAGGAGCTGAGCCATCGCGTCAAGAACATCCTCGCTGTCATCAAGTCGCTGGTGACGAGCCCGCAGCAGCACAAGAATTCGCTCGAAGAGTATGTCTCGACCCTGCAAGGTCGCATCGAGGCGCTCGCCGTCGCGCATGACCAGGTGGTGCGCGGCGATGGTGGCGGCATACTCGCTGACCTGCTTGAGGCAGAGCTTCAGCCTTACCGGACAAAGCTGTCGACAATCACGCTCGAAGGTCCTGCCGTCTGGCTCGACAGCCGTGCCTTTTCGGTAATGGCGCTGGTGTTTCACGAGTTGGCGACCAATGCCGCCAAATACGGCGCGCTTTCGGTGACGGCTGGCGAAGTGGAGGTGCGCTGGACGATGACCGGCCAGGATTGCGACGTCTCCTGGCGCGAGCGAAACGGTCCTCTCGTCACTCTCCCGTCGCGCAGGGGCTTCGGCAGCGCGCTCATCGAGCGCAGCGTTCCCTACGATCTTCATGGACGCAGCTCCGTCCGCTTCGAACCATCAGGGCTTGAGGCAGAGTTCAGCATCCCGTCCCCACACGTCAAACTCACCGGGTCAGATCCGACAATGGCAACATACATGGTCGGCACCGCCGCCCCAGAACAGAGCGGCCTTGTCCGTGCAAACCCCAGGATCATGATCGTCGAAGATCAGATGCTCATCGCGCTTGATCTCGAGGCAATGTTGTCGGACGAAGGGTTCTCGGAGGTCTCGACCGCGAGCTCTGTCCAGCAGGGCATGGCACATATCGAAAGAGCTGCTCCGGAGCTGGCGATCCTCGATATCAATCTCGGTCAGACCAATTCGTTCGGGATCGCCGCCGAGCTCATGCGCAGGGGCATCCCATTCGTGTTTGCGACGGGCTATGGTGAGGGTGCGGATCTGCCGCCTGAACTCGTTGGCGTGTCGATCGTGCGCAAGCCATACAGTCGAAGTGCCATGGTCGGAGCACTTTCACTGCTGTGGGACGAGACCCATCGGGATGCGCGCAAAGCGCAGTGACGCGAGCGAGGGAAGGAAAGACTAAATCGATGTCCGACATCCAATCGTTGTCTCGCGAGCAACTCGAAGAAGAGATCCTGGGGTTGAGGGCCTTGCTGCAGGAAGGTGTCAGCGAGAAGAAGGCTGACGCCGGCGATGATGCGCGCGAGGCACGCTACCGTGCGCTGTTCGAGGCAATTGACGACGGATTCTGTATTATCGGCTTCATCGACGGACCACATGGCCCGCTCAGCGATTACGTGCACCTCGAAGCCAATTCCGGCTATGGGCGACACACAGGCATCTCGAACATCATCGGCAAGCGGCTTCGCGAAATCGAGCCCGATAACGCCGATGTCTGGCTGGATATCTACGGCAGCGTGTTGCGCACTGGCAAACCGGTGCGCTTCGAGCAGGAGTTCCAGTCGGTCGCCAGGCACATCGAGGTTTCCGCCACGCGCATTGAGCCGGAAGGCCTGCGTCAGGTTGCGGTGCTGTTTCGCGACGTGACGCAAAGAAAGAAAGCCGAAGCGGCGTTGCGCGAGAGCGAAAGCTACGCGCGCGACAACGTCCAGCGCGTGCAGATGGCGATGGCGGCAGGGGCGATCATCGGCACGTGGCTCTGGGACGTGCCTTCCGACCGCTTCACCGTCGACGAAGCATTCGCGGCTGCATTTGGGTTCGATCCGGGGCAGGGGCGTTCGGGTCTCAGCCTTGCCGATATCGTCGGCGCCGTTCACCCGGACGACCAGGAACGGGTCACCGCCTCCGTCAAAAACGCCCTGGCAAAAGGCGGAGCCTATGCCCAACAATACCGGACCCGCCGCGAGGACGGGTCATATCGCTGGCTCGAGGCGAACGGTCGCGTAGAATGCAGCAGCGACGGTGTTGCGCTCAAATTTCCCGGCGTCCTTATCGATATCGAGGAACGGCGCGCCGTCGAGGCCGAACGTGACGATGCCCTTGCGGCCCTGCGCACCCTCAACGAGACGCTGGAACAACGGGTAGAGGAACGCACCGCGGCACTGGTTCAGGCTGAAGACGCCCTGCGCCAGGCGCAAAAGATGGAGGCCGTCGGACAACTGACCGGTGGGCTGGCGCACGACTTCAACAACATCCTCGCCGGTATCAGCGGCAGCCTCGACCTGATGAAAACGCGGCTGGCCCAGGGCCGCGTGAGTGAAATCGATCGTTACATGACGGGCGCACAAGGAGCGGTGAAACGGGCCGCCGGCCTAACCCAGCGCCTCCTTGCTTTTTCCCGCAGGCAGACGCTCGATCCCAAGCCGTCGGACATCAATCGCATCGTTGCGGGCATGCAGGACTTGATCAGTCGCAGCGTCGGCCCTGGGGTGGCGGTCGAAACGGTCGGGGCCGGAGGACTGTGGACGGCCTTCGTCGATGTCGGCCAGCTCGAGAACGCTCTGCTCAATCTTTGCATCAATGCCCGCGACGCGATGCCGGATGGTGGGCGCTTGACGATCGAGACGGGTAACCGATGGCTCGACGAACGCGCAGCGGCAGAACGGGGATTGCTGCCGGGGCAATATGTTTCCTTGTGCGTCAGCGACACCGGAACCGGAATGTCGCCCGATGTGGTCGCCCGCGCCTTTGATCCGTTCTTCACGACGAAGCCGATCGGCCAGGGTACGGGGCTCGGCCTTTCCATGGTCTACGGATTTGCCGGCCAGTCCGGTGGTGCCGTGCGCATCTATTCCGAGGTGGGCAAGGGCACGATGATCTGCATCTATTTGCCCCGCCACGCGGCCGAAGACCATAGCCCCGACATGCCAGTCGAAGCGGGGCCTGCGCCTGCGGCGTCCGGCGTGCACACCATCCTGGTCGTGGACGACGAGCCTCTGGTCAGGATGGTCGCGGTCGAAATCCTCGAAGAGCTGGGCTACGAGGTGCTGGAGGCGAGCGACGGTCCTTCTGCCCTTAAGATACTGGACGCACGCCCCACCATCGATCTTCTGGTTACCGACGTCGGGCTGCCGAATGGCATGAACGGACGGCAGCTTGCCGATGCGGTGCGCGTCCAGCGTCCCGGTCTTAACGTGCTCTTCGTCACAGGGTACGCGGAGAACGCAGTGCTCAACCACGGGCACCTCGACCATGGTATGGAAGTGGTCACGAAACCCTTCACCGCTGATGTGCTGGCGCGGCGGGTCGAAAGCTTGATCCGCCAATAAAATTTATTGGCGGGTCGAAAGCTTGATCCGCCAATAAAAGCAGACCTGGCGCGCCAGGCGTCCTTGCATTTCACTGGTGGATCGCCGACTGCGCGCAGTCGGTCGACAAGGCCGCATCGCCAAGTCCGCGCTTTTCGGGATTTCAAAGCGCTCGATCAGCCCCATTCTGGTCAAGCTGCGCCCTTGGTCTGAATTTCATCCGACGAACGACGGAAGCGGGAACAAAAAATCGGCCACGGCATTTAGCTGTCGGCGACCACGGTCGTCGCGGCAAGGCATTTTCGTTGGAAATTCAATCGTTTTCCGATTTTGCGCCGATACCAACAAGCATTCCCAGTGGCGGACGGAGGGGGCAAGACCATGAAAGCGATAGGATCGCTGGCATTTGGCATCGCGTTGTCGGTTTGCGCCAGCGCCGCGGCTGCATCGGTGGCCTCACTCGTGCTGGCGGAGCCCACCGAACGTCCTCTGCTCAAGGCGGCTTCAGCTCCAGACCTTTGGACCGCAACGCCGGTGCGGATCGATCGGAGCCAGCAGAACTACGAGCGTTTGCCGCCCGTCTATTCCAGCTACGTTACGAACGCGGTTTCAGTAAAGCTAACGTCGCGGCGTATGGCAACCACCGCTCCAAAATGGGCGTCCTCTCGTGCCGGCCTCTCGACCGCCCACCTCGATTGGTGCTCGAGCCGCTACAAGTCCTATGACCCAGAAACCAACGCGTACCGTGCGTATGGCGGGCAAATGCGAGCGTGCCGGTCGCCCTACGCGGCCGGCCATCCGACGAACGAGAGCCGGACGGCGCAAATCAATCGGCGGTTTGTGGGCTACGCGACGGCCGATCTGCGCATAGCATCGTGCGCCCGCTATCAGTCGTATCGCGCCGCTGACAACTCCTACCAGCCATACAGCGGTCCTCGCAGGCCTTGCCTGCATCCATCCCAAGACGCGCGTCTCGAAGCGAGCAACGGCGTGTTGCCCGTGTCAGGGCGATGAGCGGCCCGCGCTGTTATCTGCGGCACGAACACTTGTCGGCGGGGCTCCTCTCTTCCGGGCGTTGCGACGCCAGCGGCATGCAAGGGATCCGGAAATGTACAAAGCCCAAAGCGGAATGAGGCGCATTCGTCCGGCTATGCGCCATCTACCGGAACATGGAGACGCCCCAGTTGGAGGAGATTACACGAAAGCGCAAACTGCGGGCCAACCGGCCGCTGTGGTCCAACACGCCTCATATCAAGGTTACCGCGCAAAGTCGGATCTGCGCCGACAACGTCGACGTGCTGATCGTCGGCGCGGGCATCGGTGGAGCGCTCATGGCATTGGCCCTTGCCAAGCGAAACATGAAAATTCTCGTCGTCGACCGCCGCGGGCCGGGGAAGGGCAGTACCTTGGCGAGCACCGCAATGATCCAGCACGAGATCGATGTGCCGCTCCACCGGCTCACCACGATGATTGGACAGGACAAGGCGCGGCGGGCTTGGCAACGCTCGGCAAAAGCGGTTGAAACACTGATCACGCTTGTCGACACTCTCGGGATCGACTGTCGCCTTGAAAGGAAGAAGTCTCTCTATTTGTCCGGCAATGACTATGGTGCCCGAGCGCTTCGCCTGGAAGCCGACGCGCGGCAGACCGCCGGCATTTCAGCAAGGTTTCTCAAGTCCGCTTGCTTGCGCGACGAGTTCGGTCTCAATCGCACCGCGGCAATCGAGTCCGATGTTTCTGCAGCCGCCAATCCGGCGCAATTGACAGCCGGGTTGTGGCATAAAGTACAGGATGACGGCGTCTCGCTCGTTGCCGATACCGAAATCACGGATGTTCGCAGCGTTGGCGAATGGAACGCTGTCGCGACCTCGAAAGGTGAAATCATCCAGGCCAGGCACGTTGTGTTTTGCACAGGCTACGAGTTTCTCGACGCCGTGGCCGACCAAGGCCATCGCATGGTATCCACCTGGGCTCTTGCGACCAAGCCGCATCACCCGCGGCCTGACTGGCTCAAGAACCATGTCGTTTGGGAAGCATCCGATCCCTACCTCTATTTTCGCTCGACGATGGATGGTCGTCTGATTGTTGGCGGGGAGGACGAAGAAAGTGACACGGCCTTTGCCGACCCTTCAAAGCTCAAGTCGAAATCCAAGACCTTGCGCGCAAAGCTGTCAGCGCTCCTGGACGTAGAAATTGGCGAACCGGACTACCTTTGGGCTGCGCCCTTTGGCACCACCGCTGACGGCTTGCCGATCATCGGAGCCGTTCCAGGTTTCAACAATGTCTATGCTGTGATGGGTTACGGGGGAAATGGCATCACCTACAGCCAGATCGCTGCCGAGATCGTGTCGTCAGCTATTCTGGGCCACCGCGATCCGGACAGCGAACTGTTCGCTTTTCGCTGAGTTCGACGCCGGACCCCAAATCAAAAAGGCCGCCGGAACGGCGACCTTGAAAGCTAAAGCACGAGCGCATCTTGGCTCAATGGAAGCGCTGGTTTGAATACCAGTCGTCGATGTCTTTCTTTGCCTGATCCTTGGCATATCCATAGCGCTCCTGGATCTTGCCTTCGAGCTGCTCACGCTTGCCGTTGATCTGGTCGAGGTCGTCGTCTGTCAGTTTTCCCCACTGCTCCTTGACCTTGCCCTTGATCTGCTTCCAGTTTCCTTCGACACGGTTCCAATCCATCGAGGACACTCCATTGTTGTTTCAGGTACATTTCTGAAACGACTGAACCTTGCAGTTGTTCCGTTTTTTGTCGAAGTTGTCGTGGGCAAAGCGGTGGGGTCGGTCGACGAGGCCTGGTCGGCAAGATGGTCGATAAAATGCTGCGGCCAGGCAGCAGATGCTGCGCGCAAACTCGACATCTGGGGAGGGGATTCGTACCTGGGAGGGGCTCGATCTTTATCACGGGGAGTAAATCGGGCGAGGGGGCCTGAGGAAGAACAAGGTGCCTTCGGCCGACAAAGTTATCCGTTGCCAGCGGACCATGCTGGCAACGGAGGAGCTTAACACACCGAGAAGATATCCAGAAAAAGGCGTCAGAGCCTGTAGCGCCGGCGTTCTTCTTCGACCTCGTCGGCCGTGTAGGGGGCGAGCGTCGGGTCAAAGCGGCGCCAGCCTTGTTCGGCATAGGACGCTCGGCGCTGCACCGGGTCGACCCAGCTACCGCGCCGCAGGATCGCTTCCGCATCCGCCTGGAGCGCGTCGTCGACCCGTGCCGTGACGACGGCGCCACCGCGGCGTACGCCCTCGGCATAGACATGGGCGTGTTCTTCCGAAACGCCCGAATCCGTCATCGCACCGATGATGCCGCCGGCGGCGCCACCGGCAACCGCGCCGGCCGCCGCACCAGCTGCCGTCGCGGCAAGCCAACCAGCTGCGACCACCGGCCCGACACCCGGAATGGCCATGACCCCGAGACCGGTCAACAGGCCACCAATGCCCCCGACCGCAGCGCCGACACCGGCGCCCGTGCCGGCGCCTTCGGCAGCATTGCTGTCTTTTTCGCTGCCATAGCGATCGCCGACATTGTTGGAAACAATGCTGATGTCGTCGGAGGGAATGCCGCGATCTTCAAGCGCCGATACTGCGGCGCGGGCGTCGGCATAGTCGTCAAAAAGTCCACTAACGGTTTTCATTGGGATTTCCTCGCTTTTGGAATTAGTTGGCTACAATGTTGCCCTGATAATCGAGGGCGAGTTGCACGGACTTGCCGTCCTTCGATGCGGTTGCGCGCCAGACGCCCTTGTCGTCGAGCTTGAGCCCCGTCACATCGCTGTAGCCGGCCTTTGTGAGCCGATCTTTTGCCTGCGCTTCTGTAAAGCTGTTGGCGCCGGCAACGGGAGCCGTCGGGTTGGTCGTGTCGGGTGTGGCAACCGCAGGCGTATCGCCGTTCGCGGTGGCGGGAGGCGTTGCAGTCTGCGCGAGCGCGCCAATCGTCGATGCGCCG
Source organism: Ensifer sp. PDNC004 (assembly GCF_016919405.1). Taxonomy (NCBI): domain Bacteria; kingdom Pseudomonadati; phylum Pseudomonadota; class Alphaproteobacteria; order Hyphomicrobiales; family Rhizobiaceae; genus Ensifer; species Ensifer sp. PDNC004. The sequence continues at coordinate 63,788 of NZ_CP070354.1, forward strand.
AGGAAGACCGCGGCGAGCAGCAATTTTTTCATGATCTGGTTCCTTGTTTGTGGCCTTCCCGGCCAAGGCGTCTCGATTTGCGGGGACTTAAGGTCCGAGGAGCAAAACCGATTGCGCCCGAATTCATTTCGACTGGCGTTCGGCGGGAGCACTGCGCCTTGGCGCAGTGAGAACCCGTCCGAACGGAATGCTACATGGCGTCCATGCCCTTGATGGCATTGTCGAGATGCGACGTGCACTTCTCCATGTCGTTCGCCATCATGGCATCCCTCGCCATGGTCAATTCCTTCGTGGACTCGATCTTCTTAGCCCCGTCGGAAATCTGTGCGACCTGTTGTTCAGCCTTGGCGATCGAGGCTTCGTCGCAGACGACCTTCTGCTGTGCGAGGACCGGGCTGGCGAACGCCGCGACGAGGGCGAGAGTAACAATCGGTTTCAGCATTGTGATCTTCTCCATGGGCCGATACGACACCGGCCTTCACGGCGATTGAACGGCAGAACGAGCCGATCTGTTCCCTCTTCGGGGCGCCGAAAAACGAAGTTTTTTCAAGGAACTTCCGCGCGTCTTCGGCGTTTGATGCGCGCGCAGCTGTTTTGCCCGATCGATGCAAGAACCTCTGCCAGACGGGCGCCTCTGGACGATGCGCGCCGCCACGATGGCCTTTTATCGGCGCCTTGGGCGGCGCGAGTGGACGTGAGATATGCGCCTCTACCAATTTGCGGGAAAGGAACGACCACGCCGGTCCACCTGTCAACTGGCAAGGCAACTTTATTTCCGCCTACGCAAACAGTGATCCATCTGAAGACATTGCAAAAAGCCCGGCGCACTTGTTTCACATCGTCGACGCGCGAAACGACAAGATCCTTTGGACCGTTGATCGCCACGATGAACTCGAAGCAGAGGGCGACTAACCCTTAAAGGGGGCTCGGCGCAGCAATTGGTCCTTGGGTTCCGGTGGATCTCGCTTCCAACGCCCTCCTAGGGACCATGGGCAAGCGCGCTCCGTTCGTCCTGTTGCCGCCGGTTGTCGTGAAGTTGGACTTTATCGATCGGCGGATTGCTCAGGCGCGCGGGGCCGGCATTGCCGGGTCGTGGTCGTTGTTGCGCGGGTATCGATTTCGCACCCGGCGATCGATTTGCCTAAGGGCCATCTGGCTGGACAGCGATGTTGCCCGCCTCCTCGCCGTCCCAATAGCTGATTTTTGAGGCGTGAACCTTGATCATCAAAAGGCCTGGCGTGTCGACGCCCTGTGGAAACCACCTCTCAAGTTCGGATATCCAATGCTCGGTGAATGTCGTCTTGTCGTCCACGAGCGATGCGCGACCTTCGATGGCAATGAAAATGCCGGGCTTGCCGAGCAGGCTTGGGCGAGCGGTGTACGTCAGTCCGACGTTCGGGTCCGACATGATTTCCCTGATCTTGCGCGATTGTGCGTCGCAGAAGAACCATGTGTCGCCCGCATACTCCACGTCGCCGTTGTTGCTCATAGGACGGCTGGCGATCGTTCCGTCCGCCTTTTTTGTCGACAACATCCCGAAGTCGATGTTTTTCAGGTGATCTGAGATGTCGTTTAGCGTCAGAGTCATTGCCTTGCTCCCATTGGCTGATTCCAGGTTCTAACTGCCACGGCACAAACATGTTCCTTGATGCCAAGCCGACGCGCTTTGATCGCTATGGTTCGCTGAAGCCGGTCGCGAAAAGACGGGACCTGCCCGCGGGGTCGTTGCGAAAGATCAGCCCGCCTCGCGCCGTCGATCGCGCCGGCACATAGTCGAGTGTGGTTTCGACGGTCTCTATGAGGGTGTTTTGATCCGTGATTTCGCCACGCACGACGACGGCCGCCGCCGTTCGGTCGGCTGCATTGTTCACATCGAACATGACCAGATATCCGCCAGCACGCCCCACGCTGTTGACGATGGTCACCGAGAGATCCGGGGGGCCGTCATCCTGTGTTGCTGCCTCATATGCGATCCAGCCAACAAGCGTCATGACCAGGAGCGAGGACACCGCACCGGTCGCCCATTCGATCCAATGCGCCTTGCGATTTTCAACTGAGCCTGGTTTGGGGGACTTCGCCATCATATCACCTAGAGGATGAGCCGCGCGGCCGCCGCGCCGATTGCGCTCGGGAAGGCGAGAACCGTCGTGGCGACAATCGCCTGGGTTGGCTCAAGGCCGTCGAGCCGATGAAACGTCCACAGGCAATAGAGGCTGATCGCAAACGCGATGAGGTAGCCCGGCATTGTGAAGCGGATAAGCGCATGCCAGCCCGGCGTGGTCTCATCGAGTTCATGGCCGCCTGTGAAGGACAAGGCGTAGACGAAGCCATGCATCAGCAGGATCGACGCCAATATGGCGGCAATTGCGTGCCACAGTGACATCTTGAAGGATATCAGGATCATTTCTTCGGTTGGGGCGACGTTGAGACCGAGAAACAGAGCCCCGACGACCATCATGAAAAGTTCGCCGCCGTAGCCATCCCCCCGGGTTTCGCCGATCGGATCCTTCTCGTCCTCGCTGCCTTCGGTTCGTGTCCCCAGTTCGCTGCGGCCAAGCAAGGCGCCGATGCTGGCCGGGACCGCCTGGATAGTGATCATTCCAAGCACTTCGGGCAGTGCCTGGCCGATCTTTAGAACGCCAATGATGAAAAGAACAAAGCCACTCGCCCCGACACCAAGGCAGTATGCAATGCTCGCGTCTCGCAGCGCTTCGCCCCACGTCGATACGTTTTCAAAGCCGATCCGACGCGCAAGGAGGACGAGCAGCGGAATGTTGGCCAGAAGCAGGACCAGCAGCCGGCCGCGGTCGATGTAGAGCCCGAGTTCCCACATTTCCATCGTCAGGAACATGGGCAGCGCAAAAAGCAGCGCGCCGGCAAAGCCCCGTGCCAGGCCCTTCGCGAAGCGGCCATGGTCAAAATCGGCCCGCGTCCTGCCCTTGGTCATCTTTCCCTCTCAAGGCTGGTGTCGGCCTCACAAGAACGCTGCAGCATGTCCTGTTGGCAGAGGTAACGTCGAGAGCCAGCGCCAAGTTCCTGATGCGCCGGCTTGCTCATGCACCCCTGGATACTGGCGGTTCCCTGCGTGCATCGATCAACCGCACCGCGATCGCGCCGAGCCGTCCGCACTGGGCATTGGAACAATAACTACGTCCACGTCTTTCCACCGGGTTGGTAGCCCTTTGAAAAGGGAATGTTCGTGAAGTTGGAGCAGTAAGCGATGCCCTTGGGTTCTTTCGACAAGGAGGGGAGTGAAGATATCTTGCGGGCGAGGCTTGCAGCGATTGTGGAGTCGTCCTTCGACGCCATCGTCAGCAAGGATCTTGATGGTACTGTGCGAACCTGGAACGGCGCTGCTGAGCGCATGTTCGGTTATCCGGCCGAGCAAATGGTCGGGCAATCAATCCTGACGATCATCCCCTCTCATCTTCACGGTGAAGAGAGAGAGTTGCTTCAGCGCCTGCGCAAAGGTGAACGGATTGAACCGTTCGAGACCGTCAGGCAACGCAAGGACGGCAGCTACATAACCGTTTCGCTGACGATCTCCCCGATCCGCAACGCCAAAGGCCGCATCATCGGAGCCTCCAAGGTTGCCCGTGACATCACGGCGGCAAAGGACCGCGAAAGGCGAATTCGCCTGCTCCTGCGGGAGGTCAACCACCGGGTCAAGAACCACTATGCCATCATTCTTTCGATGATCAGGCAAAGCAGGAGCGAAGACACGGAACCTGCGGTCTTCCAGAAGGACCTTGAGAACCGCATCTGGGCCCTTTCGGCATCCCACGACCTGATCGCATCGGCGGATTGGCAAGCAACGGATCTGAGAGGTCTGGTCGAAAAGCAGATCGCGGCGTTTCATGCCGAAGCGTTCTGTCGGATCTCTGGCCCAGGGATAGCACTTGCGCCGGCTGCAATCGAAAATCTTGGCATGGCGATCCACGAGTTGGCCCTGCACTCATCAAAGGGTGGCGTGTTGCGGATGGGCGACGGCACGATTTCGATCACCTGGGCGCTGGCAACGTCTCCGGCGGGCCTTGCCTTCTCAATGATATGGGATGAGCACCTTGGCTCGAAGGATTGCAACTACCAGTTGCCGCACTCAGGGTTTGGCGCGGTCGTGCTGAAGAGGACCGTACCGCAAGCCCTAAACGCAAAGGTAGAATCCGCCCACGGAGATGGATTTGCCCGGTGGCGATTGGTCGGGCCTGCGGAACGCTTCCTGGAGGTGCCGCGCGTTTCTTTGTGAAGCCGCTGCGGTGACAGCCGTGAGGTGTCACCAAAATGTGACATGTGGTGCCTGCCTACAATAACGTCGTGGCCCGGAGATGGAAAAAGAATGAGGGAGCCATAGTTAGAGCTCGAAGTCCCGCATTGCGCGGTTTCAAGGGGGAGGTTTCTGGGAAGATGAGTGAACAAACGGCCGTTTGTTTCAAAAGTTTGTACGCATCGGTGGGCAGTCCTGATATTGCAATATAGAAGCGGTGCGAACCGGTATGGACTGGTTGGATTCGGGCTTCGGCAGGAACCGCCACTGCATGGATGGTCTTTCAATCAGCAATGCAACGTCCGTAAACGGCCGCTGTTCCCCTCAGCAATTGCTTTTTCCCCGGAGTCTGAATGTCCGCGACCGCAACCAGAAGACCGAGCTTGAGTTCGCGCTCGTTCCGAGCGCTTTTGGGCCTGGAACCGGGCGTGGCCCTCGGCTTGGCAGGCACCCTCATCTTTTTTGTCGCAAGTAGCGTCGTTGCCTATCTCAACCTGGAGGCGCTGCAGCGAGGCAACGAGAGGATCGTGCAAACGCACGTGGCCATTGTCTCTCTCGACGAACTGTTGTCGCTTGTTCAGGATGCCGAGACCGGACAGCGTGGCTTTTTGTTGACGAATAGCGGCGGCTATCTTGCTCCCTACAATGCCGCAGTTCGCGCCATCCGGCCGAAGCTCGATCAGATCGGCCAGTTGACGGCCGCCAATCCGGGTCAGAGCCAGCGGCTCGTCGCCCTCCGGCAACATGTGGACGCCAAGCTTGCAGAACTTGGCGAAACCATTGACGTCAGACGGGCCGACGGTCTGGACGCAGCGATCGCGATGGTGAATTCCGATCGCGGTAAGATCGAAATGGATGCCGTGCGCGCGCAAGTCGCGGCAATATCGGGCGCAGAGTTGGAAGTTCGCCTTGATCGGCTGGCTGAAATGGAAAGCGCGCAGAAGACGGCGCGCCTCAGCACTCTGCTTTCTGCTCTTCTCGGCATTGCTTTGACCGCAGCAATCGTCCTCCTCATCCGCAAGGCCACGATCGCCCGCCGCAGGGATGAGTGGCTTCAGGCCGGGCAGGTCGGGTTGGCATCAGCGATGATGGGCGATCAGTCGATCGAGCAGCTGGGCAACAGTATCCTCGACTTTCTGGCGCCATATGCCGGCGCCGTTGCCGGAGCGATCTTCATTCGCGGTGACGGTTCGTTCCAGCGGGCTTGTGTCCGTGGCGTTCCGCCCGAGGCGAACCTGCCAATGACTATTCGGCCTCGCGAAGGTCTCCTGGGCCAAGCGGTTGCGGAAGGGGGGGCAATCGTGGTCGACGATGTCCCGGACGGCTACCTGACCTTCGGTTCCGGGCTTGGGATGGACAAGCCGCGCCATCTCGCGATTCAGACGGGCAAGGTCGACGGGTCGGTGAATTCGGTGATCGAACTCGGCTTTCTAACGCCGATCGACGAGACGATCGTCACCCTTCTTGATCGCGCGTCGGAGGCAATCGCGACTGCCGTGAAGTCAGCAACCTATCGCGGCCAGCTCCACAACCTGCTGGAGGAAACGCAAAGGCAGTCCGAGGAATTGCAGACGCAAAGCGAGGAGTTGCGCGTTTCCAACGAGGAGCTCGAGGAACAGGGGCGGGCGCTGAAGGAATCTCAGGCGCACCTTGAGCAGCAGCAGATTGAACTTGAGCAAAACAATGCTCAGCTGGAAACACAAGCCCAGCGGCTCGAGGTTCAGCGCGATGAACTGGAGCGCGCAAACGTATCGATGTCGGCCAAGGCGAAAGAACTGGAGCAGGCAAGCCGATACAAATCCGACTTCCTTGCCAACATGTCCCACGAGTTGCGCACGCCACTCAACTCTTCGCTGATCCTGGCCAAGCTGCTTGCGGACAATCCAGACGAAAACCTGACCCAGGAGCAGGTGAAGTTCGCCAAGACGATCCAATCCTCGGGCAATGATCTCTTGAACCTGATCAACGATATTCTCGATCTCTCCAAGATCGAGGCCGGGCATGTGGAAATCCGACCGGAAACCGTGTCGCTCGAGCGATTGGCCGGCAACCTGCGCCAGGTGTTTCTGCCGTTGGCGACCGAGAAGAAACTCGGGTTCTCCGTTGAACTTGCTGAGGAATGCCCCGTCAGCATCGAAACCGATCCGCAGCGGCTCGAACAGATCCTCAAGAACTTGATTTCAAACGCGATCAAGTTCACCGAGGCAGGCAAGGTCACCTTGTCGATCGGGCCTGCGGGCGACGGCAAGATCAGCTTCCGCGTCAGCGACACCGGGATCGGGATTGCGCAGGAACACCAGAATGCGATCTTTGACGCGTTTCATCAGGCCGACGGCACGATCAGTCGCAAGTATGGTGGCACCGGCCTCGGCCTTTCCATATCTCGGCAATTGACGCGGCTGTTGGGAGGAGCGATCACGCTTGATAGCCAGGTGGGCAAGGGTAGCACCTTCGCTTTCTCGATCGCTGAGCGATACGAGCCAGCCAAACAAACGCCTCTTGAACCACGCGCGCGTTCGCTCCCGATGGCGGGCACCGCCTCAAAGGTGCCTGCAGCAACGCCAGTGCCGATCCGCCGGATCGATGACGACCGCGACGTTCTGAGCGATACCAGACGTGTGTTGCTGGTCATCGAAGATGACGACACTTTTGCAGCTATCGTTCGCGACCTGTCGAGGGAAATGGGGTTCCAGGCAATTGTCGCGGCAACGGCCGAAGAGGCACTCTCACTTGCCAAGGAGTTCATGCCAAGCGCCATCGTACTCGATATCGGGCTGCCGGACCAATCGGGCCTGGCCGTGCTTGACCGGTTGAAGCATGATGTCTTGACCCGTCATATTCCCATCCATGTCGTGTCGGGCAGCGATCATGCCGAGAGTGCTTACTCTCTCGGGGCCGCGGGCTATGCCATCAAGCCCGTCAATCGAGAAGAGCTGTTGAAAGTTCTGCAAAAACTTGAGGCGCGTTTTACGAAACAGATGCATCGCGTCCTGGTCGTCGAGGACGATCCGGTTCAGCGCGAGGCGGTCGCAAAACTGATCGGTACCCAGGACGTCGAGACGGTGACCGCGAGCACCGCCGCCGAATGCCTTGACCTCCTCAAGCACCAGACTTTCGACTGCATGGTGCTTGACCTGTCGTTGCCTGACGCGTCCGGCTATTCGTTGCTGGAGACGTTGAGTTCGCAGAGCGCCTATGCCTTCCCGCCTGTCATCGTTTACACCGGACGCGAACTCTCGGCGGATGATGAGCAGAAGTTGAGGCGATACTCGAAGTCAATCATCATCAAGGGGGCGAAATCCCCCGAGCGGCTGCTCGATGAAGTGAGCCTGTTCCTGCATCAGGTGATATCGGAACTGCCGGACGAGCAGCAAAAGATGATCCGCAAGGCGCGAAACCGCGATGCGCTTTTGGAGGGCCGTCGCATCCTCGTGGTGGAAGACGATATCCGAAACGTCTACGCGCTGACCAACATTCTTGAACCGCGCGGCGCGATCGTCGAGATCGCCCGCAACGGGCGCGAGGCGCTGGACGCCCTCGAAAAAGCGTCATCTGGCTCAGGGCGCCCGATCGAACTCGTGCTGATGGACGTCATGATGCCCGTTATGGATGGGTTGGTCGCAACCGCCGAGATTCGAAGGAACCCGGCTTGGAGGAAGTTGCCGATCATTGCGCTGACAGCCAAGGCGATGCCGGACGATCAGGAGCGCTGCATCGAAGCTGGCGCGAATGATTACATGGCCAAGCCGCTGGACGTCGACAGACTGCTGTCGCTGGTGCGCGTATGGATGCCCAAATGACCGAAGCCGCCGCGGTTGAAAAGGTGGAAGACATCGAAATCCGGCTGCTGCTGGAAGCGCTGTTTCTCAAATACCACTACGACTTTCGCAACTATGCGTTGGCGTCGATCAAGCGACGGCTGAAGAAGGCCCGCGAACAACTGGGGTTCGAAACTTTCTCGGCGATGCAGGAGGCACTTCTGCACGATCAGGCAATGCTGCCGCAATTGCTGCGCTTTCTGACGGTTCAGGTAAGCGAGATGTTTCGTGACCCCAGTTACTTCCAGGCGATCCGGGAAAAGGTCGTTCCCCACTTGAAGACCTACCCTTCCTTGAAGGTTTGGATTGCTGGCTGCAGCAGCGGCGAGGAGCTTTACTCGCTTGTTATCCTGTTTCGGGAAGAAGGCCTCGAAGATCGAACGATCTTCTATGCCACTGACATCAGTCATGAAGCGCTGGAGGCGGCCGAGGCGGGCGTCTATACCCTCGACAGAATACAGCTTTTCACCGAGAACCATCGAAAATCCGGCGGAAAGTCATCGTTGTCGGACTATTATCAGGCGGCGTACGGCAAGGCGCTGTTCGATAAGACCTTGCGCCGCAACGTCGTGTTTTCGGACCACAGCCTGGTTACCGACGCTGTTTTTGCAGAAATGCACCTCATATCGTGCCGCAACGTCATGATCTACTTCGACCGCGCGCTCCAGGACCGAGCCGTGGGTCTTTTCAAGGACTCGCTCGCCCGCAAGGGTTTCCTTGGGCTCGGCGCCAAGGAGAACCTGCGATTTTCCCTTCATGCCGATGCGTTCACGGATTTCGTGCGTGAGGAGAAAATCTACCAAAGGCGTGCCGAATGACGCCCGCAAAAGCCCAAGCAGTGATCATTGGCGCGTCGGCCGGGGCCGTCGAAGCGCTTTCGGCCATCCTGCCGGCGCTGCCGCGCAGCTTCGCGCTGCCCGTGATCGTGGTCGTTCACATTCCATCGGACAGACCGAGCCTTATGGTCGACCTGTTCCGTGCAAAGTGCCTGTTGCCTGTCGAAGAGGCCGAGGACAAGCAGTCGCTCGAGGCCGGCACGATCTATTTTGCGCCGCCGGACTATCATCTGCTCGTGGAAACGGACGGCAACCTGTCCCTCTCTTCGGATGAGCCTGTCCTCTTTTCCCGCCCGTCGATCGACATACTTTTCGAAAGTGCTGCCGATGCCTTCGGGCCGGCTCTTGTCGCGATTGTCCTGACCGGTGCCAATCGTGATGGGGCGGATGGCCTGGCGGCAGTCCATGAAGCAGGCGGGACGGCGATCGTGCAAAACCCTGAAGGCGCCCACGCTCGCGCCATGCCGGAAGCCGCAATCCAGTCTTGCCCGAGCGCTCTTATCCTGACGCTCGATGCCATTGCCGAATACTTGAAAGAGGTCTGAGAATAATTATGGAGCCCGTCCCGTTTCTACTGGTCGATGACCTCGAGGAAAACCTCCTGTCGCTGGAGGCGCTGCTTCGCCGCGACGATCGCCTCCTCATGAAAGCGCGGTCCGGTGATCAGGCGCTTGAGATCCTGCTTCGACAAGACGTAGCGCTCGCGCTCGTCGATGTTCAGATGCCAGGTCTCGACGGTTTCGAACTTGCCGAGCTGATGCGCGGCAACGAGCGCACGCGGCACATTCCCATCATTTTCGTGACGGCCGGTATCGCAGACGGCCAACGCCGATTTCGCGGCTACGAAGCTGGCGCGGTGGACTTCATTCAAAAGCCGATTGAACCGGACGTCCTGGCCAGCAAGATCAACGTGTTCTTCGAACTTTACCGGCAGCGGCAGCAACTTGCCGCCCAACGAGATGAACTCGCTGCCCAGGCGCAGGCGCTCAAACAGGCAGCGGAGCACAAGGATATTCTGCTGCGGGAAATCAATCACCGGATCAAGAACCTGTTCAGCCTCACCGCCGGGTTGATCTCGGTCAGTGCCAGGCAAGCCGAAACCGTCTCCGATCTCGAGGCTGATCTGCGGTCGCGGCTGCACGCGCTGTCTCGCGCTCACGAGCTTACACTGCCCGAGCTTGTTCGGGAGGACAATCGTGCAGAGATTGCGACGACGGTTGTAGCCCTGTTGAAGGCAATCGTTGCACCACACGACCACGCTCACGGTTCTCGTGTCATGATATCCGGATCGGATGCTCCGCTCGGCGACAAGGCACTGACGTCCCTTGCGCTCCTTCTGCACGAGCTGACCACCAACGCTGTCAAATATGGCGCCCTTTCCGTACCCGCGGGGCAACTGACCATCGACGTTTCGACCATCGACGAGGAACTTCACGTCAAGTGGAGTGAACACGGCTCACATCCGTTATCCGAGAGTTCCGAAAGGACGGGATTTGGCACGACGCTGGAGAAAGCGGCCGTTCTGGGGCTGAACGGATCGCTGGTGCGAAATTGGCGGACCGACGGACTTTGTCTGGCGCTTCGCATACCGCTGGCAAGCCTCAACAACTGAGATCTGCATCGCCTCGTTGCCGGGCTGCTTACGCCTTAAAGTCGCGACCGGTGAGGGGCAGCAACGCGTTGTCGTTTCGACTGGGATCGAGTAGCGTCGCGCTCAACCGCAGGAGAAGGCCTATGATTGCCGTTGAGTTGTTCCCAAAATCGTTGGCCGCAGCGGTGCGTGCGTTGATGTCGTCAGGTTCGGCATAGATAAGCGCGCTCACTGTTCGGCTTTGGACACCTGACAGATCAGAAAGCCGAAAAATGCTCATCGAAGCAATTGATGATGATTTCATCGCGATGCCTGGAGGCGTCGTGCGCGAAGGCCTGTACCTTGCCGCAGATACTGTGATCGCTCCGCCAGAGGTGATGGAAATGCTGCGCAACCTCGCTTTCGAAACAAGGCGAAGTTTTGCCCCGTCGGCTTGGTGGATCGTACATGATGGCGAGATCGTTGGTCTTTGCTCTGTGATACGGGTTTCGCCCGAAGGCGATCTCCATATCGGTTACGGGGTCGCGCCAAGTCGCCAAGGCCGCGGTTTTGCGACCAAGGGTGTGCGCCAGATGCTTGAATGGGCGTTGCATGATCCGCGGGTCACGCACGTCTCGGCAGAAACGGGCACGGAAAACGTGGCCTCTCAGCGCGTACTTGAAAGCAATGGCTTCCTGCGTACGGGGGAGCGCATTGATGCCGATGATGGTCACGTGATCTGCTGGCAAATCCAGGTAGCTTGAGGCAAACGGGTGACGCTCCAGGGGAATCTCCTGGAGCGTCATGCCCGATACGGTCTCAGCGTTTGTTCTCGCTACCGCCAGTTCGAAGTGCTGCGTTCAAGGTCGTTCGTGTTCTGAATTCCGCGGGCTGGAACATTCACAGAACTTTGCTCTGTCGCAACGCCTGTAAGCGGCCTATAAGACACGAATGGTTCAGCGAGCTGGAAGTGCAGATCTCCCTCTTCATGGCGGCAGGGTTCCTCCTTGGCTCGGAGACCGCATGACGAAGCTCGGGACGATCATCGCCGAAGCCATCGTCATCGAATATGGCCGTGACGAGTTTCTGCGTCGGCTGGCCCATCCTTTCTGGTTCCAGTCCTTCGGCTGCGTCATGGGCATGGATTGGCACTCTTCCGGCATCACGACCAGCGTCATCGGCGCTCTCAAGCGTGGTCTGGCTTCTCGTTCCCGGGATCTCGGGATAAGCGTCTGCGGTGGCCGCGGGCGGCATTCGCGGCAGACGCCCGACGAACTGATTGCCATCGGCAACCGCGTCGGCTTCGATGGTGCCGGGCTTGCTGACACCAGCCGGCTTGTTGCAAAAGTCGACAGCGCGGCTGTCCAGGATGGCTTCGATCTCTACCTTCACGGCTTCATCGTTGCCGATGACGGCAAATGGGTGGTGGTGCAGCAGGGCATGAACGGCGATAAACGCCAGGCCCGGCGCTATCATTGGTTCTCCGAAGGTGTTTCGAGTTTCGTCAACTCTCCCCATGCAGCGATCGAAGGAAGAGGGCAGGGGGAAATCGTCAATCTCGCAGACAAGCGGGCCGCCGCCTCGCGCAATGGGCAGCTTGATCTTTTGGCGTCGCTTGGGCCGGACCGAATTGTCCGGGAAGTCGTTGCTCTGGATCCAAAGGGAAGGTCGAGAAAGGTTGATCAGCCTTTGCTCCCGCATCTCGTGATGCCGGCGCACCACGATGTGCGGGAGGAAAACGTCAACATGCGACGGCTGCATGCGACACTTTCTGCGGCCGCCGATCGCGGCCCCGAAGATTTCGAGCAGCTGTTGATGGTTCCGGGCGTCGGTGCCCGCACGGTCAACGCGCTCGCGATGGTGGCGGAGGTCGTCCACGGCGCCCCTTGCCGTTTCGCCGACCCGGCGCGGTTTTCGCTTGCCCATGGAGGCAAGGATCGCCATCCGTTTCCCGTGCCGCTCAAGGTCTATGACCACACGATTGCGGTCATGCGATCGGCAGTGACGAAGGCGCGGCTGGGACTTGGCGAGGAGCTGGAGGCGCTGAGGCGTCTGGACGACCAGGCACGGCAGCTCGAGAGATACGCCACTGGCCCGGACCTTAAGGAAATCGTTGCCGGAGAGTTTCACCGTTCGCCCGAATTGGGCGGCCGCAGCGTGTTTGGATTTGAGAAAACAGAGGGACCGGCGAGCGAGCCGAAGCAACTGGATCCGACATACCGGCGAGACGGCCGTCGTCAAACACGCTGAAAGTCGCTTGGCCGGCATCGACGGTTTCGTCGGCGTTCCCAAAATCGATCGGCGCGCGTGTCCTTTCGACTTCGGAGTCGATGGATGATGCCACGCGAGCGCTGGTTTTGGACGCGGCTAGACGAACCGGGTAGCCCGCCTCATTTGCGCACACTTTCCACCATCGCACACATTCGCAGCAATTACCTTACGCGGCTTTGTCGCTCGATGTTGGCGGTCACCGCGGCCGCCTCTCGGCCGATTTCCCGGAGCAGGCCGGTGACTGGATTGTGGAAGCCGACCAGATAAAGGCCGAGTTCGGCGGACTGCCGCGTGACGCCGCTTGTTCCGGGGCGAAGGTTCGCAGGCAGAAATTTCTCGAAACTTGGCCGGTAGCCGGTGGCAAGGATGACGTTGTCGAACTCTGCCTGTCTGCCAGAAACAAAGATGACGCCGCGCTCGGTGAAACGCGTGATGGCAGGTGCCACCTTGATGTTGCCGGACTTGATCGCTGCAACAGTGCCGACATCGATGACCGGGATGTGCCCGGCAGCGACCTGCTCAAGGATGCCATGCTTTGGTCTGACGATGCCGAATTCTTCAGGCTTGCCCAGCGCAAAGTCGAGAATGATCGGGAAAAACGCGTCGTTCACCGCTCGCGGCAGCAACCGGGTGGCCATTGCAACCATCTGGATCGGTACGCCGAAGAGCTGTCTCGGCACAATGTGGACGCCGTTGCGTACCGACAGGGTCGGCCGGGCGCCGAACTCGGCAAGGTCGAGCGCAATCTCGGCCCCGGTGTTGCCCATGCCGATCACCAGTACCGATTGGCCAACGAAGGGGGTGGCATCGGCATAGTCAGCGCTATGCAACAGGCTGCCGGCGAAGGTCCCCATTTCGGGCAGATTGGGAACGACGGGCTCGGCATTGTTGCCGCTGGCGATGACGACGTGGCGAGCGGACACGGTTTTCGTGCCGGTCTCGACGAGGTAGTTGCCGTTCTCGCGGCGGATGGAGTTGACCGTCTCGCCGAAGTGCGGCCGGAGCGCGAAACGCGCGGCGTAGGCGTCGAGATACTCGACCATCTTTTCGCGCGGCACGTAGCGCGGATAGTCCTCCGGGAATGGCATGTGCGGCAACGAGGAGAACGCCTTGACCGTATGCAGGTGCAGGCGCCGATAATGACGTCGCCAGGCCGGCGCGATCTCGCGCGCCTTTTCAAGGATAATGAAATCGAGACCCGCCCGTGTCAGGCAGGCGCCGACCGCGAGGCCTGCGGGCCCGGCGCCGACGATCACAACATTGGTGTTCACGCGAAGGCCACTCCCACCAACGAAGATTATTTCGGTAAAGGCTGCAGAACAAGTGGCAGGTCGCCGCCTTTAGGAGCTTTCGGTCGATGCGCCCTGATCGCGAGCCGTCAACTGTGACGGGGCGCAACACAGGGTGGCATCATAGACATTGCCAGTCGCGGACGCAGCCGGGCAGGTGAGGGCGAGGCCCTGATCACTCGCCCTCATGTCTCGATTGGCCACCGGCTAGCTCGCATCCGCTACGCGTCGCGGTGGCTATTGCTTGTGGGCCGGATGACCTTGATCACGGCGCCATGCTGTTGGGCGCCCGCGCCGGCATCCTGGGCCTGCTGAAAGATATCGGCCGCCAGCCGTGGAAACGCGTTGCTGATCCCGGTACGCTCTGCATATTCGGCGAGCCAGCCGAGGTCGGCGGAAATCGTCTTGATGGTAGCCTCGGCGCTGTCGAAGCGGTTTTCGGCCATGGCCTTGCCCATCCTCAGCATGTCGTCAGCAAACATTGGCGCGATCTCAGCCATCATGTCGCCAAACACGGCCGGATCGATGCCTTCTGCTTCGCATACAGCGGCACCGTGGACAAAGCCGAGCCAGTGTCCGGCAAAGTACGCGAGGCCGGCATTGGCCAGCGTCGCCGGGTGGCCAATGTTCGTACCTGCATAGTTGATGTTGCCGGCCAGTGTCCTGAGCAAAGGCTCAGCGGCGGCAAACGCTTTCTCGGAACCGGCGACTGTGATTGCGGCCTCCGGACCGCCGATCTGGCGTGGCCAGGCAGCGATGGCGCCGTCAATATAACGCGCGCCGTGGTCTCTGATCCAGCCATCGAACGAGCGGGCATGGTCAGGTGTGCCGGAGCTGAGCTGGATCACCAATTTTCCCTCGAGCGCTTCCCGGGCTACAGGTTCGTCGAGGAGCGACAGTGTTGCCGCATAATCCGAGAGGCAGATCACGGTCACCGGACTGGCTTTTAATACCTCGGCGACTGTGTCGGCAGCTGTCGCGCCGAGTGCAATCAGCGGAGGAGCCTTCGACATGTTGCGGTTCCAGACCGTCACGCCGTTGCCGGCACCGACCAGGGCCCGCGCCAACGCGCTGCCCATTTCTCCGAGCCCCACTACGCTGACATCGCTCATCACGCATTCCTTCCTTGATTTTATTTCCTACAAAATGTAACTTACAAAATGTAGAAAGCAAGTGGAGCGAGAATGGCGAAGATGCCCAAGGATCAGCGGCGTGAGCAGTTGATCGATTTGGCGATGGAGATCGTCCGGGACAAGGGGGCGGACGAACTGACCCTTGCGACACTGGCTGCACGCGCCGGCGTCAGCCGCCCCGTCACCTATGAGCACTTTGCCACGCGGCCGGGCTTGTTGCTGGCTCTGTTCCAGCGCCTAGAAGACAACTACGCTGAAAAACTGCGACAGGCTCTTGCCGCGGCTCCCGGGGATTTGCAGGCGTTGGCCGACGTGATGAGCCGCGCATATTTCAACTGTCTCGCCGATGTCGGTGCCGAGGCACCAGCCATCTCGGCGGCACTCAAAGGCACCGACGAGATGGCGGCGCAACAAAGAGCCATGATCGATGAATACGTGCAAATCATGTGCGGAGCGCTGCGCGTTCACTCCAGCCTCACGGATGAGCAGCTTAGCCTGCGCTGCGTCGGTATCTTGGGCGCAGCCGAAGCGATGGCAGGCGAAGCCCGAACGGTGCAGACACTGGCAGATGAAGCGGTTGCCGCATTGGGCGCGATGATCGTTGGAAGCGTCGTTTAGTGCACGTCGTCGGGCATTCGGCCCAGTCTCGGCCCTACGAGGCAAGCCAGCGCAAGATTTCGCGCCTGCTGAGGCGCCCCCGATCGGGCGGAAGCGTCAAGCACGCGGACGCGCTCCGAGACGCTTGCGCTTCGCGCGCCGGTAGGGTAAAACTGAACTGAATGGTTCAGTATATAGGTTCCCCTCTCGATCTTTCGTTCGCGGCGCTATCCGACGCGACCCGCCGCGGGATCATCGATCAGCTTGGGCGAGGGGAGGCGTCGATCACGAGTCTCGCGGACCAGTTCCACATGACGCTGACCGGCATGAAGAAGCACGTCCATGTTCTCGAGCGGGCCGGCCTCGTCGTCACGCAAAAGGTCGGGCGGGTGAGAACCTGCAAGCTTGGGAAGGACGGTCTTCAGGCGGAGGCCGAGTGGATCGAGGCGCACCGCAAGCTCTTTGAGGCTCGCTTCGAGGCACTGGACGAAATCATCGACGAACTGAAACGGGAGGTAGGCGATGAATGAGCAAGTTAACGACGCAGCTGGCGCGCAGAACCGCACGTCGGTCGAGCGCAAGGGGGACCGCGAGCTCGTCGTAACGCGGACATTTGATGCGTCACCGAGCACGGTTTTCAGGGCATGGAGCCAGCCTGAATTGTTCCAGCGCTGGTGGGTGCCGAAGTCGGCACCCGGCATCTTGCTCGTCTCGTGCGAAATGGATGTGCGTACCGGCGGCAAATATCGACTGGAATTCGGCGCTGGCGGTTCGGACACAATGGCCTTCTACGGCAAGTATCTCGAGGTGGTGCCGAACGAGCGCATCGTCTGGACCAACGATGAGGGCGAAGAAGGTGCGGTCACAACCGTAACCTTTAAGGGTCAGGGCGAGAAAACGCTGCTGACATTCCACGAGATCTATCCTTCGAAGGAGGCGCTCGAGGAAGCTTTACAGGGCTCGGCGACCGCATTGCCGGAGCAGATGGAGCAGCTCGACGCATTGCTTTCTGAACGAGGAGAGTAGCACAGGTCCATTCGCCTAGGTGGAGGATTGCTGGACGGCCTCAATCAGCCTTTAACGCCGGCGCGGAGGCTCAAGCCCCCGTCCAAGCGTAAAGAAATGGTGGTCTGCTTCGCATCTGAGGGGCGGTCATCCACGCATGCTCGCCAATCTAACCGATCATCGAAACGAGGCCGCCCGCGGGGAAGTGTAATTCCAATCAGCTAGATACACTTCTATCGGGCGAATTGCGCTCATTTGGCGCCATTGTAACCTGAAATCGTGCGGTTGCGGCAGGCGACGACCCCTGTTGCGGCAGCATGTAGTCCAACTGGAGCCTCTTCGTTATCAGAAGAGGCCCCTTTTTGGAGCGCGTGGCGGAGTTCAGCCAACTTAGGGGCGCGGCGACGATCCGCGGCGTCTTGATGGGTGACCGAGCGGAACGAATTCGTATGCGACACCAAGCATAGGCGCTGGCGCCATGACGGCTCACCCAAACGCGTCGGAGGGGCTGGCCCGGCGGCGCCATTGTGCTGATAGGGAGCGTAGGTTTCTTCGATCCGTTGCCAGCCGCTGGGGATAGAAAACGATGTTGCCAGCCTCCGGTCTGCGCCACTTCAAGGGCTCCCGGTCTCATCACCAAAGCTCGCGGATGCTGGCGGCGGTGGACTGCGACGGAAACGGGCACCCTTCAGCCACAGCTTGAGCGCTTCCCAATGGATACCGGCAATGACCTTCAGCGTCATGAAGGGAAAACGCACGAGGGCGCGAACGAGATTGGCGTCGGAGACGCAAGCCGCTTTGCCATTGAACGTTGCGGCCAAAATAGGCGTGTTTCCCGCGGTCTCGTGGATGCGCAGCCGCACGGCTTTTCCCGGAGGCAATACCCGGAAATGGTAGCGCAGGCCCATGTCCATGAAGGGTGAAACATGTAAGATCTTCGTGCGGCTCTGGCGAATGCCGGCCGCGCTCTCTTCGCCGGGCAACACCGGGGCGACATAGCTGTGCCGTTCGCCGAAGGTGTTGCGCACAGCATAGACGATGGCAATCAGCTTTCCTTGCGCGTCATAGGCGAAATAGGTGGAAAGCGGATTGAACGCGTAGCCAAACATCCGCGGGAACGCGAGCAGCAAGATGCGCTCTGCCGGCGTTGCAATTCCCGCCTTGGCCAACAGGCGATCGGCGAACGCCCGCACGGTTTCTTTCTCCTGCTCGACGTGATCCCGCGTGTGAAAGGACAGGACGCCGGGCCGGTCGACGGAGAGCAGATTCGTCATGCGGCCGAGCTCTTCCAGTCGATCGATGTCGACGAGCAGGGAGAAGACGGAATAGGTGAAGCGGTGGCCGAAGGGGCTCAGCCGCTGATGCATGACCTTTCCGCAGTAGAGGATTCCCGCCGCTTCGGAAGGCGGCCCGTTTTCCGTCATACAAGAAATCCTCTGGTGGGTCATTTGAGCCTGCCTGCGGCCGTCACTGTGCGGGCGCCCAATGCACGTCCCGGCAAAGGATGCCGCCGAGAATGCATCCGCGCGTCACCAGTGATTTGTCCAAGACGACCACGGTTATCGAATAGGTCCTGTTGCGTTTGGGATCGTAGGCCGTTCCGGCGAGCGTATCGGCCGTTTTCTGCGTGAGCGACATCACGAGACGATCACCGGCCTCCTCGCCCTTGCTCGTATCGCCTATCCAAAGGTTGGTGGCGCAGATATTGGTGCCGCATGGCGCGATGCGTACGCGGGCATTGCCGTCGTCGCGCATCCAGACTCCGCTTGGGTCGGTCGGTTGCTGGGCGGCCGCAGATGCGGCGAGTGTCGAGAAGGCAAGGGCTGTCAGAAGAGTGATTTTCATCGCGTATCCTCCATCTCTTTCATACGCGACAGAAAGGCGAATGGTTCACTCTGAGGTGATCCGAAGAGGCGGAGAAGGCGTAAAAGCCGAAAGAGACCACCGGAGTTTCGGCATGAAGACCGCATTGATCGCCTATTTTGCCGTCGGCATCGCGTTCCTTGTCGTTGATGCCATTTGGCTGACGACCATGGCCGACACGCTTTACCGACCTTTGCTGGGCGACAGGCTCGAACCGGCGTTCAAGCTCGCGCCTGCCATTTCTTTCTACCTCATCTATGTGGCGGGTATCGTCTTCTTCGCGGTCCTGCCGGCGCTTCAGGGCGGCGGAGTGGGAAAGGCAGCCCTCAACGGTGCAGTGCTCGGGATTGTCGCCTATTCCACATACGATCTGACGAACCAGGCCACCCTGCGCGATTGGCCGCTGGCGGTAACGCTCGCTGACATTCCCTGGGGCGCCTTCGTGACAGCGGTCGGCGCGTCAACCGGATTTCTGGTCGCCAACCGCTTCGGCTGATCGTTCGGCCTCGGCGAGGCGGTTCGAAAAACAAGCGCGACAAACCCCGTCAGCATCGCAGCACTAGCCGGCCAGCACGGACAGCCATGCAAGCATCATCGCAAGGGAAAGGGCGGCAGCGAGCAGGAGGAAGAAGGCTGCCGGTACCATGGCTCAGATCCCGAAGATTGGCTGCAGCATCCGTCCGATCATCCCCTTGAAGCGCATCTTTCCTTCCATGGCAGCAAGACAAACGCATTCATCGTCCTGGTCGACGATCGGTTGGTGCTCCACGTCCTCGTCCATTTCGGCAAGATCGCCGGGTTGAAAGGTTCCGAACCGGTCTGTGTAGGAGCCCGAGACGATGAAGGTGAACTCGGTACCGACATGCCCGTGATCGGGCAGGGCCCGGCCGGGCCCAACCTTCAGGAGAATGAGATTGGCGTCGGGATCGTGCGGCACTTCGACCCGGCTCATCTTCATGCCCGGGCCGATCCAGCGCCAGCGTCCGATATCGCAACCGCGCAGTGCCTCCGGAAGCACAACGCCGTCGATCTCAAGCGGAGCGAGGGGACGCGTTGCGGGCGCGTCGATCGCTTCCTCCGCTTCGATGAGCGCAAGGACGTCGCTCAGTGCGGTCGCCGAAAGAGAGGTCGGAGACGTATCTTCGAGGAGTGCCCCACCCAATGCCTGATATTCACCGACGCGCGCACGACAGGCGGTACATTGCGCCAGATGGGCTTCAACAACGATTGCCGGTCCCGCAGCGAGGGTGCCGGCGGCAAAGCGCATCAGGGTCTCATCCGTTGCGTGGTGATTGGCGGTCATGTCTGGTCTTCCAAAAGCGTGCGGAGGCGGTTGATCGCCAGGCGTGTTCGCGATTTCACGGTGCCGAGCGGAACGCCCAGTTCCGCGGCTATGTCGCTCTGTGATTTCTCGCTGAAATAGCAAAGGCGGATTATCGTCTGCTGCTCGGCCGAGAGTTCTGCGAGCGCGCGACGGACCCGCTCATCGCGCTCGGCGCCAAGGACGTGTTCTTCGACGGAAGCAGGCATCTCCTCCGGATCGGGTGGCAGCTTTGACGGATCGCGCTGGCGGCGCAGATGATCGATGCGAATGTTGCGGGCGATCGTAAAGATCCATGTCGCAACGCCGGCGCGCGCGGGGTCGAAGTAGGAGGACTTGCGCCAGACGTTCAGCATCGTCTCCTGTACGAGATCCTCTGCCATACCCGATGAAACGGTCAACCGTAGGAAGTATGTCTTCAATCGCGGCCCAAAGTGCTGAAAGACCAGCGCAAAGGCCTGGCGGTCCCGGTCGCGCGAGACGGCCTTGATAAGGTCGATCAGCTCTTCGGGGGTCGGCGCCTGCCGGTTTTCAATGAGGCTCACCATGGCGTACCGCTTTGGCGGCGTGCCATTTCCAGCCTTTTCGTCGATGTCAGTCGAGCTACCATACATGCGCCTTTTTACGCGGCGGTTGCTTCTGCGGATCACCGGCTCGGAATTATTGAACGACGGTGATCCGGACGGGCTCCGCACGCGTAGAATTACAGAAACTATGAGACAAATCGACAGCGGCAGGAAGGTTTCCAATGCGCCATATTTCGCGGTCCGACCGGCCCCTCAAAGTCGCCGTGGTGGGCACGGGTATCGCTGGTCTTTCCGCTGCCTGGCTGCTGTCTCAGCGTCATGAGGTGACGGTGTTTGAGGCAGACGACCGCATCGGCGGGCACTGCCACACGGTGGACGCGGATGGCGCGGCGGTCGATACCGGCTTTATCGTCTATAACGAACTGACCTATCCGAACCTGACGGCACTGTTTCGTCACCTTGATGTGCCGACGAAGGCCTCGGACATGTCCTTTGCCGTCTCTATGGATGACGGCCTTCTCGAATACTCGGGAACCAGCCTCGCCGGTCTTTTCGCGCAGCGCAGGAATCTTGCGAGTCCGCGCTTCTGGTCGATGCTGCGCGATCTGGTGCGTTTCTACAGGGAGGCGCCGGAGGGCGTGCGGGACCTCGACCCCTCGGCGAGCCTCGACGACTACCTCAATGGTGCGGGCTTTGGAACAGCCTTCCGCGAGGATCATCTCTATCCGATGGCAGCCGCGATCTGGTCGACGCCGGCGCTCGAGATCGGCAACTATCCCGCGGTTTCCTTCGTCCGGTTTTGTGAAAACCACGGTCTCCTGAAGTTCTTTCGCCGCCCTGTCTGGCGGACCGTTGATGGTGGCAGCCGCGCCTATGTCGAACGGCTTACCGCTTCCTTTCGCGATCGCATCCGTTTGAAAGCGCCCGTGACGGCGATCCGACGGCTGAACGGCGCGGTAGAGATAACGGTGCCAGGCGCGGAACCGGAATGGTACGACCACGTCGTGATTGGCGCCCATGCCGACCACGCGCTCGGGCTTCTGATCGACCGTTCGAAACGAGAGGCCGAGACCTTGGGCGCCTTTTCCTATGGGGTGAACGAAACAATTCTTCATAGCGACGAGAGCCTGATGCCGCAGCGAAATCGCGTCTGGGCGAGCTGGAACTACCTGGCGCGCTCGGGTCGCGAGGGCGGCGAGCGGCGCAAGCCCTGCGTGACCTACTGGATGAACAGGCTTCAAGGCATTGAGAGCCGGCGCCCGCTCTTCGTGACGCTCAGCCCGCTGCATCCGCCGGAAGAGCACAAGGTGTTCTGGCGCGGCTTCTATCAGCATTCGCTCTTTAACGCGGCCACCCTTGCGGCACAGAAGCAGCTTTGGTCGCTGCAAGGGCAGTCCAATACCTGGTTTTGCGGTTCGTATTTCGGTTCAGGTTTCCACGAGGATGCCATCCAGGCAGGGCTCGCTGTGGGCGAAGCCCTCGGCGGCATCCAACGACCTTGGACGGCGTCCGGACTTTCGGACCGAATTTTCCGGAGCGCGCAACCTGTCTTCGACGTGACGTTGGCGGGGCATGCGGCGGAGTTGCAAGGCGGCGCGGCCCTTACAGCCAGCCCGACCTCTTGAACCGCCAGTAGAGGATTGAGCAAAGCGTCGCAATGACACCGAGGACGGCAAAGTAGCCGTAGCGGGTCGCAAGCTCCGGCATGTGCTCGAAGTTCATCCCATAGATGCCGGCAATGGCGGTCGGCACGGCAAGGATTGCCGCCCAGGCTGCAAGCTGCCGTGTGATGGTGCCTTGGCGCTGCTGCTCCAGGAGATTGGACGCTTCGAACACGGATGTCATGATCTCGCGAAGGCCGCCGACCAGGCCTTCCACACGTCTCACATGGTCAAGAACATCTTTGAAGAAGGGCTTGGCATTGTCGTCGATGCAGGGCAGCTCGAAATGGGTGAGCTTCCCCGCCACCTCTCCCATCGGCCCGAGCACCCGCTGAAAGCGGATGACGTGGCGGCGCATGCGGAAGATGCGCCTGATCTGCTCGGGCTGCAGGAAGGACACAAGGACGTGTTTCTCGAGCTCCAGAACCTTATCCTCGAGCGTCTCGACGACGGGCAAATAGCCGTCAACGACAAAGTCGATAATGCCGTGCAGGACGTAGTCCGGGCCGTGCTCAAGGAACTTCGGCGACTGTTCCAGCTGTTGGCGCAACTCCTTATGGGAGCGGGCAGACCCATGGCGAACAGAAATCAGGTGATGTTTCCCCACGAAAATGCAGGTTTCGCCGTAGGTGATCTTGTCACCCTCAAGCTGGGCGGTTTTGACGATGACGAACAACTGATCGCCGTAGATGTCCACCTTCGGCACCTGATTGCCGCTGAGGGCGTCTTCGACCGCGAGCGGATGAAGAGCGAACATGGCCTGAAGATCGGCCATTTCCTCCTTTGTCGGCTCAGTCAACCCGATCCAGGCGAAGTCGTCACCTGATGCTTCGAATGGCTTGGCGGCAAGCGGGATTTCTTCGGCGCGCTTGCCCGAACGATACATGTAGGAGGCGACGACTGGCATGTCAGTGTTCCGGAGTTGCTTTGGGCCTGTGCGGCGGACCTGTCGTGATCTGAGCGCAGCGAGATCGGTGAGGGGCTATCTGTATCCAACCGGGTCATGGTTTGCGCAAGGGGCATAGTCGGGATGATTCCAGATTTAAACGCGGCTTCTCCTGCCGCTCGACCGCTCGGTGTCTGACCATGCTCGACGACTGGGTCAGCGCCTGACGGCCAGCGGCGGCGTCATCGGGGAGGACGGTCGGCCAGGCAAGCCGCCTCCCGCTTCGGGGTGGGGCGAGCGGAACCGGCGATCGCGGCCGAAGTCGGCCATGGCCGTGGACGTGACTTATGGATGTCGAGCGCCGCTTGGTCGCGTTTGGCGCTCTGCCCATGTGGTCCCCATCGCCTCGAGGCTATGCAATAAGACACGAACGCTATCTGCAGCCAGGCAAGGAGAACGACGAAGCATGAAGCATGAACTTATTGAAATTCCTGTGATTTCGGAAGCGATCCGAAAACTCGGTGCGCCCACGTCTGCTCTCTCTCGTGTCGATGGACTTCTCTACACCTGCGGAATGCCGCCAATCGATCTCAAGACGGGGGAAATCGTCAGAGGTGATATCGCGATCCAGACGCGCGCCTGCCTGGAGGCACTGTCCTTTACGCTCCGGCACGCCGGGTCGTCGCTTGATAACGTCTTCAAATCACTTGTTTTTATCACAGACAATGCTTTGGCCGGTGAAATGAACGCGGTGTATCGGGAGTACTTCCCCGACCGATTTCCAGCTCGAAGCTGCGTCGCGATCAAGCCCTGGGCGCTGTTCGACATCGAGATCGAGTGCATTGCAACGATTGGATGAGGCGAGCGATTGCCACAGAAAATTGCGTTGCGTCGCATAAGCAGACGCAATGCTTTCCATTGGGACTGGCTATTTGTCTATGGTCGGTCCTGTCTGCCTAATGTGCCCAGAACAAATGCAACAAAAAGAGGGTGCAATGAAACTGGGCATTTCGAAGATTTCGCGCGGTCTGGCCGCGACGATGATGGCAGGCATCATCGGTCTTTCCACTCACTCCGCCGCGATGGCCGAAACCACGATCCGTCTTGGGCACGTGCTTGCCGATACGCACAGCTGGCATAAGGCTTCCACTGACTTCGCCAAGGAAGTGGCCGAAAAGACCGAGGGCCGCGTGAAGATCGAAATCTTCCCCTCGGGCCAGATTGGCACGGAGAAGGAAGTCATCGAGGGCATGCAGATCGGCACGGTCCAGGCCGGTCTGATCGGCAGTGGTTCCTTCCAGTTCGTCGAGCCGAAGTTCGGCATCATTGAAATGCCTTACGCCTGGACCAGTCGCGAGCAGGCGTTTGCAGCGCTCGATGGCAAGCTGGGTACGACGCTTGCCGATCTGCTTCGTCCCAAGGGCATCGAGGTGCTTGCCTGGTGGGAAAACGGTTTCCGCAATATTACCAACAGCAAGCATCCGATCACCAAGCCTGCTGACCTTGCTGGCATCAAGATCCGCGTGACGCCGGACAAGGTGCGGCTCGCCACATTCGAACTGCTCGGCGCGCAGCCGGCACCGCTCGCGTTCGGTGAACTCTATTCGGCCCTGCAGCAGGGCGTTTTCGACGCCCAGGAGAACCCGCTGTCGATCATCGACGCTTCGTCCTTCTTCGAAGTGCAGAAGTACGTTTCGATGACCGGCCATATCTGGGGTGCGGCCTGCCTCACGGTATCGAGCATGACCTGGGCCCAGATTTCGCCCGAGGATCAGGCGATCGTCAAGGATGCGGCCGTCAAGTGGGGCAATGCCCAGCGCCAGATGGTTGCCGACAACGAGGTCGCGTTGATCGAGAAGCTCAAGTCGAAGGGCATGGAATTCAACGAAGTCGACAAGGCCGCCTTCGTCGAGGCGCTGAAGCCGATCTGGGAGAACGAAAAGGACGTTTTCGGTCCCGAGTTGCTCGCCATCATGGACAGCTACCGCAAGTGACGCATTCCGTCCTGCCCGCCACCGGCGGGCAGGACGGCGCGTTTCACCGGCCCGTCCTTCTGACACCAGCGAGATCTTCCATGCAAAGTCAACCAATGCCGCAATCGCGCATTGCCACTGCCATCGACAGGGCAGCAGGCACCATTGGTGGCCTGGCAATCGCCACCTTTACCGCCATCATCGTCTATGTCGTCATCTGCCGATATGCGTTCTCCTTTACCCCGCGCTGGTCGGAAGAAATTCCACGCCTGCTGCTCGTCTGGGTAACATTCATCGGCGCGATCTCGGCGTTCGTGCGCAACACACATCTGTGCGCGGGCCTTACGGATCTCATCGTCGCGCCGGGCCGGCTGCGCGCCATTCTTGCGCTGCTTGCGCGCGTTTCCGCCTTGCTGTTCCTGGCGGTCGTCTTCTGGTCTGGATGGAAGATCACGGCACTCACCTGGTCGCACGAAACGACGGTGCTGAGCTGGCCTGCCGGCCTCGTCTATCTCTCCCTTCCGGTCACCGCCGCTCTCGCCTTCGTCGCCCTTCTCGCCATGGAGCTTCGCAAATGAGCCTGGCGCTTATCGTTCTCTTTCTCGTCTTCGTCCTGCTTCTGCTCATCGACGCGCCGATTGTGATCGCGCTTGCCCTGTCTTCGGTCGCCTATCTCTTGGTGGGCGACGCACTTCCGGTGATGGTGGTCGCGCAGCGCATGGTTGCCGGTATCGACAGCTTTACGCTGCTTGCCATTCCCTTGTTCCTGCTCGCCGGCCTGCTGATGGTGCATGGGGGCCTTGCACCGCGGATCGTCAATCTCTGTGCGGCTGTCGTCGGCCAGCGCACCGGCGGTCTTGCGATCGTGATGATCGCTGCCTGCATGATGTTCGGATCGCTCTCCGGTTCGGGCGTCGCCGATGTGGTCGCGATCGGTTCGATGCTGCTGCCGTCGATGAAGGAACGCGGATACGATCCGGGCTTCTCCGCTGCGGGCCTCGGCTGCGCCGGATCGCTCGGCACGGTCATTCCGCCGTCGATCGTGCTCATCGTCTACGGCACGGCAACCGGCACGTCCATCGGCCAGTTGTTCATCCACTCCATCGGCCCTGGCATCTTGCTCGGACTCGGTTTGATGGTTGTTGCCTGGTGGATCTCGCGCAAGAACGGCTGGAAGGGCGGCGAGCCCTTTAGCTGGGGCCGGCTGTCAGAGGCGCTGCGTGAATCCGTACTGGCGCTGCTTGCACCCGTGATCATCGTCGGTGGCATCCGCTTCGGTATCTTCACGCCGACGGAAGCTGCAGGCATCGGCGTCGCCTATGCGCTTCTTGTGGGTACATTGGTCTACCGCCGACTTTCGCTCGAAAAGGTCTTCACGCTTCTGCGCGACACGACGGAGATGACCGGTTCGATCCTCATCGTCATAGCCGCCGCTTCGGTCTTCGGCTGGATCCTTACGGTCGAGCAGGTGCCGCAACTCGTGGTCAACGCCATTACCGGCGCGACCGAAAGTGCCACCGTCGCCTTGATGCTGATGATGCTCGCGGTTCTGGTGCTCGGAACGTTCATGGAATCGATCGCGATCATCCTCATCCTGGCGCCAGTCTTCCTGCCGGTGCTCAGGGCATTCGAGATCGATCCGGTCTATTTCGGCGTGCTGCTCACGATTAACCTGGCGATCGGCGCGAACACGCCACCGCTCGGGATCGACCTTATGGCCGCCTGCCGCACCGGGGGCATACCGATGTCCGCCTCCTTCCGCTATCTCCTGCCGTTCATCGGCGTCATGACGCTCATCATGTTCCTGCTTGTCCTGTTCCCGGGCCTTATGACGCTGATGTCGTTCGGCATGTGATGAGACCCTCCGCAATCGCATCTGAAAGGTGAACCATGTCGTTCGCAGCCAATACCCGTGTCGATATCGATCGCTTCTGGTCGACCATCGAAAGCTCCGCCGAGATCGGTCAGGGCAGGCCGGGGGGCCTTGCCCGTCTGACATTGACGGATGCCGACCGCCAGATGCGCGACCTTTTCGTTACCTGGTGCCGGGACGCGGGACTGAGTGTCGAGATCGACGAACTTGGAAACATCTTCGGCCGTCGGGAAGGACTTGATCCTTCCTTGCCGCCCGTCCTGATCGGCAGCCATCTCGACACCCAGATCAACGGTGGTCGCTTCGATGGCATCGCGGGCGTCCTTGCTGGGCTTGAGGTCATCCGCACGCTCAACGATGCCGGCCACGTCACTCGCCGTCCGATCGTTGTCGTCGATTGGACGAACGAGGAAGGTGCGCGGTTCTCGCCGCCCATGGTGGCGTCCGGCTGCTTCGTCGGCGCTTATGAGGCTGACTGGGTACGCAATCTGATCGCCGATGACGGTGCGCGCTTCGGCGATGAACTGGAGCGCATCGGCTACAATGGCAACCGGCCGTGTCGTGGCGGTGAGATCGACGCCTACTATGAGCTGCACATCGAACAGGGCCCCATCCTTGATCTTGAGGGGCGCGACGTCGGCGTGGTCACCGGCGGCTACCCAAGCTACGGCATGCGGGTGCGCTTCGAAGGCAAAACCGCGCATACGGGGCCGACGCCAATGGATCTGCGGCGCAACGCGCTGATCGCCGGGGCCCGTTGGCTGACCGCGGTGGACGATATCGGGTGGGACTTTGCCGTCGGCGACGGTAAGGCGACGGGCGCAAGGCTTGCCGCCTGGCCGAACAAGCCGGGCATCCTCTCCGACACCGCGCAAGCCATCTGCGACGTGCGACATCCTGATCCAGCGACAGCACGCGTGATGGGCGAAAAGATGCGCCGTGCAATCTTCGAAAGCGCTGCCCGCGCGGGTTGCGAGGCGGTGATCGAGGATGAGTGGTTTTGGGGCGGCGACATTTTCGACCGGTCCATGGTTGACGGCATCCGGTCTCAAGCCGTCCGCATGGACTATGATTGGCGCGATATCCAGTCTCAGGCCGGGCACGATGCCTATTTCCTTGCGCGCCACTGCCCGACAGCGATGATCTTCACGCCCTGCAAGGGAGGCATCACGCACAACAACGAGGAAGACTGCGACCGTGACGATCTGGCGCCGGGCCTCAACGTCCTTCTCCATTCGGTTGTTGCACGGGCCGACCGCTGACCCTTGAGCTAGGGGGCGCCCTGGGCGCCCCCTAGTGCATGTCGGGGTAAAGAATGCGCAGTTCCTTGATGAGGTCGAGGAAGTGTCGCTCCGCGCGGGAATAGTCGCATTCGGGATGTGTCACGAGGAAGACATCCGCGCCAAGCGGAAATCCCTTGATCTCGAGCGGCCAGAGAAGGCCCTTGGCGACTTCGTCGTGAACCGCCGTCAAAGGCAGGATGCCGATCCCGAGGCCAGCCACGATCATCCGCCGGACTTCCTCCAGGTTTGGACTCTGGCCGCTGATGCGTTCGCCAAGGCCAAGACTTTGGCTCAACACCGCCATCGGCTCGAGACCCATGCCTTCGGTCGCGCAGGTAAACGATACGAAGGACTCCTGCCGCAGTTCACGCTTCTCCACCTCCTTGCGCCCGAAGAAGGGGTGCTCCGCGCCGCAATAGACGCTGAATTCCTCCCGGAAGAGAAGCTGGCAACTGAGGCTGAAGACGGGACGGGAAAGCAGACAGAAGCCGATGCCACACTTTTCCGTCTGGATGCGTTTGATCGTATCCTGGCTGTTCTGGACCTCGACCGTCCAGGTGACGGAGGGGTAGCGCTGGTGGTAGAGCCTGAGGGCTTCGTTGACGAGCGGCGATTCAAGGTTTGAGATGATCTGGATCCGGACCTCGCCGAATTCCTCGACTGCCCGTTCCTGCGTTCGCTGGGCGATACGCTCGACGGCTTCGAAGATTTCGCTGCACTCTTCGAAGACCTTCTGCCCGGGCGCTGTCAGTTCAAACTTGCGGCTGCCTCGAAGCACCAACTGGCACCCCAGTTGCTCTTCCAGCCTTTGGAGTGCCTGGCTGACCGACGGCTGGCTCATGTTCAGCCGCGCCGCGGCCCGTGTCAGGCTGCGCTCCTTTGCAATCAGGAAGAACGAGCGCAGGAGATTGAGATTGAGATCAGCCAACATTCCACGATGTTTAGTCACCCCAACATGAAACTGCAATTCACGCACTCGGGAGCGTGGTGGAAACGCTGCCTTATGTCGTGTCGATCGGCCGGCGCGTTCAGCATTAAGCAACGGCGCGCATGTCTCGGAGGTCGCCCCGTCAGTTTGTCGTCTCGGTTAAGCCGTTGAAGCTGAGGCACCGCGCAATGCCAGATACTCCCAGATGGCAACGACAAAGAGGATGGTCGTCGCCAGAAACTGCAGGTGATAGTTGGCGGCAACCGCAAAAAGCGTGCCCGCCGCGGCCAGGCCGGCGAGCCCGACAACGTGTGAAATCGGGAACTGGCGCGCCGCGGCCAACTTTATCCAGATGTTACCGGCCAAAAACAGCGCCGGACCGCCGAGCACCGCCAAGGCGGTTTTCATCGTGCTTTCTTCTTCGGCGTGAGACAGGCTGAAGTCCTCGCCGACCGCCGTCAAAATGACGCCGGAGACGATTGGCAAGTGGCCATACGTAAACAGATTGAGGGACAGTGCTTCCGGTTTCGACGTCGCTTCCGCCTTGTCGGCGGCTTTCTCCTGCCCGTGGTGGAAGTAGATCCACCACATGAAGCCGGTGCTTAGGAACGCGCTGCAAAAGACGGCAAAGGTCATGTCGTCCGTCATGTGCTCTGCGGCGTTGCGCCCGGTCGTCAGGATCGTTTCGCCCAGGCAAATAATCACAAACAAGGCGCAGCGTTCCGCCATGTGCTTGCCGGAAACGTCCAGCGTCTCGGGTGCCGATCTCCCAAGACCTGGAAGATAGTACCTTAGGGCCGGAGCCAGGTATTCGATGAGGAGGGCAACACTCCACAACGCAATTCGCGCCGTCGTCTCCATTTGCGAGCCCACCAGCCAGAACAGGCTCGCAAGGACCAGCCACAAGGTAATGCGCAGGAAGGTCCGGAAGGATGCGGCGTCGACACGACGATAGGCGAAGAGCATGAACACGGACCGCCCTATCTGCATGCTGCAGTAGATCATTGCAAAGGCAAAGCCATGGTCTGCAAACGCGCCCGGCAAGGCGATTGCCAGAAGAATGCCGCCGAACATCAAGAGAAAGAGCATCAGCCGCACCGGATCCTGCTCGGTGTCGAGCAGATTTGTGACCCACGTCGTGTGGATCCAGATCCACCAGATCGCCAGGATGAGAAGAGCAGCCTCGGCAAGGGCAGTCGGGCCAAAATCAGTGGCGAGCGTCTTTGCGAGCTGGACAAGGGCGAAGACAAAAACGAGATCGAAGAAGAGTTCGGGAAAGCTTGCTCTCGTCTGGTCGGCGTCGGCCTTCCTGATCCAGTGATTCCCTGATCCCGCCCGCTTGGCCGCTGCCGGCTCTGTTTTCCCGGCCGGAGCGGATGCCGCTCGAGGTCTCGCTGTTACAGACATCTTTGTTCCTCCGCCAAGAGATGGAGAAGAAGTAGAGCGCGCTGGAGTTCCAGCAATGTCCCCAACGATGAAGGATGGCCCCTCCTTTATCCGAGGAGGGGGACTGCTTGATGAACCTTAATCGCCTGAGGTCACAGGCCCTTCATCCTTGCGGATGGTGCAGCGACAGCGGCCAAGGGCAGGACAAGACGGCTTGCGGACTTCCTCTGCTCACAGACCAGAGGCGGACGCTCTAGCGCCAGGCACCAATCGCCGCGCCTGCGCTATCGAACAGCGACGACCGGTTCTCATCGATCCGGATCCCGACGGCTTCGCCGACCTGGAAAGGCGTGTCGGCCGGTGCACTGACGTTGATCAGGCCGAGCCGGCCGGCGCGAACGAAGACGCTCATATTGCCGCCGAGATATTCGCTCGCCTCGACGACGCCGCGGCAGTGACCGCTCTCCGGTGCAACCAGCGCCAGGTGCTCGGGTCGCGCCCCCAATTGCTCGGGTTCAGCCATCCCCGACATGGGAAGCGTCAGATTGCCTTCGCCGCTCAGGTCGAGACGGTCGCCCTGGTCGCGCCGGCAGGGCAGGAGGTTCATCTTCGGGCTGCCGATGAACTGCGCCACGAAAAGGTTCGCCGGTTTTTCGTAGAGGTCTCTCGGGCGACCCTGCTGCATGATCCGCCCGTCCTTCATCACCACGATCCTGTCGGCGAGCGTCATCGCCTCCACCTGGTCGTGGGTCACATAGATCATGGTGGCGCCGAGGGTGCGATGCAGCTTGGCGATCTCAAGCCGCATATCGACCCGCAGCGCCGCATCAAGGTTTGAAAGCGGTTCGTCGAAGAGGAAGCCGACCGGCTCACGCACGATCGCCCGGCCGATGGCGACGCGTTGGCGCTGGCCACCGGAGAGCTCCCTGGGGTAGCGGTCGAGCAGCGACGTGAGCTTGAGCGTTTCTGCCGCGGCCTCGATCTTGGCCTTGGCGGTTGCCGCCGGCACCTTGGCAAGCCGCAGTCCTAAGCCCATGTTCTGCCGTACCGTCATGTGCGGATAGAGCGCGTAGGACTGGAAAACCATGGCGAGTTGCCGATCGACCGGCGAAGCGGACGTCACATCCCGGCCATCGATGAGGATCTGCCCAGCGGTCGTCGCCTCGAGGCCTGCGATCATGCGCAGCAGCGTGGACTTACCGCAGCCGGAGGGCCCGACGATGACGACGAATTCCCCGTCGGCGATCTCGAGGTCGAGCTCCCGGATGATCTCCACCGCGCCGTAGCGCTTGCCGGCTTTCTTGAGCGAAATCGTACCCATGCGTGTCTCCTGGACTATCAACCCTTGACCGCGCCGGCGGTCATCGATCCGCTGATCTGGCGGTACATAACAAGGCCGAGCAGCATTGGTGGAAGAGCGCCGACGATCATCACGGCCGAGGCGACACCCCATTGCACGCCACCGCCGCTTGCGGCGAAAAAGAAGGATGCGCCGACCGTGACCGGAACAGCCTTGGAGGTCGTCAGCATCAGGCCGAAGAGGAACTCGTTCCAGGCGGTGATGAAGCCGAAGATCAGGCTGGTGACGATCGCCGGCCGGCAGAGCGGCGTCACGACCTTGATGAGGATCTGCGTTCGGTTCGCACCGTCCATGAGAGCAGCCTCGTCGAGTTCTGAAGGGAGGTCCCGGATGGCATTGACGAGAATGACGAGTGCGAGCGGCAGGTTGACGATCGTGAGGATCAGCCCGAGCCCCAGGCGCGTATCGAGCAGCGCCAGCCACTGGAACATCATGTAAAGCGGGATCGCAAAGATGATCAGCGGTACGGCGCGCAGATTGACGATGAAGGGCAGAAGCGTGCGTTCGCCGATCCTGCCGCGCGCGATCGCGTAAGCTGCCGGAAGCGCCAGCGCCACGGCAAGCACCGTGCCCATCAGCGCGACCGCGAGGCTGTTGAACAAATAGAGGAAGATGTTCAGCCGGTCGGAGACCTCAAAGACGGCGCGGTAGTTCTCCAATGTCGGTGCCTGGACCCAAAGACCCGGATTGCCGGAAAGCTCGCGCGCGCTTTTGAACGAGGTGGAAAGTGTCACCAGTACCGGAAAGTTCAAGGCGATGGCGGCAATCGCAAAAACCAGCCAACGGAGCGCTGTGATCATCGCTTGGTTCCTTTGCGCCGGCTGGCGAGAGCATTGAGGCCGTAGAGCACGGCGAACGAGGCGATAAACAGGACGACCGAGGCGGCAACCGCCTTGCCGATGGCGCCCTGTTTGAAGAAGGCCTCGTAGATGTAGATCGATAGCGATGCCGTCGATCCGCCGGGACCGCTGCCGGTCAGCACATAGACATTGTCGAAGACCCGGAAGCCGTCGATGAAGCGGATAAGCAACGCGGCCGCGATCGTCGGTCCCATCATCGGCAGTTCGATGAACCACAGGCGCTGCAGGCTTCTGGCACCATCCATGGCGGATGCTTCGGCAATCTCGGAGGGGATTGCCTGATAGGCCATGTAGAAAAGCAGCAGCGTGAACGGTGTCCACTGCAGCGTCTCAACGACGACCAGAGTCCAGAAAGCGGAGCCAGGCCCAAGGAACGAGATGCTGGCGCCGAAATAGGTCCAGAGATAGTAGGGCACCGGGCCGACGAACTCGTGCAGGACAAGGCGGTACATCAGGCCGACCAGCGCCGGAGCGACCATCAGCGGCAGCATCAGGATCGCCATCAGCCAGCTCCGCTTTTCGATCAGTGGCGACAGGAATATCGCCAGAAACAGGCCGAACAGACATTCGAGAATGGCGGTCAGCAAGCCGAAGCGCAGCGAGAACCAGCTCGCCTGCCAGAAGGCGGCATCGTTCCAGACCAAGAGGAAATTCTTGAACCCCGTAAATGCCGGCTCACGCAGCGTTTCGAAGGAAACCTCGGAGACCGAATAGATCAGATTGACGAGGGCCGGGAAGCCCAGAAACACGAGCAGGAAGAGGACGAGCGGCGTGGCGAGCAGCCGGAATTCAGGGGCATTGGATTGCGGTCTGGCTATCGTCATGGCACCGATCTGTGTCTGTTGTCGGACGGGCAAGGGGACACAAGGTGTTTCCTCGGTCCTCTTTTTCGCGCCTGTTACGGGAGCTCTTGCCAGCCCACATCCTTGAGAGCCGAGGAGCTTCCCCAGTACCCGCTTGTCGTGGAGGGCTGCGGCGTGCTGTCGGACACCGCAGCCTGTCACTTACTTCAGCAGGTCTGCCATGCCCTTTTCGGTATTGGCGAGTGCGTCGTCGATCGACTGCTGGCCGGACCAGTAGCCGGTGAACTCCTTGGCCTGCAACTCGTAGACCGAAAGCGCCTTGGCCGACGTAGCGCCGTTCATGACGTAACCGTACTTGCCGGCGAATTCACCCAGCTTGACGAGATCAGGCCGGGATTCAGCAACTTCGGCAACCACCTCAGGTGTCAGGGCCGGCGCGCCGTTGTTCTTGGCGTAGGTCAGTGCGGCTTCCTTGGAAGACAGCCACTTCAGGAACTTGGCCGCCCCCTCCTTGTTTTCGGCATTCTTGTTGAGGCCGAAACCGAGGCCGTGGATGTGGGTGAAGCGTCCTTCGGGACCTGCAGGGGGCGCAACCGTTTCGGTCACGTCGGCAACGGCAGGCGATTTTTCCTTGCTCGTCAGGTCGCCGGCGGCCGCATTCCATTGCAGCATTGCTGCCACCTGGCCGGAGGCAAAGGCGGCATTCGCTTCGGCAAACTCGTAGGAAAGCGAGTCTTTCGGGGTTGCGCCATTGTCGTAGAGCAGCTTGTAGATCTCGAGGCCCTTGCGATAGGCATCGGAGTTGACGGTGATCTTGCCGCTGTCGTCCATCCAGTTGGCACCATAGGCGCGCGGTACCGACTGCCAGACCATGATGTTGAACAGCAGGTTCTTGAGCTGCAGCACCGTGCCGTAGCGGGTCGGGCTGTCCGGGTTGACGGCCTGGGTGAAATAGAGCGCGGTGGCGGCGTAATCGTCCCAGGTCCATTCGTCCGGGGTCTTCGGCTCCAGCTTCTTGCCAAGATACTTCTCGGAGATCTCGGCATATTTCGCCTTGCCGGCGTCATCCTTCAGCAGGGCCTCGATCAGATCCTTGCGGAAATACATGAAATGGAGCGAGAGATCGGTCGGCACGCCATATTGCTTGCCCTGGTACTGCATGGTCGACAGAACGGAATCGCCGTAGACCGCCTTGGCTTCGCTCGAGAGCTCGACCGGCTCCATGAACGGCGCATAGCGGCCGATCGAATAGGTGGCAAGCAGATTGAGATCGAAGGCCTTCGAGCCGGCGGCGAGGTCGGCCTGCAGTTTGTCCCAGAAGCCGTCGCGGTTGAAGAACAGAAGTTCGACCTTGTCGTTCTCGGCGACATCGGACTTGGCGTTGTATGCATCGGCAGCGGCACGCAGCGCTGTCTCTTCCGGGCCGCCCGGCCAGCCGAGAACGGTCACTTCCGCAAGGGCTGGCGTCGCCGCCAGCAGCCCGGCAATGCCCGCGGCCGCAAGCAGTGCATGTCTTTTCGTGGTCGCAAATGTCATCTTTGGTTCTCCCTCAAGTTTTGTTGACGCTCTGCAAGATCAGCGATGCCGATCACCCCTGCATTCTCCCCAAGGGCGGCGGCGTGTAGCGATGGTCGAAGACGTGCTGGCACTGCTTCCAGTCCGCGGTCGACGGCGGCGAGATAGCCTTCGGCCAGACCGATGCTGCCGCCGATGACGATGCGCCTCGGGTCCAGCGAAAGCTGGATGTTGCGGCAGAGCAAAGCGGTTCGCTCTGCGGATGTTGCTATGATTTGCCTCGCGAAGTCGTGTCCGTCGCGAGCGGCGGCAAAAACGTCGCGAGCGGTTGCGCCCGATTGGTGGGGGGCTGCCTGCCCGGCGATCCAGTGGCCGGAAATGTGGTCTTCAAGCGCGTCATCTGGCCATTCGGCGCTGCGCAACTGGCCGAAGTGTCCGGCAAGCCCTCCGAGCAGGCGCCCGTTCAGGACGACGCCCCCGCCGATGCCGGTCGAGATCGTCAGGAAAACCATGTCTTCGCGGTTGCCTGCGCCGAAGGCGTATTCGCCCCAAGCGGCCGCGTGGGCGTCGTTTGCAGCCAGCACCGGCACACCTGCGAGCCGCTCGATCGTTTCCGTCAGAGCAAAGCCGTCGGGGATATCGAGGGTCTTGCGATTGAGCGCCGACCATTGGCCGTTATCGACAATACCGGTAACCGCGGCGCCGACCGAGCCATAGGCACCGCGCCAGGACCCGATCGCCCCGAAGAGGGCGGTCAGCCATTGCGCCGGGTCGCCTTCGCGGGGCGTCGGCATCCGGTGCGTGTCGACGATCTCTGTTCCCCGGACAAGGGCAGCGAGCATCTTCGTGCCGCCGACATCGATCGAAAGAACGGTCCGGGGCTTGCTCATGGTCAAGCCTCGCCTCCGCCTAGCGTTTCGTCGAGCGCCCGCCGGAACCACGCCGTCACGTGCTCGGGACGCGTGATAGCGGAGCCGACGACGACGGTGAAGGCGCCTGCCTGAAGTGCCTGAGCGGCCTGTTCGGGCGTGCGCACACAGCCTTCGGCAACCACGTGAGGGGTCAGACTGCGCATGGCGGCGATGAGGGCGAAGTCCGGTTCCGTCGGCTCGACCGGCCCCGTGTACCCGGCAAGTGTGGAACCGACGATCTGCGCGCCTTCGACAAGCGCGCGCTCGGCGTCGGCAATGACCGAGCAATCGGCCATGGCGATCTTGCCGGCGGTGTGGATGCGCTCGACGAGCGTCTTGGTCGCAACCGGCCGCTCACGGGACGTGGCATCATAGGCGATGATATCGGCGCCGGCTGCGGCCAGAGCGTCGACGTCCTCGATGAAGGGGGTGATACGGACCGGTGACGTGTCCAGGTCGCGCTTGACGAGGCCGATAATCGGGCGATCGGTCGCCTGTCGCACGGCGCGAACATAGTCCGCGGACTCGATGCGAAGGGCGGTTGCGCCACCGTCGAGCGCGGCCAACGCGAAACCGACAACCATGGCGGCATTGTCCATGACGCCGCCCTTCACCGGTTGGCAAGAAACGATCAGGCCGTGCTTGAGGCTATGGATGTCGAAGGTCACGCAGGCTCTCCCAATGGAGGCCTAACGGTAGCAGTGTAAGACCAGATTGCAACAGGAATTATACTGGTATTATCTCATCAGTTCGATGACGAAGTCGTAGACGTCGCCCCGGTATTTGGTCTGGGTGAACTCGACGATCTGCCCGTCGGCCAGGAAACAGCGCCGCTCCATGACGAGCAGGCTCGTACCTTCGGGCGTTTCGAGCAGGCGCCGCTCCTCCTCGCTGGCGGGCTTGGCCTGCATGCGCTGCAGTGCCCGAACGGGCAGGGCGCCGTGGGTGGTGAGGTACTCGTACAGGGATGCGCCGATTGCACCGGGGTCCGGCACGAAGCGGGCAGGGAGCGATGCCGTTTCGATCGCGATCGGGGTGTCGTTGGCGGTTCTCAGGCGTCGGAGGCGCACGATTTTTTCGCCCGCCGGAATGCCGAGCGCCATCATTTCGGCCGGTGACGGGCGACTGATTTCGCGGGAGATCCAGGTGCAGCCGGGTTCGAGCCCGCGCGAGCGCATGTCTTCGGAAAAGCTCGTCATGGTCGCCAGTGACTTCTCGACGCGTGAGGAAACCACGGTCTTTGCGCCTTGACGGCGGTCGAGCAGGCCATCGGCAACCAGGCCCTCGATCGCCTTGCGCACCGTTACGCGCGAGATCGAAAGGCCCTCGCTCAAGTCCCGCTCGCTGGGGATGACGGCGCCACGGCGGAGTGTCGATGCGTTTATGGCCTGCTTGATCGCCTCTTCAAGACGGCGATAGAGCGGCTCGCTGCTGTCGCCTGACATTTGGTTGGCAAGAAACGCGAGCGCTGTCTGATCGTTCATGGGAGATCACCTTTCCGGATGACCTCTTATGCAAAATTTTTCCTAGGTTTTAAACTGGTATTGTTCTGATTGGTCTCAATCTGTCGTGGTGAACTGTGTCCGACACGAGTGAATCTTCGGGTTGTTGTCGATGTGCTCAGGGATGGTAACGGGCGGACCCTGCAAGTTCGGTTCGAGCCGCCGGTGGCCACCTCATAATGGTCGCGTCGCGGAGTGAAGCAGTATGCGGGCATCCGCGCGCATGTCTGGCCACAGCGCTCTTGGCTTGAGCCTTGCTCAGAGAGTGTCACGCGATACCAGCGAAGAGGGGCGCAGGATCAGCCCTGGTGGCGGGAGATCCGCTGGTTCGATGTTCACCTGCTCCAATCGCGCCAGGAGCAGGTCGACTGCGGCGGCGGCCACCTCGCCAAGGTGCAGATCAACTGCTGTCAGTGGAGGGGTGGCGAGCTTGGCCCGCATGCCGTCGTAGCGGGTCGCGATCCGTAGATCTCGTGGGATCTGGCGCCCGGTGGCGTGGGCCGCGTTGACAACGCCTGTCGCAAAGGCGTCGACCGGCACGCAAAGGGCGGAGATCGAGGGATTGGCGCGCAGCAAGCTTTCAGCCGCGATGGCCGCCGCCTGCTCGCCACCCTGTTCGTCGATGCGAATGGCGAGTGGCGCAAAGCCGCTTTCGGCCATGCGCTGCGCATAGACAGCCTCCATCTCGATGTAGGAATTGCGCCTTTGTTCACCCGTTATCAAACCGATCTGGCCGTCGCCCGCAAACAGGTGATCGAGCAGCAGATGCGCGGTGGCCGTGCTCTGCAAATCCACGAACGGAAGATCGCTGCGGCCGGGCGCGCGCCCGATGCACACGACTTCGGTCCCGCGGGAGGAAAAGAAATCCAGCACCGGGTCGTCCCGTTCCGGCTCGACGACGATGGCCCCGTCCACCTCAAGCGCGTCGAGGCGGTCGCGAGGCCCGAGCGGCGGGACGAGGCAAAGGGAAATGCCCCTGGCAAAAGCCGTTACTGCGGCGGCGGCGGCAATTTCCATGAGGAAACCCAGCCTCGACGGTCCGGCGGCCACCGCAAAGGGCATCGATGAAACCAGCGCAATCGATCCGGCTCTGCCGGTGCGCAAACGCTGCGCACGGTGATTGGGACGATAGCCCATCTCCTGCGCCAGCGTCTCGATGCGTTTGCGCGTTTCCGGCTCGACGTAACGCCGGCCGCTGAATGCGTGCGAAACAGTTGTGACCGACACTCCGGCCACCTTGGCAAGGTCGGCGATAGTAGGTTTGCCCATCAGTCCTCCGATCAACCTCTCCTATCACGCCGATCGTACCGAAGCAAAACGATTTGCAAAGCCGCGACTTTGTGTTAGTGGATGCGCATGCAAAACGATTTGCATAACGGCTTGAGGAGGCCGGGAGGAGGAAAAACATGCAAAGTGAAATGAATGGAGTGGTCGAACCGGTCGATGAGGGGCTGCCGCTGCGCAGCCTGTTCCTGTTCGGTCTTCAACACGTGCTGGTGATGGCCGCGTCTCCCATCACAGCCGTCTTTCTTGTCAGCAAGGCCCTTGGGTTTTCGGACGCGGTGACGGTCTCGCTCATCAGCGCCACGTTTTTCGTCTGTGGCCTCGGCTCGATGCTGCAGAGCTTCGGGCCAAAGGGGTTTGGCGCACGCCTGCCCTTCGTCATGGTGCCGGGCGGCGCGCCGATTGCGATCTTTCTGGCGATCGCACAGCAGACCGACGTCCAGACCGCCGTCGGCGCCGTCATCGTAACGGCCCTCTTTTACTTTCTGGCACTGCCGGTCTTCCGCAGGCTGCTGCGTTATTTTCCACCGATCGTCGTTGGAACGATGCTGCTGCTGGTGTCGGTCAATCTCGTGCGCATCTATGGCGTGACCATCACCGGAAAGCCTGGCAGCGAAGGTTTCGCAGCACCCGTCGAGGTCGGACTGGCGCTGATCACGATCATCCTGACGGTCGCTGCCGCGCGGTTCTTTTCCGGAACGCTCCAGCGGCTTGCCGTCATGCTCGGCCTGGTCGGCGGCGCGCTTGTCGCGCTCGCCATCGGCCACATGGATCTTTCTGGCGTTCTTGCGGGGCCGGTCATCGCCGTTCCGCAATTATTCCCCTTCGGCATGCCGAAGTTCGACCTCGTCGCAGCCATCCCGCTGATCGTGTTCTCGATCATTTCCATGGCGGAGGCGACCGGTCAGACGATCGCGACGGCTGAAATCGTCGGCCGCCGGGGAGATGCCCATGCAATCGTGCCTGCGACCATCCGCGGCGATGCACTGATGTCGCTTGTCGGTGGCCTGTTCGGCACATCGCTGATCATCACCAGCGGCGAGAACGTCGGTATCGTGCGCGCGACCGGCGTCAGGTCCCGTTATGTGACGGCAATGGCGGGTGCCATCCTCGTTCTCATCGCTCTCTTCGCGCCGATCGGCCGGATGGCCACGGCCTTGCCTGAAGCCGTCGTCGGCGGCACCGCCGTCATCGTCTTTTCGATTATCGGCGTCATCGGGATCGACCTCCTGCGTCGTGTCGATCTGCGTGAGCATGGCTCCATGTTCACGCTCGCTTCTGCCCTGTCGATGGGGCTCCTGCCGATCCTTGTGCCCGGTGTCTACAGTCAGTTCCCGCAATGGACGCAGATGATCCTCGGCAACGGACTTGCCGCAGGCACGATCACCGCCGTCGTCGTCAACGCCATTTTTTCGCATTGGGGCCAATCAGGACGATCCGCGATCGCGACGGCGCCTGTGCAATCCACCACTCAAGGAGCAAGCGAGTGAGCGCAATCCGCCAACAACTGTCGACAACCGGCGACCTCGTGCTGCGCCCAGGGCAGGTGCTTCTGCCCGAAGGCCCGCGCAGCGGAAATGCCATTGTCGTGCGCGACGGTATCTTCCACCGGATCGACACGGTGGAAGCAATCGCCCGGGACTTCCCCGAAATTGTCCCGATCTACCTGCCCGACCATCTGCTGATGCCTGGCTTCATCGATGCCCACACGCACCTGACCCAGTCGCTCGGCAAGGCCCTCGTCTTTGGAGAACCGTCGGAAATCTTCCGGCGGGTCTGGGTGCCGCTGGAAGGCAGTCTCAACGAGCGCATGGTCTATCTGTCGGCAAAGCTTGCCGCATGGGAAGCGTTGCGCGGCGGCTTTACCACCGCCGTTGACGCCGGTACCCGCTCAAAGGGCCATGTCGGCGCGCTGGTGCGGGCTGCAGGGGAGGTGGGGCTTCGAAGCGTCGTCGGCTTTATCTGCAACGATCTTTCCGGAAGTGCTGAGATCGCCGAACCCGCCGCCATCCTGCGTCTGGCCGAAGAGCACGTGTCCGCCTACAGACGAAACCCTCTGATCCACCCCTCGCTGGCGATTTCGATCCCGGAGGCCGCCACGGACGGGATGCTTAAAGCGGTTTCCGAAATGGCAGCTGCGTCCGGGGTCGTGTTCCAGACCCATGTGAACGAACATCTCGTTGCCGTTGAACGCTCGTTGGCAGCAATAGGACGGCGACCGATCGAGCACCTGGCGGATCTGGGAGTTCTTGGGCCTCAGGTCCTGCTGGCACACTCGACGCTCGTCACGCCGCATGAACTCAATCTCTTGCGCAAGACAGGCACCGCCGTCGCTTACAACCCCGTTGCCACCTTATGGAAGGGGAATGCCGTCGCACCAGCCCTGCAGATGGCAGCGCTCGGCATTAGGTTCGGGCTTGGAACGGACGGAACGCGCGCCGACGCGTTCCGTCTGATGGATGCGGCCGAAGGCCTTCAGCGCGCGGGCTTCGGTCTTGCAACCGGGGACTCTTCCTGCGGCGGCGGCTGGCTCTGGCTCGATCGGGCAACGTCCGGCGCCGCAGATGCTGCGGGCCTTTCCGGTGTGACCGGATCGATCACCGAGGGGCTTGCGGCCGATTTCCTGCTCGTCGATCTCGACCGGCCTGAGTTCACGCCCTCACACGATCTGACGTGGGAGCTCGTCCGCTACGGCAATCGCGATCAGATCGACGCGGTGTTTACCAACGGCCAGCTTCGGCTGTGGCAAGGCTGGCCGATCGACTGGGATGCCCGGGCGCTTCTCGAAGAGGTGCGCGGTGAGACGGCAACCGCCATTGCCGAGGCGCCGATCCAGCGCATTCACCCGCTCTCCGAAGCGCACCGTCGTCTTGGGCAATACCAATGAGTTTTGGTCTTCTTGCCGTTCTCTCCGCCGTGACATTCGTCTCGGCCTTCATTCAAGGGTCGATCGGCATCGGCTTTGCCCTGATCGTCGCGCCGATCGTCGGGATGCTGAAGCCCGATCTGCTGCCGGTGACCCTGCTTCTCTTGATGCTGCCGCTCAATTTGCACGTGGCGGCGCGAGAGCGTGCCCATGTCGACTGGTCGGGTGCGACCTGGATCACGATCGGTCGCTTCGCGGGAACTTTCGGTGGCCTGTGGCTGCTGGCAGCGCTTTCGATCGAACAACTGGATCTTGCCGTCGGTGTGTTTACGGTGGTTGCAGCCGTTGCCGCTCTCGTCGCCCCGCCGTTCACGCCGAACAGGCCGAGCGCACTGGGGGTGGGATTGTTCACCGGCGTCACCGAAACCGCCACGGGCATCGGCGGCCCGCCGCTTGCGCTGCTCTACCAGCACGCCAAGGCGCCGGTCCTAAGGGCAACGGTCGCCCTTTGCTTCTTCGTCGGCGAGGTCATGTCCCTCGCCGTGCTGGCCATATCCGGGCGCGTTGGGTCAGAGCAACTGCTCGTCGCCCTTTATCTGACGCCGGCGGTACTGCTCGGAAGTGCGGTTTCAAGACACGTCCATGGCCGCATCGGTGGCCGCGGCCTGCGCATCGCCGTCCTCGGCTTTGCCATCGTCAGTGGGGTGTTCCTGATCGTCCGGTGAACGGGGCCATCGCGACCGCAGGTCATGGACAGATCACCGGAGCTATAGACGTCCATAGGCTCCGCCGGCTCCGCTGAGGGCGGTGAGGAAGCTGGCAAGCCCGGCGGAGCGAAGCGGCAGGTACTGTTTTTGCTGCTCGCGGCAAAGGCGTTTGACCAGGCCCACTGCGGCGTGACTGATGTGATCGACCGGAAAGAGGATCGTCGCTGCCTGCCCGACGAGAGCGGGCAGGAGCGTCGTGCTATCTTCCATGCCTCCGTCGTGGAGGAGAAGGTCGATGCCGCGTATTCTTGCGTAGGCGCGAAGGTGATCAAACAGATTGCGGCGGCCGCCGACATAGAGCACGGGGCCGGTAAGCTGCGCGGGCGGCGTGTTGCTGTCGTCCCTGATTTGCGCTGTTATTGCCGCCTCGAGGGCTTCGTTCTCGCGTAGGACCGCATAACGCAGGTCCTGCATTTGCTCCAGTTCCCGCTGCAGGGCTTCGGATTTCTCCTCGGATGCGGCAAGGTGCTGGGCGAAGGCCTCGCTGCGGATGTCGTCCGTTTCCTTGGCTTCAGACAGACCCCTCGTGCTTCTTGCGATGCGCGCCGAGGGGGCGACAGCCGCGGCGATTGCTTCGGCGTGGATTGCTCTCTCTTCCAATTGCCGCAGGCGCTGTTGCAAGGCGATACGCTCATTGGCCGCCGCCTTCAGACGTGTCTCCTGCCGTGCGGTTCTTTCGCGTTCCTGTTCGAGTTCCTCTTCCAGCTGGGTCAGTCGTGCGATGTCGAGACGACTTGCGCTGCCGACCAAGTGCGACAGCATATGCACTTCCCCGAAGATCTCGCGCATCAATTCGGGTGATGTTACCGGATGGCTCATCAGCGCCCAGTACGGGCCGGCGATGTCGCCGCGCTCGAAGGAACTGCGCCAGATGTTGCGGAGTTCGTCTTGATCGGCCTGCCGGGGAATGCGCTTGATGCTGCTCTCGTGGCGTTTGTCGAGCGCCTTGTTGAGCAACTTTGCCGCCTGATCCCGTTGACCAGCAAG
Organism: Ensifer sp. PDNC004; assembly: GCF_016919405.1. Classification (NCBI taxonomy): domain Bacteria; kingdom Pseudomonadati; phylum Pseudomonadota; class Alphaproteobacteria; order Hyphomicrobiales; family Rhizobiaceae; genus Ensifer; species Ensifer sp. PDNC004. The sequence goes on from NZ_CP070354.1 coordinate 107,127, forward strand.
CCACACGCCCCGGCTGTGCAAGGTATGGTCGGTCGCGGCGCGCGCATCATCCTGGCCGGTCCTGATCAGAACCTGGCGCAATTCTCCTGACGTCAAGCAGGTGCCGATGATCGAGCAATGAAAGGTCGAGGCAATGTCCCAGGTCCGCAGGCGATGGGCACTGATCCTGGGCGTGTGACCATCCGGACGTGCAGCGAAGGACAAGGCCGCAGCAGGCAGAGGGACACCGTGGGATTTGAGACGGGGCAACGTGGGCATGGGCGTTCCGTAGCTAGGGCAGTTGCTGGCACTTCGAGATACGGCCGCGCGCGTCGCACATCCGCGAACGGGTCTCGTCATCACAGGTAAATCTACCCATCGTTATATTTCAAGAAATATAACGATGGTCGAAAACGCCCGCCACAACGGGAAGCTCAGAATTCCCGCCCAGTTTTCGTCGCTGCTTCGTGCCGCGAACAGACGTGCAGGTTTGAAATGGAGCGCCGCCAAAAGGTTTTCTGGCAGCAATTGGCGTGAGTTCACCTGTTTGGGAATACGAGAAAGGCGCCTGGAAGGCGCCATGCAGCTCTGGAACGGTCGGCCGTTACTCCAGGTCTCTCAGACCTGTTTCGCAACGCTGGCGATGAAGGCCGCTTTCAGATGCTCGGCGGCGGGCGAAAGGCTGTGGTGGCGCCGCTGAAGCAAAGAGACGTCACGCATGACGACGGGGTCAACGAGGTCGACTGTGGTTACTCCGACGGCCGAGGCGAGTTGTCCGGAGTTTTCAGGCAGCACTGAAACGCCCATTCCGGCGGCAATCATGCTGATCGCCGTCGTCGAAAAGCGGACCTCGTATTTCGGCCGATAGTTCGGCACGACGCGAATGAGGTTATGCTCCACGATGTTGCGCAGCGGGTTGGAGGCGGCAAGGGTGATAAGCGTCTCGTCCTTGAGTTCGGCCCAGCGCACGGATTTGCGTTTGGCAAACCGGTGATCCTCGCGGCAGACAAGCATCAGTTTGTCGCGCAGAAGCGGAGTGGCGGCGATTTCGGGGTCTTCCTCCGAAAGGGTGCCGACGGCGATATCGACCTCGTGGCGCTTGAGCGCCGGGGTAATCTGCTCTTCAGGCATGTCGCGAATGTTGACGGAGATTTCCGGATACTTGTTCAGGAATCTGGCGATGATCGGGGGCACCACCGTTGCAGCAAGCACGATCGCAGCGGCGATCGTCACCTGGCCGCGCTTCAGCGAAGCGTTGTCGCGCACGTCGCCAACGGCAAGCTCGAGATCCTTCAGGATCTTGCGCGCCTGGGGCAGGAATTCCTGGCCGACCAGGGTGAGAGAGACCATGCGCGTGTGCCGGTCGAAGAGGCGCGCACCGATCTCCCGTTCCAGGTCCCGGATGAGGATGCTGACCGCAGACTGGGTGAGATGAAGGTTGCGTGCGGCGATGTTGAACTGTCCGAGTTCTGCCACGGCGATGAAGGCCCTGAGTTGCCGCAGGGTAATGTTCATGTACGCGCGGCCTCCCGTTATCTCATTCCCATAAAAGCCCGCCAGGCCTTGGCTTGTCTACCCCGCTAGTGCCGGTTGATCCTTGTTGCCGGCCATCAGCAGGCCGAGTTCGTCGAGACGCGTGCGGTCCGGCGGCATTTCGCCAAGGATCTCGCCATGGAACATCACGAGGATGCGGTCGCAGATCGCAAACAGCTCCTCGAGTTCCGTGGAGATCAGCAGGATGGCCCGGCCGCTGTCGCGCTGGCGCAGCATTTCCTCCATCACGAACTCCATCGCGCCGATATCGATGCCGCGCGCAAGCTGATTGACGAGGATGAAATCTGGGTCGCGCGCCAGTTCCCGCGCAACGACGAGCTTTTGCTGGTTCCCCCCCGAAAGTGCTGCGATCGGCTGGTTCTCGTCCCGGCACTTGACGCGAAACCGCTTGATCAGGTCGCGGGTGTGTTCGCCAATGACCCTGCGGTTGAGCATGCCGCCCGTCGCGAACGGCTTTTGGTCGTAGCGTTGGAGAATGGTGTTTTCACTCAGCGATAACGGCAGCACGATGCCGTGTTTGTGGCGGTCTTCCGGAATGTGGGAAAAGCGCCGGGCATTGATTTCGGCCGGGTCGAGCCCGGTTATGTCGTTTCCGTTGAGAATGACACGCCCGGCATCGACCGGCAGCAGGCCGGAGAGCGCCAGCGACAGTTCCGTCTGGCCATTGCCGGATACGCCGGCGATGCCGACGATTTCGCCGGCGCGCACATTTAGGCTTACACCGCGCACGGCCGGAAGGCCGGTCTCGGCGCGGCAGGTGAGGTTCTCCACTGAAAGCACGATACGGCCGGGAGGTTTGGGGCTGCGCGGCAGCTCCATGCGGACGTCACGACCGACCATCATGCGCGCGAGCTCACGCGCATTCGTCTCCCCGACCTTAACCGTGTTGACGACGCGCCCGTCACGCATGACGCTGATGCGATTGCTGACCCGCATCACCTCGTCCAGCTTGTGCGAAATGAAGACGACGGTCTTACCGTCCTTCACGAGATCGCCCATCAGGGACAGGAGACGGTCGGTCTCCTGTGGCGTGAGAACGGCGGTGGGCTCGTCAAGGATGAGCAGGTCGATACCGTGAAACAGCACTTTCAAGATTTCCACTCGCTGCTGCTCGCCGACCGAGAGGTCTTCGACGATTGCGTCGGGACGTACGTCGAGGGCGTAGCGCTCGGAAAGGGCGCGGATCTTTCGGTGGACCTTGTCGATATCGGATATGACGCTGAACGCTGAACCCTGGCCGAGGATGTAGTTTTCCGCGACCGTCAGGTTCGGCACCAACATGAAGTGCTGGTGCACCATGCCGATGCGCTGGCGGATCGCGTCGCGCGGGCTTGCGAACCGCACCGATTGCCCCTTGTAGATGATCTCGCCCTCATCCGGCCGTACCATGCCGCATATCATGCTCATCAGCACGCTCTTGCCGGCACCGTTTTCGCCGAGCAGCGAATGGATCTCGCCTTCCTCGATTTCGAGCGAAACACCATCGCTGGCGACGATCGGGCCGAAACGTTTGCGGATATTGTCGATGCGCAGGAACGGTTTTTTCGACATGTCTATCACCTCATTTCGTAGGGCTGGCCAAGCTTGCTGGGTGCGGCGCCCTTGCCGCGGAAGGCGACCAGCGTGACGATCGTCATGATGTAGGGAAGCGCCTGGAGCACCTGGTAGGGCACGACGACGGATGCCTGTGCCTGGAGCATGAGCTGCAGCGCGTAAAAGAGGCCGAAGAGCAACGAAACGAAGAAGGCGCCGATCGGCGACCAGCGGGCAAAGACCACGACGGCGAGGGCGATGAAGCCGCGGCCGGAGGTGATGCCTTCGACGAACTGGTTGGAATGGCCGAGCGTCAGGAACGCGCCTCCGAGCCCCGCAAGCCCTGTGCCAACGAGCACGGCGCCATAGCGGTAGCCAACGACGCTGCGACCGGCGACGTCGACGGCCTTCGGGTGCTCGCCGACGGCGCGGAGCGTCAGGCCGAAGGACGTGCGGTAAAGCACCAGGGTGGCGAGGATGGCGACAAGCACGGTGGAATAGACGATGAGGTTTTGGCGGAAGAGCGCCTCGCCGAGAAAGGGCAGGTCGCTCAGCCAGGGAATGTGGACCGGCTGGGCGATCTCGATGCCCTTGCCGGTCGAAACGTAATAGGTGCGGAAGAGAAAAGCCGTCAGCCCCATCCCGAGCAGGTTGAGGGCCGCGCCGACGACGATCTGGTCCGCCTTGATGGTGATCGTGAAGAAGGCGAAGACGAGCCCGAACAGCATGCCGCCGGCAACGCCGGCCAGTAGCCCGAGCGGAATATTGCCGGTGGCTGAGGCCGCAGCGAAGCCTGAGAAGGCGCCGACCAGCATCGTGCCTTCGAGACCGATGTTGAGCACGCCGGCGCGCTCGGAAAAGACCTCGCCGATCGAGGCGAATATCAGGGGCGTGGCAAGCCTCCAGGCGGCCCCGACGAGCGTCGCGAGAAAGGTGAGAGAAATCATGTCGTCCATGGGGTCGACCCTCCAGGAATGTCGCCAAAGTTTTGTTTTCCCGCGGGCGGTCTACAGCCACATGGGAGTTTCCATGCTTTCAAGCCACTGTCCTGAGGATGTCGCGCAGCTTTGCGAAGGCGACGACCGAGAGGATGACGATGCCCTGAATGACCAGCACCAGGACCTGCGGGACCTGGGAGGTGATCTGGAGGACTTCCGAGCCGGAGCGAAGCGTCGCAAAAAGCCCGCCAGACAGGATCGCCGCCAACGGATTGTTGCCCGCCAGGAGCGCCACAGCGATGCCCTCGAAGCCATAGCCCGGCGAAATGTTCTGGTAGAGCCGACGTGTGACGCCCGCCACCTCGAAGGCGCCGGCAAGACCCGCCATCGCGCCGCTGATGCACATCGCGATCATTATGTTTCGGGCGACGTTCATGCCGGCGTAGCGGGCGGCATGCGGGTTGAGACCGACGACGCGCAGCGCAAAGCCGCGGCTGCTTCTCCGCAGAAAAATGTAGAGCGCAACCGCCAGAACCACCGCGACGAGGATGCCGATGTGAAGCCTGAGGTCGGTCACCAGGCGTGGCGTCCAGGCTTCGCGCACCAGCCTTGCCGATTGCGGATAGGCGGCACTCGCGTCGCGCATCGGGCCGGTGACGAGATAGCTCGTCAAGATGAGCGCGATGTAGTTGAGCATGATCGTGGTGACGATCTCGCTCGCCTGAAAGCGCACCTTCAGATAGCCAGCGATGCCAGCCCAGGCGGCGCCCGCCAATGCGCCGGCCAACATCACCAGCGGCGCGTGCACCCAGACGGAAAGACCGTCGATGGTGGTGCCCACGAGCGTTGCGGCGATCGCGCCGACATAAAGCTGGCCTTCGGCGCCGATGTTCCAGATCGAACAGCGGAACGCGACGCAGAGCCCCGCGCCGATCAGGATCAGCGGCGTGGCCTTCAGGAGAATTTCTCCGACCGAGCGCATGTCCTGGAACGAGCCGAAGACCATGACGGTGACGACGTCGCTGCCATTGAAGCCGTTCAGCCAGAGGAGGAGCGCGCCGAAGGCGAGCGCGACCAGAACCGCCGCGATGGGTGTCAGGGCACTGATCGCAGCCTGCGAAAGTGTCCTGTAGAAAGCTTGGGCTGCTTGAGAATTCACGGTCTCACGCACTCCCTGGTTTATCTCAGCCATGGGTGTGTCCGGATATTGGTGTGACGCGGGAAGGGCTGCGGCCGGAACTCCTGCCGCAGCATGGAGGCAGCTATTGGCCGCCGGTATTGATCTCGCCAGAGGCGATCTTGGCGCTGATCGCCTTTACCTCGGCGCGAACATCCTCCGGCACGGAGACCGGGCCGTCGTCGCGGAAGGTGAACGAGATGACCTTCGGATCCTTCAGGCCGAAGACCACGTTCTCCGTCGGCGGATTGCCGTCCTTGATCGCGCGGACGACTTCGACCACGCCTTGTGCATAGTCGGCGACGTAGAGCCCCAGGATATTGTTGGGCGCAACCTCGGTAAAGTCGCTGAAGATCGAGAAGGAGCGCACGTCCGGGCCGGATTCGGCAATCGCCTGGTAGCCGCCGACGGTTGCGCCCGAAGCGTTCGGCACGACGAAGTCAGCACCTTGCGAAATCATGCTGAGCGCCGCTTCCTTGGCGGCCGTCGTATCGGTGAAGTTGCCGATATAGGCTTCGCTGATCGGGAAGTTCGGATTGACGCTTTTTGCGCCGTTCTTGAAGCCGGTGAAAGCCTGCTGGATCGGCGGGATTTCCATGCCGCCGACAAGGCCCGCCTTGCCGCCCATTTTCGCAGCGATCACGCCCATCAGGTAGAAGGGCTGGCTGGTATCGGTGTTGAGCCCGATGACGTTGCCTTCATGGATCGCACTCGACGAAATCAGGAAATAGGTGTCCGGATAATCGACTGCGACGTCCCGTGCGGCGTCCTGGAATTCGAAGCCGTGCCCGAGGATGACCTTGTAGCCCTGGCTGGCATAGTCGCGAAACGCCTTCTCGAACGAGGCCGGGTTCTGCTGCAGTTCGACATAGCTGATCTTGGCGCCAAGCTGCTCTTCCACGCCCTTGAGCGCGTTGTAGCCGATCCGGTTCCATCCCTCCTCGGAAACGCTACCGGGCACCAGCAGGCCCATCTTGAAGTCTTCGGCTCGTGCGTGGTCCAGCCAAAGCGTTCCGGCAAGGGCCAGTCCGAGTGTGGACGCAAGCAGTGAACGACGCGAAATATCGATAATCATTTCATTCCTCCCATTAGATTGAAGTCCCAATCCCCCCGGAGCAGCCGTTCCCTTTTATGCGTCCTCCTTCAGGCGGATGTTTTCTGTGGCGCTGTGCGAGACAAGGCGCCCATTCGAGAAGACGAAAGCCCGATCCGGCCCGCCGGCAACCAGCGTGTCGGTATCGATGCAGTCGGTAATGACGAAGTCGGCGCGCGCGCCGGGTCTGAAACCGTAGTCCTTGCCAAGCCCCATCAGCCGGGCAGGGGCCGCGGTGATCATGTTGTGCGCGGCGGCGAGCTCGTCTCCGCGCAGATGGCCGGCAAGCAGTGTCCAGCGGGCGATTTCCAGCATGTCGCCCGAACCGGTCGGGACGAACGGATCCTGGATGTTGTCCGACGCTGTGGCGATGGTGATGCCGGCGCGGTAGAGTTCGGCGACACGCGTCACTCCGCGCGGCGGCAGAACGTCGTAGTCGCGGCCCTGCAGATAGAGGTTTGCGGCCGGCAGCGTCACGACGCCGACGTCCAGTTTCTTCAGACGCTCCGCTATTCGAAGGAAATCGCGGCGCGGCAGGGCGCTCAGCACCGAGACGTGGCTGAAGACGCAGCGCCCCTGCATGCCGAAGCGCTCGACGCGATCGAGTGCGGCATCGAGAAGATGAACGCCGGCATTGAGGTGTTCGTCGAGATGCAGGTCGATCGGCTTGCCGGATTTCACAGCGGCGGAAAACAGGATGTCGAGGTAGCGCGGCGGGTCCTCGGAAACGGCGGGCGTTCCGCCGACGGCATCGGCAAGGGCCACGGCGCCGTCGATGCTCTTGCCGAGCCATTCGAAGTCCTGGCCCGGATGCGGCGTCATGAAGGCGACGAGCTGAAGCGTGATGCGGTGCTTTTCGGCATCGCGAATGGCGGCCAGCGTCTCGATGCCATGAAAACCGGCATCCTTATCGACGTTGATGTGGCTGCGGATCGCGGTCGTGCCGCGGGAAAGACATCGCCCGATCGTGCGCGTCGCGCGCTTGTGAATGTCGTCGGGGCCAGCGGTGCGGGCGTATTTCGCAAAGGCTTCGCGGGCGCCCTGGAGGGTGCCGGAGGGATTGGGCGTAAACCGTAGCACACCGGTCTTGTCGAGATGCTGGTGCGCGTCGACGAAGCCAGGCGAAACGAGCATGTCGGAGATGTCTATGCAGGCGCCGCAGGAACCGGTGTCGAGAAAGGGCTCGACGACTGTGATCCGCCCGTCGGCGCCGACGATGATGTCGCTTACCGACTGCGTGCCGTCATCGTTTATGACGGTTCCGCCCTTAAGAGCAAAGGACTGACCGGGGATCAGTCTTGCGAGCAACGCAGCTGGATTTTCTCGTGCCATGTCGTCCCCACCTTGTTGTTATGGCGGAAAACTAAGCACGCGCTTTTAATTCAAACAAATTCATTATTTCAATTGTTTGATAAATGGATCGCAATAATTGCCGACGGCAAGGCAACGCTCGAACATGGCCAGCCTCACGGAAAGAGGCGCCTGATCAACTGGTTGACCGACAATCTGGCACGGGCCGATGCGATCGGCTTTGGCATCGGCCCGGTTCGCAGTCAGTGCCTGTATTGCGGTTCCTCGGCATCGAGTTGCCGGCGAATGGCGGCAAGATGGGCCCGTGCCGACTCGGGGTCGCCTTCGCGCATCTGCCGATACGCGGCCTCGGCGATCTCAGGGTCGACCGGCAGGACGTCGCGGCCGGTAGACATTGCAAGCACCTGCACCTCGGCGGCGCGCTCCAGATAGTAGAGATCGTCCCAGGCTTCGGCGATGTTCGGCGCCAGGACCAGCACGCCGTGGTGTTTCAGGAAGACGATATCGGCGTCGCCTGCTGCGGCGGCAATACGAGCGCCTTCCCGATGGTCGAGGGCAAGGCCGTTGTAGTTTTCATCGACAGCGGTGCGACCGTAGAATTTCAGCGCCGTCTGGCCCGCCCAGATTAACGGAGCGCCCTCGGTCATGGACAATGCGGTCGCATAGGGCATGTGCGTATGGAAGGCGACCTTGGCGCGCGGTAGCCGGCGGTGAATTTCGGCATGGATGTAAAAGGCCGTCGCCTCTGGCTCGCCGTCGCCGTCGATGACGGTGCCGTTGAAATCGCATACGAGCAGTCTTGATGCCGTCAGCTCGCGAAAGGCATAGCCGTAGGGATTGACGATGAAGAGGTCGTCATGGCCTGGGACGACAGTGGAGAAATGGTTGCAGATGCCCTCCTCGAAACCGTTGCGCGCCGCCATGCGGAAGCAGGCAGCCAGATCTTCCTTGGTGCTGCGGATCGCGTCGGTGGAAAGATCGGGCCGGTTGGACCGTGCCGTTTCGCTACTGCTCTTCAGGGAATGGGCCATAAGTGCTCCTGGTTTGGCTTGAGCTGGGAGCGGCGGCTGGCGGAAAGCCTGCCGCGCGCAGCGAATGCTGCGCCCTGCCTGCCCGCGGTCTCGCGGTCCAGCAGCGCGCCCAGATAACGCCGGAAAATGCGCGTGGTCAAACAGCGTGGCGTCGCGCCTGCGGGCAAGGCGCCCGGTTTCTTCGCAGATGACTAGTGTACTGATTTCAGCAGGAAGTCGCGAAACCGTCGGGCAGCGGGAGACAGCGAGCGTGTCCGCTTCTGGATCAGACTGACCTCACGCTTGATGTGCGGTTCGGTCGGCGTGCGCACCACAAGGCCCATGGACGTTGCGAGCCGTGTGACCGCGGACGTCATGATCGCGACGCCGAGCCCGCCCTCAACCATGCCGATAATCGTCAGCGGCAAGGCTACCTCCTGCATCGCCTTGTCAAACGGCAGCACGATACCGTTGCGCGCCAGCTCGCTTTCGAGCCGGTCCCTGATCGGATTGCCGCGGTGCGGGCCGATCAGTTTGCGGTCGACGAGATCGGTCCAACGAATTTCACGCAGTCTGACCAAAGGATCCTCCGGGTGAAGGACGATGAGGAATTCGTCGGTCGTCAGCCGGGTGCCCATCAGTTCGGTATCGTCCTCCGGTACGGTTCCGATGCCAAGGTCCACCGAACTGTTGGTCACCTGTTCCAGCACCGCGATCTCCGCGACATCGTGGAGGGCGACTGCGATGTCGGGATAGAGCCTTGTAAAGGCGTTGACGAGTTGCGGCAGCATCAATGCCGCCTGCACGGTGCCGGCTGCGATCGAAACCTTGCCTCGTCTCAGCGCATTCAATTCGCGCGAGCTTTCCACCATGCCATCGATGTCGGCAACCGCACGCGCGGCAACCGGCAGGATGTCCATGCCCGCCTGCGTCAAACGCAGAAGGCGGGTATGCCTGTCGAACAGGCGCAGCTTCAGATTCTGTTCCAGCTGACGCACCAGGGTGCTCACCGCCGACTGCGAGGAGCCGAGCCTGTCGGCGGCCAAAGTGAACTGCCCCAGATTGGCGACGGTGACGAAGGCGCGAAGCTGCTTCAGCGTAATGTCCATTCCGATCCATTCATTCAATTACTATATGAATAAATATGATTATGCCGATTGTTTGCTGATTTGGCCAGCCGCATGATCCGTGTTGTACGGCGTGCGGTGACAAGATCATGAGGCCGAAGTTGCCCTCCCACCGCGCCGGAAGCTGTTCGCTGGGAGGAAAGCGAATGCATAACCCCGATACGACTGATCCTGTCGAAAAAACCTACCCAATCCCGAGTTTAATGGCCCTTGGCCTGCAGCATGTTCTCGTCATGTATGCCGGAGCGGTCGCCGTGCCGCTGATCGTCGGCAGCGCACTTCAATTGCCCAAGGAACAGATCGCGATGCTCGTCAGCGCGGATCTCTTCTGTTGTGGCATCGTCACCCTCATCCAGGCGCTCGGCATCTGGAACATCGGCATTCGCCTGCCGATCATGATGGGGATTTCGTTCACCGCCGTGCCCTCGATCATCGCGACGGGCACCAATCCCGATCTCGGCATGCCGGGCGTCATCGGCGCTGTCATCGGATCCGGGGTGTTCACGATCCTGGTTGCCCCGTTCTTCGGCCGCTGGGTGCGGTTCTTCCCGCCTGTCGTCACCGGCACGGTCATGCTGGTTATCGGCCTCTCGCTGATGCGCGTCGGGGTAAATTGGGCGGCGGGTGGCCAGCCGATGATCAAGGGGCCTGACGGCATGATCCCGAACCCTGCCTATGGCGCACCCTTCGCGCTCGCCGTGGCCGCGATCGTGCTCATGTCGATCCTGCTTCTCACCCGCGTTCTCAAGGGCTTTATGGCCAATCTTGCGGTCCTGATCGGGATCGGGATCGGCTTTTTGGTTGCGATCACCGCCGGCAAGGTGGATTTCCACGGTGTTGCCGAGGCCGATTGGGTGCGCATCATTCACCCGCTCGCCTTCGGCTGGCCGATCTTCGAGTTCTGGTCGATCCTGTCGCTCTGTGCGGTCATGACGGTCATGATGATCGAATCGACCGGCCAGTTCCTGGCTGTCGGCGACATGGCCGGACGCAAGATCACCGAGGCCGAGCTCACCCGGGGCCTGCGAACCGATGGTGTCGGCAACATTATCGGCGGCCTGCTCAACACCTTCACCTACACGACCTACGCGCAGAATGTCGGGCTGCTGCAGATCACCGGCGTGCTCAGCCGCTTCGTGGTGGCGGCCGGCGGCGCCATCCTGGTCCTGCTCGGCTCGCTGCCGAAGGTTGCCTTCGTCAGCGCATCGATCCCGAGCTATGTCGTCGGCGGTGCGGCAATCGTGATGTTCGGCATGGTGTCGGCGACGGGCGTGAAGATCCTGTCGAAGGTCGATTTTGTGGCGAACAGGCGCAATCTCTACATCGTTGCCGTCAGCGTCGGCCTCGCCATGGTGCCGGTCGTTGCCGAGAACATTTTCGACCAGCTGCCGGCAGCGCTCGAGAAGTTCCTACACAGCGGCGTGCTCGTCGGCACCTTCGCGGCGGCACTTCTCAACATTCTCTTCAACGGTGTCCCCGCCCGGGAGCCGGTGGAGGCGGAACTCGCCGAAGGTGCGCCCGCCGCCGACCCGGCCTGAAGGCTCACATCATTAGTCCGGCGGAGCGCTTGAGCCGCCGGAGCTCACAACCCCATGAGGAAACCATGAGACGCTTCGATTATCATCGGGCGGAAACGCTGGAACATGCCTCCCGTCTTCTCACCGAACTCGGTGATGATACGTTTCTGTTCAACGGTGGCACCGATCTTCTGGTCGAGATCCGCGAGCGGCTGCGCCGCGTGCGCAACGTTGTCGACATCAAGCAGATCCCCGGTCTTTCCGATATCACCTATGACGAGACGCTTGGGCTCACCTTCGGGGCGCTGGTGACGGTCGGGCGCCTGGAGCGTCTGCCGCTGGTCTGCCAGCGCTACCCGAACTTGAGAGCCGCCTTCGCCTCGCTCGGCTCCATCCAGGTGCGCAACCGGGCGACCGTGGTCGGCAATATCTGTCGCGCCTCGCCGTCGGCCGACACCATTCCGCCGCTGGTTGCCGACGGCGCCTTCGTGCACATCTACAGCCGCACCAACATGCGCGTCGTGCCGATCGCCGAGTTCTTCACCGGACCCGGCAGGACGGTCCTTGCCAAGGGCGAGATCGTCACCGGCATCACCGTGCCGCCGGCAAGCGATACGACAGGCAAGGCCTATATCAAGCACGGCCGCCGCAAGGCGATGGAGCTGTCCACCGTCGGCGTCGCCGTCAGCCTCGCGATGGAGGAGGGCATCTGCAGCGACATCCGCATCGCACTCGGTGCCGTCGGCGCCACCGTGCTGCGCGCGCCGCAAGCCGAAGCCATGCTGCGCGGAACGCCGCTCGATGTCGCGACGGTCAGAAGTGCGGCGAGCAAGGCGATGGAGGAGTGCACGCCGATCAGCAACGTGCGCGCCAGCGCCGATTACCGTCGCGACATGGTCGGTGTGCTGACCGGCCGCGCCATCAGACAGGCATTGGAGGCTTTCGCATGAAACGCATGGTCGAATTCACCGTGAATGGCGAAGCGCGGGAAATGGCGGTCGATAGCTGTCGCTCCCTGCTCGATGCGCTGCGCGACGATGTCGGTGTCACCGGCACCAAGAAAGGCTGCGATGTCGGCGACTGCGGCGCCTGCACCGTGCTGATCGACGGCGAGCCGGTCAACGCCTGCCTGGTGCTTGCCGTGGAGGCCGAAGGCCGCAAGGTCGAGACGATCGAAGGCTTGCAGCCGGGCGTCGATACGCTCCATCCGCTGCAGGATGCCTTCATGCGGCACGGCGCCTCGCAGTGTGGCTTCTGCACCCCTGGCATCCTGATGATGGCCAAGAAACTGCTCGACGACAATCCGCGCCCGACCGACGAGGACATCCGCTTCGGGCTCTCCGGCAACATCTGCCGCTGCACCGGCTACACCAAGATATTCGACGCGATCAGATCCGCCGCGCGCGAGATGGAGGCAGCAAGATCATGAACATGACCACCCCCATCGAACAGCGCGAGTTCAAGATCGTCGGCAAGAGCGTCAAGCGAGACGACGTGCTCGAGAAGGTGACGGGCGAGGCGCAGTATACCGGCGACATCAAGCTCCCCGGCATGCTTCACGGCAAGATCAAGCGCGCGACGATCGCCCATGCGCGCATCAAGTCGATCGACGTCAGCAAGGCGCTTGCATATCCCGGCGTCAAGGCAGTGCTGACGCACGAGACCGTGCCGCGCGTGCTGCACTACGGCTCGCCGCATCCACGCTCGGCCTCCTGCACCAAGGACCAGTACATTCTCGACGACAAGGTGCGGTTCTGGGGCGAGGGCGTCGCCGCCGTCGCCGCGATCAGCGAGGAGATCGCCGACGAGGCGCTCGACCTGATCGAGGTGGAATATGAAGCGTTGCCGGCCGTCTTCGAACCGGAGGATGCTGCCCAGCCCGGCGCGCCGCTGATCCATGAGGTCGGTCCCGGCGGCAACCTGGTGCTCGACCCGGTGCGCGTCAACCGCGGCGACGTCGACAAGGGCTTTGCCGAGGCGGACTTCGTGCTCGAGGGCACCTTTGCCGGTGGACGGCCGCATCCGGCCTACATGGAGCCGAACGTCTGCGTCGCCGACTGGGACGGCTCCAACAAGCTGACCTTCTGGACCTCGACCCAGACCTCCTTCATGGTGCGCGGCATCCTTGCCGAAGTGCTCGGCCTGCCACTCACCAAGGTGCGCGTGCTCGTCGACCATATGGGTGGCGGCTTCGGCGCCAAGCAGGACCTTTTCCAGCACGAGTTTCTCTGCGCGCTTCTGGCCAAGGAAACCCGCCGGCCGGTGAAGATGGAGTTCACCCGCCATGAGACCTTCGTCGCCGGTCGTTCGCGTCACCCCTGCAAGATCTGGCTGAGGCAGGGCTTCAAGAACGACGGCACGCTCGTCGCCCGCGACATGAAGCTGGTCTATGATTCAGGCGCCTACGGCTCCCATGGCCCGGGCGTGACCATCGTCGGCACGACCGCCGCCACCTCGCTCTATCGCTGCGAGAACGTGCGGCTGGAGGGTCGCTGCGTCTACACCAACACCCCGATCAACGGCGCCTTCCGCGGCTACGGGGTTGTGCAAAGCTACTACGCGCTCGACATCCAGATGGACGAAGCCGCCGAACGGCTCGGCATGGACCCGGCCGAGCTGAAGCTGAAGAACGTGGTGCGGGCCGGCGACATCGCGCCGTCAGGCCACCCGATCATCGGTCACGGGCTTGAAATCTGCCTTCAGCACGGCATCGACGTACTCGACTGGAAGGCGCTTCGGAACCGCGACCGGACGCCGGATCCCAACCGTCCGCATATCCGCAAGGGGTGGGGCATCGGCTGCGAGATGCACGGCTCGTCTGCCTATCCCGGCATCAAGGAGCAGGGCAATGCCACGGTAAAGGTCAACGAGGACGGTACGGTCACGCTTTTGACTGGCGCTGCCGGGCTTGGCACCGGTGCACATACGGCGCTGGCGCAGATCGTTGCCGAAGAGCTCGGCGTGCGCTTCGAGGACGTCGGCGTTATCCATGGCGACACGGACGTCGTGCCTTGGGACATCGGGGCTTTTGCCAGCCACACGACCTATCTGGTCGGCACGGCCGCCAAAATGGCAGCCGGCAAGGTCCGCGCCGCCGTGCTCGCCAGAGCGGCGATGAAACTGCAGGTCTCGCCGGAAGATATCGACCTTTCCGAAGGCAAGGTCTTCCTCATTGCCGAGCCCGATCGCTCTATGACGGTGTCGCAGGCTATGGGCCCCTCGCGCGGCATCCCTGCCGCCAATATCGTTGCCAACGGCACCTACGAACCGACGAAATCCTACTCGTTCGCCGCCCATTTTACCGAGGTGGACGTCGACACGGAAACAGGCATCGTCGAGGTCAAGCGCGTCGTGCCGGTGCACGACGTCGGTCGCGTCATCCATCCGATCGCGGCGCAGGGCCAGATCGAGGGCGGCATCCAGCAGGGCATCGGCCACACGCTGACCGAAGACTATGTTATCGACAAGAAGACCGGGCGTTCGCTCAATGCGGGTCTCGTCGACTACAAGATGCCGCTGTCGATGGACATGCCCGACATCGAGACGATCATCCTTGAGGCGGCGCCCGACCCGGGCGGGCCCTGGGGCGCCAAGGGTGTGGGCGAAGATCCGATCATCGCCATCGGCCCCTCCATCGCCAACGCCATCCACGACGCCATCGGCGTCCGCTTCCACCACTATCCGATCACGCCGGAAGACATCCTGAAAGCCTTGAGGGAGAAGGGCGCATGAACATGCATATCGAGCCTGCGAGCCAGCAGAAACTCCCGATCACGATCCTCACCGGGTTTCTTGGATCCGGAAAGACGACGCTGCTCAACTACATTCTCACCGAGCGTCACGGTCACCGCATCGCGGTGATCGAGAACGAATACGGCGAGGTGGACGTCGACAGCGACCTGGTGCTCGCCTCGGACGAAGAAATCTTCCAGATGCAGAACGGCTGCATCTGCTGCTTCGTCGACGTGCGCAACGATCTGATCGACGTGATGAAGAAGCTCCTGAGCCATAAGGACAAGTTCGACCACATCATCGTCGAGACCTCGGGGCTTGCCGACCCGACGCCGGTCGCCACCGCCTTCTTCGTCGACCGCAGCGTTGCCGACGAAGTGGAACTCGATGCGGTCGTGACGCTGGTGGACGCGATGCACATCGACCAGCACCTCTATGATCCGGTGCTCGACGGCAGCGACAACCAGGCGGTCAACCAGATCGTCGCTGCCGACCGCATCCTCGTGAACAAGATCGACCTTGCAGAGGAGGAAGCGCTCGGCTCGCTGGAAAGCTCGTTGCGCAGGCTCAACCAGACGGCACCCATCCTCCGCTCCAGCTACGGCAAGGTGGACCTTTCCAACATCCTCGGGGTCAAGGGCTTCCGGCCGTCCTATGTGCGCGAGCGGGCGGAAATCCTCGACATCGACATGGACGACGATCACGACGCCGGTCATCATCACCATGATTGCAAGGAGCCATGTTGCGATCATGCCCATCACGACCATGGGCACCACCACCATCATGACCATGAACGTGCGCCCGCGCCCGCCCTTCGGCCGCACCAACACGATGTGACGGTGAAGTCGCACTCGTTCGTCTATCCCGAAGCCTTCGACGGCGAGCGGCTCGCGGGCTTCCTGACGGCCTATCTCGGCGAGCACGGGGGCGACATTTTTCGCACGAAGGGCATCGTTTCCGTTGCCGGCGACGACCGCTTCTTCGTGCTTCAGGCCGTGCACAAGCTTGTCGATTTCCGCCCGGACCATGCCTGGGGCGAAGACCGGCGGAAGTCGAAGTTCGTGTTCATCGGCCGCAATCTCGACCGCGAAAGTATCGACAGAAACTTGCGTGCATGCCTAGTGCCCTAGCAGCGATCTCCACGCCGGACGGCGCTTGCGTAAGCATTTCTGTCTGAGCCGCTCGCGCTCCTCCAGCGCGGGCGGTTGCTGCCATTATTTAAGAAAATATCATTTAAAAATAATGACTTAAGTTGAATTTTTGAGTTGACAGGATGCGCGCGCAGTGGTTCCCTTGGAGCCGAGTAGAAGCACCGACAATTGCTCACCGTCTGTTGGAAGATGAGGCTGCGATGTCGATGCTGATCACAAAAGGAACGCCCGGTTGCCCCGCCCTGGGAGCTAACGCGCCGGCCTGTTCTCTCCGTCTTCGGCATTTCCTGAGATCGCGGATCCACGCCCGGCTTCGGCCGGCATGGCGTTCATCGCGCGGCCCCGCATCGACCGGACCCTCTACGACAGGAGAAACCTATGATTATTGACCTGAGCTGCTATCCCACCGACCTGGTGGACCTGGCTTGGCGACACGATGGACCGCCGTTCACCGGCGACAAGCTGCTGAAGATGATGGATGGCCCCTACTATGTGAACGGCAAGCCGCGCCGGATCGACAAGGCCTTCATCCAGCCGCCGCAAGGCAACACCATCTACACGCATGAGGTGATGGATCTGGAAGGCAAGGCCGCCATTCGCCAGTACATGGCCTACACGGAAAAGATGGTGACCGAGCATCCCGACCGGTTCCTCGGCTGCTTCGTCTACAACCCGCGCTACGGCACCCAGAATGGCGCCGAAGAAATCGAACGCTATGCCAAGGAGTTCGATTTCAAGATGGTGCAGCTGCAGGCGAACATGCACGCCTACCGCCCGGACCGCGCGCTCGACTGGCTGCGACCGGCACTGAAGAAGTGCGCGGATCTCGGCCTGATGGTGAAGGTGCATACCGGCGACGGTCCGTACTCGATCCCGACGGAGTTCTACCCGATCATCCGCGAGTTCCCGGAGGTCAACTTCATCCTGGCGCATTTCGGCGTTCAGACCGGCGGCGTCTATGTGTTCGAGCCGATGCAGATGGCGCTCGACACGCCGAGTGTCTACGTGGAATCCGGCTGGTGCCTGCAGTCGCGCATCGTCGAATTCGCCAAGGTTCTGCCCAAGCACAAGATCCTCTTCGGCTCCGACACGCCGCCGAACGAACCGGGCATGTGGATCAACCTCCTCGAAGTTCTCTGCCACGAGCCGCCGCAGGGCCTGAACCTCGATGAGGATACGCTGGAAGATTACCTCGGCAACAACGTCGCCCGGATGATCGGCCTGGAAGCGACGAAGCCACCGGCCACCGTCGAGGAAGCCGAGGCGTATCTGCGCCAGCACGGCGTCGCCCTTGCCGCGTAAAATTGAACGGAGTGAACAATGATCATCGATACCCATCTTCACCCGACCAACCTCGTCGATGAGGCGTGGCGTCACACGGGCGAGCCCTTCACCGGCGAGCGCATGCTCAAGCTGATGGACGGTCCCTATATGATCAACGGCAAACCGCGCCGGATCGATATGGGCTTCATCCAGCCGCCGCCGGGCAACACCGGATACCGCGACGGCAACCGCAAGGGTCGCGACGGCATTCGCGACTACATGGCCTATTGTGCCGAGCTTTGCCAGAAATACCCGGACCGCTTTATCGGCAACTTCAACTACAACCCGCGCTGGGGACCTGAAAACGGCGCGGCGGAGCTCGAATTCCACGTCAAGGAATACGGCTTCAAGATGCTGAAGCTGCACGCCAACATGCACGGCTACCGGCCCGACCGCGCGCTCGACTGGCTGCGGCCGGCGATGAAGAAGTGCGCCGAGCTCGGCGTCGTGGTGCTCATCCACACCGGCGACGGCCCGTACACCATCCCGACGATGTTCTACCCGATCATCCGCGAGTTCCCGATGGTCAACTTCATCATCGGCCACTTCGGCATCCAGACCGGCGGCAACTACTCGTTCGAGTCCTTCTGGATGGCGATGGATACCCCGAACGTCTATTGCGAATCCGGCTGGTGCTTCCAGTCGCGCATCGTGGAGTTCGCCCAGCAGCTGCCGAAGAACAAGATCGTCTTCGGCACGGACAGCCCGCCGAACGATCCGGGCATGTGGCTGCGCGAGCTCGAAGTGCTCTGCAAGGATCCGCCGCACGGCATCAACCTCTCCGAGGACGATCTCGAAGGCTATCTCGGCAACAACATCGCCAAGCTCGTCGGCATCGACCCTTCGCCGCCGCCGCGTGACCTCCGGGACGCCCAGGCGCGCCTGAAGGATAGCTATGCCGGTGTCGACCGGGCCACGGGCAAGCACAAGGAATTTGCCTGAGTAAAGACGACGGCGCCCATCCGGGCGCCGTCACCCTCCCGTCGCGTCGAGGCTAAGATATGACCCAGTACCACAAGCAAGATGCCCGCAGCTTCCTCGCCGACTACAGCGCGGAGTACCCAGAAGATGTCATCACCATCGACCAGCCGGTCTTGGACGATCAGGATGCAACGGCACTGATCTGGAACCTGGCCGAGCGGGGGCGGCACCCCATGCTGCACCTGACGAATGTTTCCGGGATCGGCAGTGAAGTGCTCTGCAACATCTTTGCCTCGCGCGACCGTATCGCCCGCCTGCTCGGGTCTACGGCCGACAGGCTGCACGAAGCCTACCAGGGACGCGCTAACCGGCCGTTCACGCCGGAGGTCCTGAAAGAAGGCCCGATCACCCAGGAGATCATCTCGGGCGATGCCGTCGATCTTAACGCGCTCCCGATGCTCAAGCACTTCGATACGGATCGGGCGAAATACATCACCAGCGGCATCATCATCGGCGAGCATCCGGAAACCGGTGCCGGCAATCTCAGCTACCACCGCGCGATGATTCATTCGAAGAATTCGCTTGCGACCTCGTTGCATTCGCGCGGCCATCTCTGGCGGCTGATGAACATGGCCAAGGAGAAGGGCAGGCCGATGCCGGTCGCGATGGTCATCGGCGGCCATCCGCTCTTCATGATCGCCGCCTCCGCCCGCCTTGCCTTCGGCGAAGACGAACGCGATGTCGCAGGCGGGCTGATGGGCGAACCGCTTCAGGTCGTGCGTACGCCGAAATACGGCATTCGCGTTCCCGCCCATGCCGAGATCGTGCTCGAAGGTGTGCTGGATCCCGAGGCGCATGTCGAGGAGGGGCCGTTCGGCGAGTTCACCGGCTATTCATCCGACCGCTCGACCAACAACCTCTTCACCGTCGAAACCGTGATGCGCAGGCGCGACGCCATTCTCGTCAGCGTGGCGGGCGGCAATTCGGCCGAACACCTCAACCTCGGCCGCGTGCCGCGCGAGGCCGAGGTGGTGGAGAAACTGAAGGCGCGCTTTCCCTCGATCACCGCAGTGCACTATCCCTCGTCGGGCACGCATTTTCACGCCTACATCGCCATGAACCAGACGCGTGAGGGGGAGGCGCGGCAGGTCATGCTCGGTCTTC
Source organism: Ensifer sp. PDNC004 (assembly GCF_016919405.1). Classification (NCBI taxonomy): domain Bacteria; kingdom Pseudomonadati; phylum Pseudomonadota; class Alphaproteobacteria; order Hyphomicrobiales; family Rhizobiaceae; genus Ensifer; species Ensifer sp. PDNC004. The sequence continues at coordinate 126,657 of NZ_CP070354.1, forward strand.
TCGGCTGGGACCAGTACCTGAAGACCGTGGTCGTGGTGGACGCGGATGTCGATATTACCCGCGACAGCGAGGTGCTCTGGGCGCTCGCCACTCATTTCCAGCCGCACAAGGATGTCGTCATCATCGAGGGCCTGCCGGGCAATGCACTCGACCCCTCGGCCAGCGGCATCGGTACGACCTCGCGCATGGGGCTCGACGCGACGCGCGGCCCGAATTTCCACGGCGTGCGCGCCCGTATCAGCGACGAGGCAAGCGCACGCGCCGCGATGCTCCTCAAAAGCGTGGGATAGGCGATGACCCATCCAAAACGCATGATCGTTGGCATTTCGGGCGCGTCGGGCGTGGTCTACGGCAAGCGCATCCTCGAATTGCTGCGCGATCTCGAGATCGAGACGCATCTGATCATGTCGCGTGCCGCCTGCATCACGCTTGCGGCCGAGGCGACGTTTTCCAGGCAGGACCTCGAAGCGCTGGCGACGACCACCCATTCCAACAAGGATATCGGCGCCGTCTGTTCCTCCGGTTCCTACAAGACGCTCGGCATGATCGTCGCCCCCTGTTCGGTCAAGACGCTGGCCGAGATCGCCACGGGCACGACGGACAACCTCATTTCCCGCGCGGCCGACGTGGTGCTGAAGGAACGCCGTCGCCTCGTCCTTATGCTCAGAGAGACGCCGCTTCATCTCGGCCATATCCGCAACATGGCGCAGGTGACCGAAATGGGCGGCATCATCTATCCGCCTGTCCCGGCCTTTTATGCGAAACCCCAGAGCATCGAAGACATGGTCGACCACACCGTCGGCCGCGTGCTCGATCTCTTTGATCTCGACCCGGGTATTGTGCGCCGCTGGCGGGGAACGCAGGGAGTGGAGTGAGGTGACGATCCGCATAGCCGCCGATCCGGAAACGCTTGCGCCAGAACCGCGCGCGGCCTTCCTGTCCGACGATGCGATCGAGATATTGTCCTTTGCTGCTCGATCGCTCGAAGAGGGCCAGCCGACGGCCCTCATCACGCTCGTCGACATTCGTGGCGGTGCGGCGCGCGCCCTTGGCGCGCAAATGGTCGTGCGCGGCGATGGTCTCTATTGCGGTTTCGTCTCCGGCGGTTGCACCGAAGCGGCCGTCGCCGCAGACGCAATGTCTGCCCTCAACAAGCGCATGGATCGTCTTCTTCGACTTGGCGAAGGGTCCCCGTTTTTCGATATTGTCCTGCCCTGTGGCGGCGGTATTACCCTTGCGATCCATGTGTTGGAGGACGCAGCCGTCTTGAGCCAGGCGCTATCCGCGCTTCAGCGTCGCTCGCCGGTGGGACTGCGCTATCACCCTGGCAAGCGCACGCTTTCATTGCAGCGCGGTGAGGAGGCAAGCGGCTGGTATGGCGATTGCTTTGTGCGCGCCTACCGACCAAGGCCGCGGGTCGTGATCGCCGGCACGCCGCTGGAGATCGACACGGTTGCGCGCATTGCCGTTGCCGCCGGTTACGAGACAGTCACGCTCGCGCGCGGCCAGATACCGTCGCCAGACGAACTCGACGCCGATACCGCTGTCGCGCTGCTTTTCCACGACGTTGATCGCGAATTGCCGATGCTCAGCGCAGCGCTGGCGTCGCGTGCGTTCTACATCGGCGCCCTTGGCAGCCGCCGGACCCATGCGAAACGCTGCCAGCTGCTGCGTGATGGCGGGGGAGACGAACGTCTGCTTTCTCGCATCAAGGCGCCGATCGGCCTTTTCGACAAGGCAAGGGATGCACGTTCACTCGCAGTATCGGTCGTGGCCGATATCGCACATGCGCGCCTGCGGCTCGATTGAATGTCGGTCTCGCAATCCGACGATAAGGCGCTCAATCCAGCGTCTATCGCCAACGGTGCCAGTTGCCACGCCGATCGCTGCATGGGCGCCCGGAGCCCTTGATGAGCGGTATTGGACACGACTGGCTTTATGGTTTCGGCGAGGCTAGAAAACATACGTCCGCGCTTTCGTCATGTTTCAAACGCACCGCGAGGCAATGCTTCTCCACGCCTTGTGCCACTGAAACCGCGTGATGCATCGGCGGGAACGCCTTAGCCGCGTTCTCCGCCGTTATGTGCATCTGGGCGGGGCAGACGAACACTCCACCCACGCGCTCGAGACGAATGCAATGGCGTCGATGGTGCCGCTCGGCACGGGAGCAGCACCATCGGCGGTCATCTGGCGTCAGAACTGCTTTCCCGCCCTCACTTTGCCGCCAACGGCTTTTTCGCCGTCACCTTCGATGTCGAAGAGCAGATCGGCCGAAAGCATCCAGAGGTCGGCCGTTTCAAGCCAGAGGCCGGCCGTGATCGAAAACACGCAGCACAAAAAAATCCGGCCTGTAATTCTGGTCGCAAGGCCGCGCGGTTCTATTTGATCATGCGGGTGCTGAAATGGCCTGAAGACCACCGCTGATCGTATGAGACCGAGCTGACGGTTCGCTGCCGCTCGAATAAGGAGGTCCCCTTGCCGTTGTTCATTGTGCATCATCACCGCTCGCACGAAGCCTACCTGGCGCGTGATCCGGTCAAGGGCGTGACGCTCCTGAACCATTTGAGCCGGCCAAACGCTGCTCGCCACGGTGTGTTGATCAAGGGGGAAGCGGTCGCGCAGGGCTCACATTTGCTGGTGCTCATTGCCGAGGCAGCGGATGAAGCGATCCTTCAGGCTTTTTTGGCACCCCTCCGTAAAGCCGGGGATGTCGATGTGATGCCAGCGGTGACGTTCGCCGCGATGGTGTCGAGCGGTGGATGCGCGGAACATCCAGTGCGTGTCTCTGCAGATACACTTGATCTGGCGGACGCCTGCCAGGATGCAGCCGAGGCCGGTCTTTTCATCCACAGCGTCAATCCGTTGAATGGCGAGACCTCGGTGCCGGACCTTGCAGGCGGTGCCGTGATGCCAAACGGTCGGTTCTACCTGCGCAACCACTTCGACATTCCGGCCCTTGGCGGCGACAGCTACCGGCTTTCGATCGGCGGACTGGTCGACAGGCCGTTGGAACTAAGCATGAAGGAGCTTCACAATCTTCATGCCGAAACCCGGGTGGTGACGCTTGAATGCGCTGGCAATGGCCGCAGCCTCTTCGATCCGGCCGTGCCCGGCGAAGCCTGGGGGCTAGGCGCCGTCAGCACTGCAGAGTGGACCGGCGTTCGTCTGATGGACGTGCTTGAGCGAGCGGGACTGCGAGCCGGCGCGAGCGAGCTCACCTTTCGCGGCGCTGACAGCGGGGTCGTTGACGGGCATGATGCGCCGGTCCGTTTTGAACGCGGCCTCAGCCTGGAGCAGGTCCGGGAAACGGATGCGATTCTTGCCTATGACATGAACGGCGAACCGCTGTCGCCGCTTCATGGCTATCCGTTGCGGCTGATTGTGCCCGGCTGGTATGCGGTGGCGTCCGTCAAGTGGCTGACCGAGATTAGCGTTACCGACCAAGCCTGCGATGCGTACTACCAGGCGGAGAAGTACTGGTACGAGTGGACGCGAAATGGGCACGATGAACGCGCACAGGTGAAGCTGATGAACGTGCGAGCGTTGATATCGTCGCCTGGAGAGGGGGAGAGCCTTTCGCGCGGCGACACCGCGATCCGTGGGGTCGCGTGGTCGGGCACTGGGGCCATTTCCAGGGTCGATGTCAGCCTAAACGGCGGCCCGTGGCGCGAGGCACGGCTCGTTGGCGAACGACGACACTCTGCCTGGCAATGGTGGGAGTTGATCACTCGACTTGAGGAGATCGGTCCACTCACCGTGCGAGCACGTGCCACCGACATGACAGGCCGAACGCAACCCGAGCGAGCCGAGTGGAACCGTCTCGGCTACGGCAATAACTCGATCCACTCCGTCGCAGCGCGGGTGCTCTGAGGAACGGGTTTGTCCGCAATCGAAGAATACGAGAAAATGCAACTTACAGTCGAGAAAGGACTGAATGTCGATTGCTCCTGGCGACGCAGGCGATGTGCAGCCCCAGCCTGGGCTCCCCGGATCGGCACAGGACAGTGCGGGTCACTCCGCTCCGAACGAACTGGACCGAACGCCCGGCAGATGAAAGCTCTGCTGGAAATAGGAACGAAGCGCCGTCATGGCCGGCGTGAATTCCGCGCCTCGGCGCCAGGCAAGCCCGACATCCATCGCCGGAACTGCGTCGCGCACGTCGATCGTTTCGATACGGCGCCCTTCCAGTGACCAGGGACGGTGAACCATGTCGGAGAGGATCGCCACGCCCTGGCTGTTGGCTACCAGAGACCGAACCGCCTCGACCGACGAGGTCCGAAGGATGACGCGCGGTTGATAGGTCGATGCGCTCCAGTATTTGAGCGAGGTATGAGCGGCCTCATCGACCGTCAGCATGATATAGGGTTCCTGGGCGATCTCGCGAAAGCCGACATTGTCGCGCGCAAGCAACGGATGCTGGGCGGGAACCCAGAGACGCCGCGTCGAACTCATGAGTTTTTCGGTCTGAAGCGCGGGATTGAGGATATTGGAGGTGAGCAGGACGGCCATATCGTAGCGGTTCGTCAGCAACCCCTCCTCGATCGACTCACGATTGAGTTCGTACAACTGAACCTTGAGCTTCGGGAATAGCCGCCGAAGCCGTTCTATATGTTGCGGCAGGAAGTAGCCGATCACCGTATAGGTGGCGGCTATAGCCAGCGTACCCTCCACCGAACTGCTCACCACGTTGAGATGCGTTGCCTCATCGACCTTCTTCAAGATCTCGTAGGCATGCGAGAGAAACTGACGGCCTGCCATGGTCAGATCCATGCCGCTCGGCGTGCGCAGGAAGAGGCTGGCGCCCACGATGCGCTCCAACTCCTTGATCGCGGTGGTAATCGCTGACTGCGAAATGGAGAGATCGACGGCAGCCTGCGAGATCTGCCCCAATTCGGCGGTGGCGACGAAATAGCGAAGCTGGCGAAGGCTGATCGACATCGACTTCTCTTCTGATTTTTCGATAGCGCAGGCTGGAAAATCAGAAAGCCTGCCCGCTCCTTGTGCAGATACTTGACCGCGTTTCGTGCAGATCAGCCTAAACGGCCGTATTAACGGTATTTTTTCATGGACGAGATTGCAACCACGAATTCTGAAAAACAGATATAGGGCATATGAAAATAGAATTTTTCAAATGCAGTAAATGCTCATAGCGTTTCCCTATTGAAGGTTTGGCCGGCTTTCGAGGCGGCCCTGATCGAAGGGAATGGTCTTGCTCGACGTCGTCGACATCAACTGTGACATGGGAGAAGCCTTCGGTCGCTGGCACATAGGCGACACGGACGATGCGACGCTCATGGCGCTGATCAGCTCCGCCAACATTGCCGCGGGCTTCCACGCCGGGGATCCCAATCTGATGGACGAGACCGTGCGGCTTGCCGCCGAGCATGGCGTCGGCATTGGGGCGCACCCGGGTTACCGTGACTTGCAGGGCTTCGGTCGTCGCAGGATCGCCGGCACCGCACGCGAACTGGTCAACGATATCGTCTACCAGGTGGGTGCCATCCGCGAATTTGCAAGACGGCACGGCACCAGCCTGCAGCATGTGAAGCCGCACGGCGCGCTTTACATGGAGATGGCGGTCAACCGCGAACTCTCCCAGATCTTCCTGCAATATATGCGCACGGTGGCACCGACCGCCTTCGTCTTCTGCATGGCCGGTTCGGAGACGGACATCGCCGCACGCGAAGTCGGGCAGGCGGTCATACGCGAGTTCTATGCCGATCGCGACTACGACGACAGTGGTTCGATCGTCTTTACCCGCGATGCCGGGCGTCCCGACCCGGCCGCGATCGCACGCAAGGTGGTGCGCGCCTGCAAGGAAGGGCGCGTGCGCACCGTGACCGGCAGCGACATCGAGATCGCGTTCGAATCCGTCTGTTTCCATTCCGATACGCTCGGCGCACTCGATATCGTGCGCCGCATGCGGGAAGCGCTTGCGGCGGAGGGTATCCGCATCGCTCCTGTTTCACAGCTTAAAGTGGGGTGAGGAAAGGTGTGGGCGGCAGTCCGCCCGCATTCTGCCCCAACCAATGAGAACCGATCACGTTTATGGCTTTGGTCGCTCCGACCGGTTGCATCGTGATCCAGGCAACAAATGACAAGCGGAGGCAACCATGAGCAAGCACGAAATCCGATCGCCCCTTCCAGGAACCTTCTATCGGTCGTCTGCTCCGGATGTACCACCGTTCAAATCGGACGGCGATGCGGTGGCCTCCAATGAGGCGATCGGTCTGATCGAAGTGATGAAGACCTTCCAGGAGATCCAGGCGGGCGTCACCGGCGGCAGCATCCGGTTCCTCGTCGACAATGAAGAGCCCGTCATGGCCGGCCAGGTGATCGCCGAGGTGGAGCAATGACGATCCGCTCGGTCCTGATCGCCAATCGCGGCGAGATCGCCGTGCGCATTATCCGGGCGGCAAAGGCCCTCGGCATTCGCACGGTTCAGGTCTACAGCGCCGCGGATGCGGATATGCTGGCCGTGAAGCTCGCGGATGAAGCCGTCGAAATCGGTCCGCCGGCGCCGAAGAAATCCTATCTCGATATTGCCGCCGTGATCTCGGCGGCCAAGCGTGCCGGGGTCGATGCCGTGCATCCGGGCTACGGCTTCCTGTCGGAAAACGGCGATTTCGCCGATGCGGTGGTTGCCGCGGGCATGATCTTCATCGGCCCTTCGGGTGACGCCATCCGGCTGCTCGGCGACAAGGTGCAGGCCCGTGCCGTCGCCGAGAAGGCAGGTGTGCCGACGGTACCCGGTAGCAACGGCCGGATTTCGAGCGTGGAAGAGGCGCATGCGGTAACGGCTGAGACCGGCTTCCCGGTTATGATCAAGGCGGCCGCCGGCGGCGGCGGGCGCGGCATCCGCATCGTCAACGATCCGGCGGAACTTGACAAGCAGTTCCCCCAGGCGTCGGCCGAGGCGCTCGCCTCCTTCGGCGACGGCGGCCTCTACCTCGAGAAAGTCATCACCCGCGCGCGTCACGTTGAGGTGCAGATTCTCGGTGATGGCGAGAACTTCGTGCATTGCTTCGAGCGGGAGTGCTCGCTGCAGCGCCGCCGTCAGAAGGTCTGGGAAGAGGCGCCTTCGTTCCTCCTGCCTGCAGATGTACGACAGAAGCTCTGCGACAGCGCCGTCGCGCTCGCCCGGGCCGTCGGCTATCGCGGCGCCGGCACCGTCGAATACCTCTATGACGACGAAACGCGGGATTTCTACTTTATCGAGGTCAACACGCGCATTCAGGTCGAGCATCCGGTTACCGAGATGATCACTGGCATCGACCTCGTGCAGGAGATGTTCCGTGTCGCCGGCGGTGCGTCGCTCTCCGTGCTTCAATCGGGCGTCGCTGCGCGCGGCCACGCGATCGAGTGCCGGATCAATGCCGAGGACCCGGCACGCGGCTTCATGCCGGCGCCCGGCAAGATTTCCCGTTTGCGTGTTCCGGATGGCGAGGGCGTTCGTTTCGACACAATGCTCTACGAGGGTTACGCGATACCACCTTTCTACGACTCCCTGCTTGGCAAGCTGATCGTCTGGGGCGAGGACAGGGCAGCGTGTCTCGCCAGACTTTCGCGCGCGCTTGCCGATTTGAAGATCGAAGGCGTGCCGACGACGATCGCCCTGCATCAGGCGCTGGCCGCCGACGCGCAAGTTGCGGCCGGCGCGTTCCATACCCGCTTTCTCGAAACTTGGCTGGAAACCGAATTTGCCGCTTCGGGCGGCCGCACCGCGGAGGTCGCGTGATGCCGACACGTTACACGTTTGGAGGCGACGAGCATCTGTTCGTCGAATGCAGCGACGAGATGTCCCTCGAAGCCTTCTTCAAGAGCCTTTCGATGGCGAAGGGCGTGCGGGAGAGCCGCATCCGCGGCGTCACCGAAATCTGCCCGGCGAACGCTTCCTTCCAGATCAAGTTCGATCCTGACGTCATCAAGCCGGATGACGTCCTGAAGGAAGTCCGCGCCATCGAAGGGGCGGCGGAGCGGGCTGAGCCGGTCATCCGCACGCGTATCGTCGAGATCCCGGTCTTTTACAACGACCCCTGGACGCACGAAACGCTGATGCGCTTCCGTGAACGGCACCAGGACCCCGGCGGTACCGACCTCGACTATGCGGCGCGCATCAACGGATACGACGCGGTGACCGACTTCGTAGCCGCCCACTCAGGCTCGCCCTGGTTCGTCTCGATGGTCGGTTTCGTTGCAGGCCTGCCCTTCATGTATCAGATGGTCGAGCGGCAACGGCAGATCGAGGTGCCGAAGTATCTCAGGCCGCGGACCGATACGCCGAAGCTGACGGTCGGCCATGGCGGTTGTTTCGGCTGCATCTATTCGGTGCGGGGTGCTGGCGGCTACCAGATGTTCGGCATCACGCCGATGCCGATCTTCGATCCGACGCAGACGACCAGTTATCTCCGCGATTTCATGGTGTTCTTCCGCCCCGGTGACATTGTGAAGTTCAAGCCGATCGATCGCGACGCCTATGACCAGGCGGTCGAGGATGTCGACAAGGGGCGCTTCGCGCCACCGATCCGCGATGTCAGCTTCGATCTGCGCCAGTTCCGGAAGGATATCGCCGGATACAACACCAAGCTGGAGGGTGTGCTCAATGGCCATTAACGTGCTGCATCATGGTCTGGCGACCACTATCCAGGACCTAGGCCGTCCCGGCTACTTCCATCTCGGTATCCCGATCGGTGGCGCCATGGATCGCTACGCGATGCGTGCCGCCAACCTGCTTGTCGGCAACGATGAAGGCGCTGCCGGGCTGGAGGCGGTCTTCCTCGGGCCCAAACTCGAATTCACCGAAGATGCGCTTGTTGCCGTCACCGGCGCCGACATGCCGGTCAAGGTCGACGACGTGCTGCAGCCGGGCTGGACGGCCTTTCGGGTGAGGGCCGGCCAAACCCTGAGCTTCGACTTCCTTAAATCCGGCGCGCGTATCTATATCGCCGTCTCGGGCGGTATCGACGTGCCGGAGGCGCTCGGCAGTCGCTCGACCTATCCGATCGGCGCGCTTGGTGGGCACAAGGGACGCGCGCTTGCAGCCGGTGACGTGCTGCCGGTTGGGCAAACGGGCGCCGGCCGCGAAGGGCTGACGGTTGACGAAAGCCTGCGCCGCGGACCCGCGGCGCCTGCCGCACTACGGGTGCTGCCCGGGCTCTACTGGCACCGCCTGACGGACGAGGCAAAGCAGACGTTCTTTGCCGACGAGTGGAAGGTGGCGCCGGAAGCCGACCGCATGGGCTACCGCTTCCGCGGCGGCCGCAAGCTCAGCTTCGTCGATCGCGACCAGCCATTCGGCGCCGGCTCCGATCCTTCGAACATCGTCGACAGTTGCTATCCCTATGGCTCGATCCAGGTGCCGGGCGGAACGGAGCCGATCATCCTGCATCGCGACGCCGTATCGGGTGGCGGCTACTTCATGGTCGGGACTGTGATCTCGGCGGACATGGACCTCATCGGTCAGTTGCAGCCGCATACGCCGACCCGTTTCGTCGAGGTGACGATGGAGGAAGCGTTGGCGGCTCGCGCCGAAGAGGGCAGGCGGCTCGAAGCCCTGCGGGCGGCGATTGCCGGAAAGGCGTGACACTATGGGCCGCCGGCCGCGTGAGCGGCCGTTGGCCCTCAACATGAACAGTTCGATTGCAGCCGGCGACTAGGTGCTTGGTGACGGGAGGGCGAATGATGAGGAGGGCGGACCTGACTTTGCGATCGGCGTCGTCCGCATCAGTTCGAAGCGCCCGTCTCGGACCATTACCCCCTCTATTCGACGACCCGTGTCAGATAGGCCGCGGTAAAGCTGGGGCCGGGAATGATTGCGACGATCTTCATTTGTGCGATCGTCCGGTTCAGCGAAGCGTCGATATGGCTTTCAAGCATCGACGCTGCCGCCGCATTGGCGCCGCGCGTCATCAGCTCGACAATGAGCTTCAGTTCGGCAATCACGGTCGGATCGCCCGGCAGCCCCAACTGCCGAAGCAGTCTTTCGGTGGCAGTCACCGGCAGGAGGTTGTTGCGGATCAACTCGCGCAGGCGTTCGTTCGGCATCGCAAGCACGCAGGCTTCGGTAAACTCCACGAGAATGTCTTCAAGGCCCAGCCAGCCGTTCCCGTCCTGCGTCTGGCCGAACTCGACCAGCCGGTTGAAAAGGGCTGTCAGCCGGTCGCGGTCGACATGCGCCGCGCCGAGCGCCAGTGCCTGCGGCTCCAGCAGCCGGCGCAGCATGAAATGATCCTTCACCGTCTGCGCCGTCAACGGCCCGGCGATCCAGTGCGAACTCTGGTTCTTGCGCACGAGCCCACGCTCGCGCAGGCGGGTCAGCACGTCGCGCACAACCGTGCGGCTGACGTTGAAATGGTTGGCGAGTTCGTTTTCGATGATGCGGTACTGGCCGAAGATCACGCAGCCGGCCACGTCGTTCTCGATCTCATCGTAGATGCGCTCCCAGGACGAGCGGCTTTGCAGGGCCTCGTCGGCGTGTTGGGGAACGATGAGGCCGAGCGTCTTGATGTCGGTGCGGTTCGGTTCGATTGCCCGGCCGGGTGGACCGACCAGATAGCCACGCCCTTTGAAGCGGTGCACAAGCCCGTCGCTTTCGAGCTGCAGGAGCGCACGCTGCACCGGTGCGCGCGAGATTTGCAGGATGTCGGCGATCGGTCCTTCGAGCAGCACGAGGCCGGGCGGCAGCGTGCCTTCGGCAATGTTCGTTCGCAGCACATCCTCGGCAATTTCGTATCGGCGCTGCGGATTTTGGCCGAGGCGTGGCTCGTTCATGCGGTCTGGCATCTTCCGTTTGGCTGGCAAAGTCGTCTCCTTTCTTTACGCCACTTGCCGGTAATCGTGACAGCGCAAAATAAATGCATATTGAATACTCATGTGCATTTTTTCTGCGCGTTTGTCCATTGCGTTGTCATGGGAAGGCGTTTCGGATCTGTGGGAGATTGGACTCTGCGAAGCCGACAGGGGTCGCCAGTCAAATTGATGATCCGTCGTGGTTGCGCCCAGCGGATCCCGCAATTGCATAGTGTTCTGTATGATTTGAGGCGCACTGTCTTGCGGCGGGAGGGAAGCGTCCCTTCATCGGATTGAGGTGCGGCATTGCCGTTAATCTGCATCTGACAAAGCCGAATAAAAGTCTATTGCATACAAAAATCATTCATGTCATGGTTCGTGACATGCAAGCGCTCAGAAGAAGCGCGCAGGTGGAACTAACTTTTTAAATCGTAGAGGACCGTGATTTCAGCCGCGCATGTGAACCATGCGTGATCGCTATCGCATGTGCGTTCGGATGCCTGATCGGCGCCGACGAGGGCGAAGCATTCGCTGATGGCCGGTCGGCGATAACGGGCAGGAAAACGATGTCGACAGTCCTACAGCTCAAAAACGTCACCAAGGCTTTTGGCGAGATGCGTGCGCTCGATGGTATCGATCTCGCGCTGCCGGGCGACGCCTATATCTCGCTTCTCGGCCCAAGCGGCTCCGGCAAGACCACCTTGCTGCGCGTCATCGCAGGCTTTGAGGATCCGGACGGCGGCAGCATCCTGTTCGACGGCAAGCGCATCGACACCGTGGCGCCGCATCAGCGCGGCATCGGCTTCGTGTTCCAGAACTTCGCCCTGTTCCCGCATCTTTCGGTCGCCCAGAACATCGCCTTCGGTCTCGAAAACCGCGAGATCGATGCGGTGACGGACCGCCGGGTGGTCGAAGGGCGGGTCAAGGACATCATTGCTCTCGTCGGCCTGACAGGTCTCGAAGGTCGCGCCGTCACTCAGATTTCCGGCGGTCAACGGCAGCGCGTCGCGCTGGCCCGCACGCTCGTCACCGAACCGCGCATGGTTCTGCTCGACGAGCCGCTCGGTGCGCTCGATGCCAACCTGCGCGCCCGCATGCGCATGGAGCTTCGCGCCATCCGGGAGCGCTGCGGCGTGACTTTCCTGCACGTAACGGGAAGTGAGACCGAGGCGCTGGCAATGGGTGATACGGTCCTGGTACTCGATCGCGGCCGCATCGCGCAATCGGCCGATTCCGATACGATCTACAACCGTCCGGCATCACCGGCGGTCGCCCGCTTCCTCAATTGCTACAACCTCTTTCCCGGACGGCTGGAGGGCGGTGCCTTCGTCGGCAGTGCCGGGCGCTTTTCGCTGGGCGATCGCCCGGCAACCCGCGCGGCGCAACCGGCCTATGCGATCCGCTACGACCGTGTTGCCGTGCGCCCGCGCGAAGCGGCGATCGGGAACGACGAGGTCCGCGTCGAGGGCAATTTCGTTGCCAGCGAATATTCCGGCGCCGCAGTCAATTCCTTCTTCACCCTGGATGATGGTCGGGTCTTCGAAGTGGAGACCCATCTCAGCCATGCCGCCCCCGAGGCCTATGAGGATCAGGGCCGCTATGCGCTCGTCTGGAAACGGGAGGACGCCCTTGTCTACGCTTGAAACGCCTCACGCGCCCGAAACTGAAACTGCCAGAGCCAATGCCTCGATGCTGCGCTGGTCCCCGGAGATTGAGAGATGAGCATGATGGCCGTTGCGGAACAGACGGAAGCAGAATCCGTCGCTGAAAGGAAACCCACCGGAAAAGCGCTCTGGCTGCTCGCCCCTGGCGTGCTATGGATGGTCCTGTTCCTCGTCCTGCCGATGCTGATGATGGTCTACGTATCCTTCTGGACGCAGACCACCTTCAAGATCGAGCCGACACTGACCCTGAAGAGCTGGGTCACGTTTTTCACCAGCGATACCTATCTCGGCGCTCTTTGGACGACGGTGCGTATCTGGCTGATCGTTCTCGTCGCGACCGTCCTCGTCGGATACCCTGCGGCTCTCTATGTCGGACTGTTCGTCAAGAACAAGGCGCTGCAGACGGTTCTGCTGGTCCTTTGCGTCATTCCCTTCTGGACCTCGTTCCTCATTCGCGTTCTCGCCTGGCGCCCCATGCTCGGCAAGGAAGGCGCGATCAACATGATCCTCATGAACGTCGGCATCATTGATACACCGATCGAGGTCCTCCTGTTTTCGGAACTCTCGGTGACCATCGGCATGACGCAGATCTATTGCGTCTTCATGGTCGGGCCGATCGCCTTCATGCTCGGTCGCATCGATCACTCCATCATCGAGGCGGCGCAGGATCTGGGGGCCGGCTTCTGGCGGATCTTCCGTACGATCATCCTGCCGCTCTCCATGCCGGGTGTGGTGGTCGGCGCGATCTTCGTCTCCGTGATGGTGCTTGGGGAGTTTGCCACTTCCGCAGCACTCTCCGGCCGCAAGGTCAACCTCCTCGGCAACATCATCGTCACCCAGGTCGGCTCGTTGAAATGGGCGTTTGCCGCGGTGGCCGGCGTCGTTCTCACCGTCCTGATGGGCGCCGTCATCGCCGCTCTGCTCAGGGTCGTCGACCTCAGGAAGGAACTCTGATCATGAACGCCAGCGGCATGAAACTCGGCCTCGGCGCCTATACCGCGCTCTTCCTGGTCTTCCTCTATGGACCGCTTGCGGTGCTTGCGATCCTCTCGTTCCAGACTGGGCCGGAAGGCGGACCGCAGTTCCCGATCATCGAATGGTCGACCTATTGGTACCAGCATCTCTTCGGCCTGACGCCGCCGTCGCGTATTGCGCCACTGCCGATCGAACAGGCACTGGTGCGCTCGCTCGGACTTGCCGTGATGACGATGATCGTCTCGACCGTTCTGGGCGTTACCGCAGCGCAGGCCTTCCGCCGCAAGTTCCGCGGTTCCGGCGTTGTCTTCTATCTCATCGTGCTCGGCATGATGGTACCCGGCGTGCTCGTCGGCCTCGGCATGGCGCTCGTTGCCAATACGCTGGGCATTGATCGCCACTGGTGGGGCACGGCCTTCGTGCTGCACGTGGTCTACACGTTCCCCTTCGCCTTCCTGGTGATGCTTGCGATCTTCAACCGCTTCGACCCCAGCATGGAAGAGGCGTCCTGGTCGCTTGGGGTCACTCCGGCGCGTACCTTCCGCAAAGTCACGTTCCCGCTGATCTTTCCCGGCGTGCTCTCGGCGATGCTCTTTGCTTTCACGCTTTCCTATGACGAGTTCTCGCGCACGCTCTTTGCCTCGGGCCGTGATCTGACCCTGCCGCTGGCAATCTACGGCACCTTCTCGGTTGAAGTGCATCCGAACGTCTTCGCCTTCGGCGTGTTGACGACGCTGTTCTCTTTCGCGCTGCTTGGCACCTACGCGGCCTTGATGACGCTTTCGGTACGCCGCGCCAAGCGCGTCGCGATCCAGGAGGAGGCGTAATGGCAGACGCTTCCTCTCACGCAGCAATCGTCACCGGCGCCGGCTCCGGCATCGGACGCGCCATCGCCTTGAGGCTCGCAACTGACGGATATGCCGTGCTGGTCAACGATCTTTCTGCCGTGCGCAGCCAGGCCGTCGCCGCCGAGATCGTTGCGGCAGGCGGCAGGGCGACTGCTGTTGCCGGTGATGTTTCCAGCGAGGAGGATGTTCGCGAGATCGTGGAGGCCGGCGAGCGCGCCCATGGCACGACGACGCTCCTCGTCAACAACGCCGGCATCGCTCATCAGGCGCTGTTCGAGAACCTCGAGGTCGGCGACTTCGACCGGATGTTTGCCGTTCACGTGCGCGGTACGTTCCTGGTGACCCGGGCGGTGCTGCGCCCGATGCTTGAGCGCGGCGAGGGGGTGATCGTCAATATCGCCTCGCAACTCGGTCAGATCGGTGGTGTCGAACTTGTCCACTATTCCGGTGCCAAGGCCGCGATCATCGGCATGACCAAGGCGCTGGCCCGCGAAGTGTCGAGCCGCGGCGTTCGCGTCAATGCCGTCGCGCCCGGGCCGGTCAATACGCCGCTCGTCATGGAACTCTCTGACGACTGGCGCGCAGCCAAAAAACAGCAATTGCCGCTAGGCCGCTTCGGCGAGCCGGAAGAGGTCGCAGCCACGGTGTCCTTTCTGGCATCGCCGGCAGCCAGCCTCTTCGTTGGCCAGACGCTCGGGCCGAACTCCGGCGACGTGATGCTTTGACAGGAAAGTTGGAAATGACACACCCTCCCAAGACGTCCCGCATTGTCATCGTCACCGGTGCCGGCATCGGCATCGGCCAGGCAACCGCCAAGGCCTTTGGGGCGTCCGGCGATTATGTGGTCGTGACCGATATCCTCGAGCGTGAAGGTATCGCCACCGTAGAGGCGATCCGTGCCGCCGGCGGCTCTGCCGAGTTTGTCTATTATGACGTCCGCTCTACCGCGGCGACCGATGCCATCATCGCCGACCTGGAGGCGCGCCACGGCCGCATTGATGTCGTTGTTGCCAATGCCGGCATCGCCCATCGCACGCCGCTGACCGAACTTACCGACGACAAGTGGGATCTCACCTTCGACATCGACCTGAAGGGCATCTTCCGGCTGGCTCGTGCCGCGGCGCCCGGCATGCGCCGGCGCGGGGAAGGCAGCATCGTCGCGCTCTCCTCGATCATGGGCGTCGCCTATGGCTGGGACGAGCATGTCCATTACTCCGCGGCAAAGTCCGGCGTCGTCGGCCTCGTGCGCGGGTTGGCGGTCGAGCTTGCTGCCGACGGCGTGCGCGTCAACGGCGTCGCGCCCGGATACATCCGCACGGCGCAACTGCTTTCCGAGGAGAACTCGCTGGGGCCCGTCGGCGCGGAAGCGGCAGCCGCTTTCATTCCGATGAAACGGCTCGGCACGCCGGAAGACATCGCCGACGTCATCGCGTTCCTGGCGTCGAACGCCGCTCGCTACATGACGGGGCAGGTGCTGGTCGTCGACGGTGGCCTCCTGGTCGGGCGCTACTGACGCGCCCTTGCA
This sequence comes from Ensifer sp. PDNC004, assembly GCF_016919405.1. Classification (NCBI taxonomy): domain Bacteria; kingdom Pseudomonadati; phylum Pseudomonadota; class Alphaproteobacteria; order Hyphomicrobiales; family Rhizobiaceae; genus Ensifer; species Ensifer sp. PDNC004. The sequence goes on from NZ_CP070354.1 coordinate 142,457, forward strand.
ATCGTGCGGCGGCCACAGAGGGAGCGACCGGCTCCAGGCCTCCGGACCGAGTGCCGCGGTGGCGGCGAATGATGAAGAGGGGGCCGAAAAAACGGCCTCCGGGGAACAACGACAACTGGAGAAGAGACAATGCCGAATATGGAACTCAATCGCCGCTCGCTCCTCAAACGCTCCGCCGGGGTGATGGCGCTCGCGATCGGAGGCGGAACGCCGTTCCTCTCCTCGCGCGCGGCTTTCGCGCAGGCGAGCGATCTCGCCAGCCAGCAGCTCCGCACTATCGGCCTTTCGGTCACCGTGCAGGAGCGCATCCTCGAGCAGTTCAAGGCGGCAGCCGGCGTCGGCGGCACGTCGGGAACGGCAGCCACCTTCCCGGACGCGCAGACGAAAATCCTTTCCGGCTCCAAGGACTATGATTGCTGGGAGATCATCGCCGAGCGTCTGCCGTCGATCGTCATGACCAACAATGTCGAGCCGATCCCGGCTTCGGCGCTGAAGAACTGGGCGAATATTCGCGATACCTTCACCACGCCGAGCGACAAGTGGGACCGGGCCGCCCAGATCGTCGGCCAGATCTGGACCGACGACGGCCAGTCCTCGCTGAACATGGTGCCGGCCGTCTATAACTACGATTCCATTGGCTACAATCCGGATGTGCTCTCGGCCGAAGAGGCCAACAGCTGGGCTGCGATCTTCGACCCCAAGTGGAAGGGCAAGTCCGGCATCAACACCGACCCGCTGATCGCGATCGGCCAGGCGATGATGGCGATGAACTCGCTTGGACTTTCCGACGTCAAGAACCCCGGCAATGCGACGGCTGCTGAGATCGACGAAGCTGCGAAGTTCCTGATCTCCAAGAAGAAGGAAGGCCAGTTCCGCGCGCTCTGGGGCGATTTCGGCGAACTCGTCAACCTCATGGCATCGGGCGAAATGGTGGTCTGCGACGCCTGGCAGCCGGCCGTCATGGCGGTCAAGGCGCAGGGCAAGCCATGCCGCTATGCCGTGCCGAAAGAAGGGTATCGCGGCTGGGCGATCGGACCTGCGATGATCGCTGGCACGACGAACAAGGAAGCCGTCATCGCCTATGCCGACTATTGGCTCTCTGGCGAACCGGGCATCACCGTTTCGGAACAGGGCTACTATTCGCCGTCGACCAACATCAAGAACGTCATGGCGCCGGAAAAATATGCCTTCTGGTACGAGGGCAAGCCCTGGGTCGGCGCTGCCGAGCGCGGCATCAAGGAAGGGGACCTGCGCGACGGCGGCTCGCTCGAAGAGCGCGCCAAGAACGTCGCCTACTGGCACCAGTGGCCGGACGAATACGATCACCTGATCCAGAAGTGGGACGAGTTCCTGAACGCTTGACCGAACAGGCCGGGCGGCCGTGCCGCCCGGTTCTTGAGACATGGTGCATGGCCCCGAGCGACCACCCGGTCGGCTCACATACCAACCGGTCGGGATGGCCGGGGCCATGCGCCCGATAGCCGTGATTTCAGCCAAGCTCCGGAGAGCCACGATGATCTTCGACCTCGAACTCAACAATGTCGGCAAGGTCTATGACAACGGCACGCCTGCCGTGATCGACTTCAACCTGTCCGTCGCCAAGGGCGAGTTCATCGCGTTCCTCGGCCCTTCCGGCTGCGGCAAGACAACGACGCTCAGGATGATCGCCGGTTTCGAGGCGATCTCCTCCGGCGACATGCTGATCAAGGGCAAGCGGATGAACGACGTCAGGCCAGAGCATCGGCCGACCTCGATGATCTTCCAGAGTTACGCGCTTTTTCCGCACATGACCGTGCGCCGCAATGTCGGCTACGGTCTGGAGGTGAAGGGCATGGCCAAGCCGGAGCGCGACGCGAAGGTCGATCGCATCCTGGCAACACTTGGCCTGGAAGACATTGCCGACAAGAAGCCCGACCGGCTGTCCGGCGGTCAGCGGCAACGCATCGCTCTGGCGCGTGGCCTGGTGGTCGAGCCTGATATTCTGCTGCTCGACGAACCGCTGGGCGCACTCGACGCCAATTTGCGCAAGGCGATCCAGAACGAGCTCAAGCTGCTGCAAAAGACGCTCGGCGTTACCTTCATCTTTGTCACGCACGCCCAATCCGAAGCGCTTGCCCTGTCGGATCGCATCGTTGTTATGAACCAGGGGCGGGTCGAGCAGATCAGCCCGCCACATCAGCTCTATACGCGGCCGAACACGGCCTTCGTCGCCCAGTTCATCGGCAACAATACCATCTTTCATGGCGAGGTCGACGACGCCTCCGGCGAGCGGGCTCTGGTATCGACTGCCGTCGGCCAATTGTCCGGGCGCGTCAACGGCGCCTTCGCCGGACGGTCACGCGTCAACGTCGTCATTCCGGCAGAGGCGATCGAGGTTCACGCAGCCGCGCGCGTCGACCGTGACCGGATCGCTGCCAATTACGGCGGCAACGTCGTCGGTGCCAACGTGAGCCGCTTCGACGTCGTCGGCCATGTCTCGCATTTGACGGCAGCCCTTCCGGACGGGCGCACCGTCTCGCTGGAGGCCCACGTCGACAAATACCAGCCCGACGCCTTCCCCGTCGGCGCGGACATTCTTTTGAGCTGGCAACCCGGCGAAGCAACCGTGATCCCAGCCTGACCTTTTGAACGAAAACACGAAGGAGACACACATCATGGCCAAGGAAATCCTCTGCAGCTTCGGCATCGACGTCGATGCGGTCGCCGGCTGGCTTGGATCCTACGGGGGCGAGGATTCGCCGGACGACATCTCGCGCGGTCTTTTTGCCGGCGAGGTCGGCAGCCCGCGATTGCTGAAGCTCTTCGAGCGCTTCGGCATCAAGACCACCTGGTTCATCCCCGGGCACTCGATCGAGACGTTCCCGGAGCAGATGCAGGCGGTTGCCGATGCCGGCCACGAGATCGGCATTCACGGCTATACCCATGAGAACCCGATCGCCATGACGCGCGAGCAGGAAACCGAAGTGCTCGACAAATGCATCGAGCTCGTTACCAAGCTGTCGGGCAAGCGGCCGACCGGCTATGTCGCCCCCTGGTGGGAGTTCTCCAACGTCACCAACGAGCTGCTGCTCGAACGCGGCATCAAGTACGACCACTCGCTGATGCACAACGACTTCACGCCCTATTATGTGCGTGTCGGCGACAAGTGGACCAAGATCGACTATTCGAGGAAGCCATCGGACTGGATGGTGCCGCTCACGCGCGGCAAGGAAACCGATCTGATCGAAATCCCGGCCTCCTGGTATCTCGACGATCTGCCGCCGATGATGTTCATCAAGAAGTCCCCGAACAGCCACGGCTTCGTCAATCCGCACGATATCGAACAGATCTGGCGCGACCAGTTCGACTGGGTCTATCGCGAGATGGACTATGCGGTGTTTCCGATTACCATCCATCCGGATGTCGCCGGACGCCCGCAGGTTCTGATGATGCTCGAGCGGCTCTATGCCCACATGATCAAGCATCCGGGCGTGAAGTTCGTGACGATGAACGAGATCGCCGACGATTTTGCCAAGCGCTTCCCGCGCAAGAAATAACCAACCCGGGGGCGGCCTGCCGCCCCCTTGGACCTTTTGAACGGACAGCATCATGTGTTCCCTTTGCGGCATCCTCGGCGGCAACGAACATTGGGCGGACGCCGTGGCGCGCCCCGGTGTCTTCACCCGCAACGTCGAGCGGATCGATCGCCGGCGTGAACGGGCGAACCGTGTGCGCATCGCCAACGCAATGCTTGCCCGCTTCGGCCTGACGCTTGCCGATTGGCAAGGCGCATCCTTCGTGCTGTCGACGCGGACGGGCAAGAGCGAGATCATCGAGGATATCGGCCATTTGTGGCCGGCCGCCGAACGGCTCTGCGGCCGGCTCTGCGATCCGCTCGATCCTGCCTTTATTGCCGGGGCGGAGGAAGCGTGATGGTCGAGGATATACCGCGGCTCACGCCCATCAACCTTTTGACCGGCTTCCTCGGATCGGGCAAGACGACGCTGCTGTCGCGGCTGCTTGCCGACCCGGCGCTCAGCGACGCCGCGGTGCTCATCAACGAATTCGGTGACGTCGGTCTCGACCACCATCTGGTCGAGCGTATCGACGACACCATGGTGCTTCTGCAGTCCGGTTGCCTCTGCTGCACCGTGCGCGGTGAACTCGCCGATGCCATCAAGGACCTGCATTCCAAACGTGAGCGTGGGCTCGTACCCTCGTTTCGGCGCATTGTCGTCGAAAGTACCGGGCTCGCCGATCCCTTTCCGGTGCTGTCAACGATCAAGGCGGATCCGGTATTGCGCCATCATTTCCGGCCGGGGAACGTCATTACCACGGTCGACGCGGTCAACGGCCTGACGCAACTCGAGACCTACGTCGAATCCAACCGCCAGGCGGCCGTCGCCGATCGCCTGGTCGTCACCAAGTCTGATCTGAGCGATGCGGGCACTGTCGTGGCACTGTCGGACAAACTGCGGATCATCAATCCGGATGCGCCATTGGTGCTGGCTGGCGAACCGGACATCGACCTTGCCGCGCTGATCGACGAGGCGCCGACGCTGCGCGCGGGCGGCCTGCAGTCGGCGAGCGGTTTCTATTGCGATGCGCCCACGGTTCTGACGACGGCTGACGGTACGGCGCATGCCTCCGCGGTGACCTCATTCGTGATGACGGTCGAAAGGGCGGTGGACTGGACCGCCTTCGGCCTTTGGCTGACAATGCTGCTCAATCGCCACGGTGAACGGGTTCTGCGGGTCAAGGGTATCCTTAATATCGCCGGGGAAGAGCGCCCTGTCGCCATCCACGGCGTTCAGCATCTGGTGCATACGCCTGTCCATATGGAGCGCTGGCCGGATGAGGACCGCCGCTCGCGCATCGTCTTTATCGTTGACGGTCTCGATGTCGGACTGCTCAAACGGTCATTCGAGGCATTCGCGCTCGATCGGACGCCCGTGCTCACCTCGGATGTTGCCGAAGAACCGGTATTACAGGAACGGCTTTCGTCCCAATGAGCAAGCAGCAGCCTGATCAAACGACAGTTCCCACTCCTGCCCTGCATCTGGTCGGCCGGCCGAAGCTCCGGGTGCTCGGCACGGCGATCTCCCTGCTTGAGGAACTTCGGGTGCGTGCCGAAGAGGACCTCGGCATTGAGGTGGTGTTCGACAACAACGACTTCCTGACGACCCAGCACAAGGCGGCGCAGGAACCGGACAGCTACGACATCTATGACCAGTGCTTTCATAACCTGGACATCGTCTGGTACTGGCGGGCGATCCAGCCGATCAGCATCGGGCGCATTGCGCTTTGGGACGAAATCAACGATCTGACGAAGACCGGGCATATCGGTCCAAATGCACGGCTGGGGCAGGGGGACGCGCCCGTCAAGAAGCTCTTCGTCCAGCCCAATCTCGAATTGGGCGATACGCCGTCGACGTCGGTTTCCATGTTGCCGACGACCCATAACTTCGACAGTTTTGCCTATCGCACGGATGTGGCGCCGAACGCGGTTGCGATGAACAGTTGGGCGGCGTTGCTCGACGAGCGTTGGGCTGGCCGCGCTGCGCTGGTCGACGAGCCGGCAATCGGCATCTTCGATGCAGCGCTCGCGGCTCAAGCTGCCGGCCTCATGAGCTTCGACAACATCGGCAGCATGAGTGTCGATGAGATTGATCGCCTGATCGGGCTGTTGGAAGAACGTAAGAAGGACGGCTATTTCCGCGCCTTCTGGCGAACGGCCGAAGATGCGGCCCGCCTGATGTTGCGCGGCGAAACGGATATTCAGAGCATGTGGTCGACCGGCATCAACATTCTCAATGGCCAGGGGGTTCCCGTCGAGCAGGCCGTTCCTGCAGAAGGCTATCGCGCGTGGCATGGTGGATTGTGTCTCGCTCGCCATCTTTCCGGCCGCATGCTCGACGTCGCCTACGAGTATCTCAATTGGTGGATTGCCGGTTGGCCGGGTGCGGTCGTCGCCCGCCAGGGTTATTACATTTCCACCCCCGAACGGTCCCGCGCCTTCATGTCGGTGGCGGAGTGGGACTATTGGTATGGCGGGTTGCCGGCGGCCACGGATCTGCCGGGTCCCGACGGCACGATCCGTATCAAGGCGGGCTCGGTGCGCAGCGGCGGCTCCTACTGGCAGCGGGCCAACTGCATTGCGGTCTGGAACACCACGATGGACGAGCACAACTATCTGGTCCGCCGCTGGATGCAACTCGTCGAACGCTAAAGGAAGTCTATGATGCAGGATATTGGCGGGCGCTCGATTGCACAGCTCTCGGTGTTGTTGCAATCCGGGGCACTCGACCCGCGCGCGCTCACGGAGTGGACGCTTGGACGTGTCAGGGATCATGTCGACCAGGCGATCTTTACAGTCGTTACGCCGGAGCGGGCGATGAGCGAGGCCGAGGCATCGCACATGCGGCTTTCATCTGGCCGTCCGCTTGGGCTCCTCGACGGTATCCCTGTCGCCTGGAAGGATCTCTTCGCGATCAAGGGCTTGTCGACGACCGCCGGCTCGATCGTGTTGAAGAATGATCCGGCGGCCATAGAGGACGCGGCCGTCGTGGCTGCTCTCGCCAATGCCGGCATGGTCAGTGTCGGGCGGGTCAATATGAGCGAGTTCGCCTTCTCCGGCCTCGGGCTCAATCCGCACTACGGCACGCCGCGCAACCCATGCTCAAAGGACGTCGGGCGCATTCCTGGCGGTTCGTCTTCCGGGTCCGGTGTTGCGGTCGCCACAGGTCTCGTGCCGGTCTCGATCGGCACCGACACCGGAGGGTCGATCCGCATTCCGGCGGCGTTGAACGGCATCGTCGGTTACAAGGCGACGCGCGGCCGCTATTCGATGCGCGGGGTCTTCCCCCTGGCAAAAAGCCTCGATTCCCTTGGCCCTCTTTGCCGCACGGTCCAGGATGCCGTCTGGGTTGATGCCGCGATGCGCGGTCTTCCAGCATCGGAAGTGCGCAGGGGTAGCCTGGAGGGTCTTTCGATCGTCGTGCCGACCGATGTCGTGTTCGATGGCGCTGAAGAGGGAGTGTTCTTTGCCTTCGAAGAGGCGCTGTCGCGGCTTGAACGGGCGGGCGCAAGGGTCAGGCGCCAGGCGTTTCCCGCTTTCAAACGCATCTTCGAGATCACGGCCGCTCATGGTCCCCTCGTAACGGCCGAGGCATACGCCTTGCATCGCTTGAGGCTCGAAGGCGCGGATGCCGCATCGATGGACAGGCGCGTCGTGTCTCGGGCTCGGCTTGGGGAGAAGATCGCACTCTCCGACTATATCGCAATCCTTGACGCCCGCGACCGGTTGGTCGCCGAGGTTTCGACGTTGGTCGGCCCAAGCGAAATCATCGCCTATCCGACTGTCGCGCACGTCGCGCCCCCAACGGTGCCGCTCGAAGCGGATGACGCCCTGTTCGTGGAGACGAATGGGCGGACGCTGCGCAACACATTGATCGGCAACTTCCTGGATTGGTGTGGCGTATCGCTGCCCTGTGGCACCGGCGAAGCGGGTATGCCGGTCGGTCTTCTGCTGTCCGCTCTGCCGCATCACGATACGCATCTTCTTTCCGTGGCACTGGCTGCGGAAGACGTGGTTCGTGTGGGCTGATACCGTGGAATTGCAGGCTCTGGCACTACGCCCACCGACAAGAGCGAACGCACTTTGCGACTAGCCGGGCCGCAAGAGCCGTAGTTTACTGACCCTACAGCGCCCTGCGTCTTATGAAATGCGCAACGGATGCTGAAGCACTTTGCAGGAGATCCTCCGCGAAAGCCTCAAGCGCAAGACACGAAAGATGTCGCGAAACGAAGGCCGGTGGGATCACAGAATGACCGAGATCGGCAGCGCTTGGCACAAAGGGAACAGCCGGGCGAGGGGCCGTCGGACTTGATGGGAGCTTCGCATGGACGTGAGTTATTCCACGGCAGGCACCGCTGCGTTCGAGCGCAAGCGCTATTGGGACGAGGCCGTGTCGAGCACTTATTTTCCGCTCGATCTGCGCTTCCAGAACGCGCAGGAGTTTTCCGGCGAACTCAACGTCTGGGATCTTGGCGCCGTCTCACTGTCACGGTTGGAATCTGACGGCTTGCTTTACCGCCGGCAGAAACGGCATCTGTTGCATGAGCGCGAGGAGAGCTACCTGATCACTGTGCCGGAGAAGGCCGAGATCAGCTTCGAGCAGAGCGGCAAGGAAGTGACCTGCAAGCCCGGCGCCTTCCTGGTCGAACGCAGCCATCTGCCCTATGAATTCAGCTATAGTGCGAAGAACACCCTTTGGGTGCTGAAAGTGCCGATCGTCGCGTTACGGCCCCGTGTCGGACTGCCTGAGCGCATTGCCTCGCTGAGCTTCGATTCCACCCGCGGCACCGGTGCCCTCTTCGTCGACATGATCCGCCTGGTCGCGCCGCGGCTCGTGGAAATGGATGCATCCGCCCGCGACATGACCGGAAAGCACCTCGTCGACATCCTGGCGATGTCGCTGACATCGGACGAGCGCATGCTGATGTCGGATGCGACATCGGTTCAACTCGGCCACTTGCACCGGGTCGAGAGCTTCGTACGGGCCAATCTCGCCAGAAGCGATCTCGGTCCGCAGACAATTGCCGAGGCCTGCGGCATCTCGGTGCGCTATCTGCACCAGATCATGAAGCAGCAAGGCACGTCGACGTGCCAGTGGATCCGGCTGCAGCGGTTGCTACGCTGCGACGAAATGCTTCGGGATCCCGTCTGCCGCAAGCTTGTTTCGGAGATCGCCTATGCCTTGGGTTTTGGCGACCACGCCCAGCTCAGCCGCCATTACAAGGCGCATTTCGGCCTCAGCCCGACCGAAGCGCGCGAAAGATACCTGAAGGAGCGTGTGCCCGCATCGGGCTGATCGTTCAGCGACCACCCTACCGTGACGCTTTCCAGCGGTCGCTTTGGCCGATGGCGAAGCCTTGCCCAATTTCTACTTTCGAGACAGGAGACGGAACTTGCAGAACCTTCGCGTAGCGGTCGATGTCGGCGGCACTTTCACCGACATCTGCATCATGGACGAGACGACTGGCCTCATCCGCGTCGAAAAGACATCATCCTCTGTCGACCCGATCGATGGCATCATGTCGGGCGTGGAAAAGGCCGGCATCGATCTCGAAAAGGTGGCGCTGTTTTCGCACGGCACCACCGTTGCCACCAATGCCCTGATCACCCGGCGCCTGCCGCGCACGGCGATGGTCTCGACGAAAGGCTTCCGCGACGTCATCGAAATCCGGCGCGCCAACAAGGAAGACCTCTGGGATACCTACAAGGATGTCGTGCCGCCCTACGTGCCAAGACGCGACCGGCTCGTCGTTTCGGAGCGCGTCGACGCCCAGGGCGAAGTGGTGACGCCGCTCGACGAGAAAGAAGCCCGCGACGTCGCCCGTATCCTCAAGCGCCGCAACGTCGCCGCCGTCGCGGTCTGCTTCATGAACGCCTTCATGAATGGCGAGAACGAGCGGCGGATGAAAGAGATCCTGATGGAGGTGATGCCCGGCGTGCCGGTCTCGACCTCGTCGGAAGTACTGCCGGAGATCTTCGAACACGAGCGGTTTTCGACCACGGTGGCCAATGCGGCACTGAGCCCGGTCGTCGTCGACTATACCTCGAGGCTCGGCAAGCGCCTTGCCGCGGACGGTTATCAGCGCGACCTGCTGCTGCTTCATACAGGCGGCGGGGTGATGACGCCGAAGAGCGTGGAGGACTTTGCCGCCCGGCTTGCCGGTTCCGGTATCGCCGCCGGCGCGATCGCCAGCAAATACATCGCCGAACTTTGCGGCTTCAAAAACTCGATTGGCCTCGACATGGGCGGCACCTCGACCGACGTGTCGCTTGCCTATGACGGGCAATCGCGGGTGACCAAAGACTGGTTCATCGAATTCGGATACCCGATCCGCTTCTCTTCGATCGAGGTGCTGACGATCGGTGCCGGTGGCGGATCGCTTGCCTGGACGGATGAGGCGGGCTCGTTGCGCAACGGCCCACAATCGGCCGGCGCCAATCCGGGCCCGGCTTGTTACGGCAAGGGCAACAAACAGCCGACCAATACCGATGCCAATGTCGTCCTCGGTCGCCTGGGCACCAGTCTGGCCGGCGGCAAGATCACGCTTGATGCGGGACTGGCAGAAGTTGCGGTCAAGGACGGCGTCGCCGCGCCCTTCGGCCTCGGTCTGCACGAGGCTGCGGACGCGATCATCCGCGTCGCCAATGCCAACATGTCCGATGCGGTACGTTTGATCTCCATCAGCCGTGGCTACGATCCGCGCGACTTTGCGCTGGTCGCATTCGGTGGTGCCGGCGCGCTGCACGGGGCGGCGATCGCCCGGGAGCTTTCGATCCCGGCTGTGATCGTGCCACCCAATCCCGGCGTGACCTCGGCGCTCGGCTGCCTACTTGTCGACATGCAGCACGACTTCTCGGAAAGCTACCTCAAGGCGGCAGCCGATGCCGATCCCGCAGCGATCGAGGCAGCCTTCCTCCGTCTTGAAAAAGAGGCGCTGGAACGGCTTGCACACGAGGGTGTCGCCGAAAAGGACGTGGTGCTCCAGCGCAGCATCGACATGATGTATCTCGGCCAATGGCGCTCGCTCGCGGTTTCAGCCCCTTCGGCCATGACCGAGATCGCGCCGCTCGTCGAAGCCTTCCACCGCGAACACGAGCGCGAATATAATTTCCGCCGCGACGAAACGCCGGTGAGCCTCTTCCGCATCAATCTGAAGGCGATCGGCGTCGTGCCGAAGGCGACGCTGGCGCGCCATAAGCCGACGGGCATCGTGCCCGAGCCGAAGACGCGGCGCATCGTCTGGTTCGATGGAGAACGTGGCCTGGATACGCCGGTCTACGAGCGCGAAACCCTGCCGGCCGGGCTCGTTCTTTCCGGGCCTGCCATCGTCGAACAGCTCGATTCCACGGTCGTCATTCCACCGGACACACGCGCCGAAGTCGACCAGTTCCTCAACATCATCATCCGCATCGAAGGTGAGAAGAATGTCTGAACAGCAGAGCCTTGATCCCGTCACCTTCGAGGTGCTGAAGAATTCCTTCATCACCAGCGTCGACCAGATGGCAGAGCAGATACTGAGGACCTGCTATTCCTTCGTCATCTACAACCGCGATTTCTCGAGCGCGCTGCATGATGCAGAAGGCAATTCGGCCGCTCAAGGAAACCAGGACATCGCGGTGCATGTCGGCACCCTGCATTTCACCTGCAAGGACGTCATCCGCGCCTTCGACGGCGACATGCATCCGGGCGACGTCTATGCCATCAACGATCCCTATGCCGGCGGCACGCATTTCAACGACGTGCGTCTGATCCGCCCGATTTTCGTCGACGGCCGGATCATCGCCTTCAGTCAGTCCAACGGCCACTGGTCGGACCTCGGCGGCAGCGTGCCGGGCTCGTTCGACGTGGCTGCGAAGGAGATGTTCAAGGAGGGCATGCGCATCACGCCGATCCGGCTCTTCGACCGCGGCCGGTTCTGCAAGGACGTCGCCAACCTGATCGCTTCGAACACGCGTGATCCGGCCTCGATCATTGGCGACATCCACGCCCAGGCGCAGGCCACCCAGGTCTGCGAGCGCGAAATCCTTCGGCTCGTCGGCAAATACGGGGAAGGCACCGTGAAGCAGGGCCTCGGTGCCGTGCAAGACTATGTGGAACGCGCCATGCGCCAGCGCATTGCAGCGCTGCCGGACGGGACCTGGGAAACGCAGGACTTCATCGACCGCGATCCGGTCGGCAGCGAGGGCATGATCCCGATCAAGGTCAAGCTGACGATCAAGGGCGATCGGGTAATCTACGATTTCACCGGTAGCCACCCGACGATCGGGTCGATCTACAACTCGGCATTCGGCGCCACCTTCTCGGCAGTTGCCGCCGGTATGAAAACCTTCTTCCCGGACCTTCCGCTCAACAGCGGCTTTTACCGCGTCTTCGAGATTATCGCCCCGGAGGGTTCCATCGTCGATGCGAAATGGCCGGTGGCGGTCACCGGCTTCCTGATGCCCTTCGAGAAGATCATGAATGCGATCTATGAGATCTGGTCGAAGATCATTCCGGAGCGGGCGATCGCCTGCGCCTTCAACCTCGAATATCTCCTGACCGGTGGGCGCGATGCCCGGGCGAAAGAAAAGCCGATCTTCATGTTTTATGACTGGCTGCCGGGGGGCTGGGGCGGGCGCAACGGGAAAGACGGCTGCAATGTCACCACCGCCTGCTTCGGCACTGGATTGATGGCGCAGCCGGTCGAGGGGCAGGAGCGCGCAAATCCGATCCTGACGACCGAGTTCGAGGTGCTCAAGGATTCTGCCGGACCAGGCAAGTGGCGCGGGGGGGCCGGTGTCATGAAGACCTCGCGCATGCTTGAGGCGGAGAGCACGGTCATTTCCTATATCTGCGACCGCGAGCGGGCGATCGTCTGGGGTATCGAGGGCGGCCTGCCCTCGATACCGCACGGTCTGACGCTGACGCGCGAGGCGACCGGGCAAAAGGAGTGGCTCGGCGCAACCTTCTCGGACGTCGCGATCGAAGCAGGCGACGTCTTCTCTCGTCCGACCGCCGGCGGTGGTGGTTTCGGTGATCCGCTGGAGCGCGATCCGAAGCGGGTGCTGGAGGATGTCATCGACGACTATGTCTCGGTCGAACGCGCTGCCAAGGACTATGGCGTCGTCATTCAACCGATCGATCCGGAAATCTGCGCCTTTGAGATCGACAAGGATGCGACCGTTGCCTTGCGCCGGCGGATCCGGGCGGAACGCAACGATTGGCTGGCGGCTGACCCGCAGGATGTCTCCGGGCGGTTCAAGGCCGGCGAGATCGATGCCTTGGACGCCGTGCGTCGCTATGCGGTCATCCTCGACTGGGACAGCGGCGATCTGCTGCCGGTCTCCACAGCCCAGTTCCGGGAGATGTATCGCAAGCGTTCGGCGGCCGGCTGGCAGTAGCGTCAAAAATGCCTGGAGGGTGGGTGGTTCGCCCACCCGGGGTCGGGGGTAACAATGGGCGATATCACGATCGTCGCCGTAACTGAGGGCGACAGGTCCGCGTGGAACGAACTGCATGCGGGGTTTGCCAGCTATTACGGCGTCGAACAGACCGACGAGATGCGCGATCGGGTGTGGGGCTGGATCAAGGACGGCCGGCTCGAATGCCGCCTTGCGCTCGACGGCGCTGGCCGCGCGATCGGCCTGACGCACTTTCGCGAATACATTCGGCCGTTATTCGCGGCGCGCGGCGGCTTTCTCGACGATCTGTTCGTTGCACCTGAGGCGCGCGGGAGCGGCGCTGCCGCCACGCTGATCCGTGCGGTTGCCGACATCGGGCGCGAACGCGGCTGGAACTCAATCCGTTGGATCACGCGCGACAACAATTATCGTGCACGAACGCTCTATGACCGGGTCGCGTCGCGTACCGATTGGATTACTTATGATATCACGCTTTGAAATTGCAGCAGGGAGACGCCGATGACCGCACAGCCAAATTCCACCGAAGCGCGGGACATGGCGTACCACCTCCATTCCTATACCAATCCCCGACGTCTGGAGCGTGAAGGGCCGATGGTGATCGAACGCGGGGAGGGCATCCACGTTTTCGACAACAGCGGCCAGCGCTATATCGAGGGCATGGCGGGGCTTTGGAGTGTCGCCGTCGGCTTCGGCGAGAAGCGGCTCGTCGAGGCCGCACGCAAACAGCTGAGCCAGCTGCCCTACTACCATACCTTCTCGCAGAAATCGCACGGCCCGGTCGCCGATCTCGCGGAGAAGCTGGTGTCTCTTGCGCCAGTGCCGATGTCCAAGGCCTATTTTGCCAATTCCGGTTCGGAGGCGAACGACACGGCGATCAAGCTCGTCTGGTATCGTTCCAACGCGCTCGGCAAACCCGAGAAGAAGAAGATCATCTCTCGGATCAAGGGCTATCACGGCGTGACGGCGCTGAGTGCGAGCCTGACCGGCCTGCCCAACAATCATCGTTCCTTTGATCTGCCGTTTCCCAACATCCTGCACACGACCTGCCCGCACTATCGCACGGGTGCGGAACCGGGACAGGACGAGCTTGCCTTCTCGCGTTGCTGCGCCGAGGAACTGGAGGCCATGATCCTGGAGGAGGGGCCGGAAACGATTGCCGCCTTCATCGGCGAGCCGGTGATGGGGGCGGGAGGCGTCATCGTACCGCCGGAAGGCTACTGGGCGGCCATCCAGGAAGTGCTCGACCGCTACGATATTCTGCTCATCGCCGACGAGGTGATCTGCGGGTTCGGCCGCACCGGCAACATGTTCGGCTCGGAAACCTATGGGCTGCGTCCCGATATCATGACGGTCTCCAAGCAGCTCTCCTCGTCCTATCAGCCGATCTCGGCGCTGATGATCAACGCGCGCGTCTACGAGCCTATTGCATCCGAGGCAGACCGGATCGGCACACTCGGCCATGGTTACACCGCAAGCGGCCATCCCGTCGCCGCTGCGGTTTCGCTGGAGAACCTGGCGATCATTGAGGAGCGCGATCTCGTCGGAAACGTGCGCCGGCTGGCACCACATTTTCTCGAGCGCCTCAACGCACTGGAGCGGCACCCCCTTGCAGTCGAAGCGCGCGGTGTCGGGCTGATCGGGGCCCTGGAGCTGGAGGCCGCCGACGGCGCGCCGACGGGGACGATGGGCGCTCGGGCCGCGGCTCTGTTGCAGAAGAACGGATTGATCTCCCGCAACATCGGCGACGCGATCGCCTTCTGCCCGCCCATGATCATCACCAAGGCGCAGGTCGACGAGATGTTCGATATCGTCGAGAAAAGCCTCAAGGAGCTATCGGGACTGTAGCGCGCCGGCGCCACGACTGAGGCGTGTATCTCGGCCCAGTTCCGGCTGGGGCGGGATGACACTCTAGTTGGAAACCTGGACCCTGACGGCATCGAACCGGCCCGCGACGAGATCCTTTCTGCTCATCGTCAGGACGATGGTGGCGACGTCGTCAAACATCCACCCCATCAGGTTCACGGCGCGACAAAATTGCCCATTGATGTGCTGGAAGGAAAGGGCGATGTGAAGGGTATGGATACGGAAACTTTCATCAGGATATCGCGGCTCATCGATCAAGCACGCTCCCTTACCCGGAGCCGGCTGCCCTGATCCTGTAACGCCGCCACAGCCCCCGCCGCTCCGGGAATCCACTGACCAACAGTGCGGTTCATGATTGACGGAGTGTACCCGTGCCCGCGTCTCCAACTCGCCCCGTTTGCATCGTTTGCAACCGGCATCTTCCCCTTTCTGCTCGCCGTTGCCCGTGGTGCAAGACGCACTGCGCCGCCGCCCGCCGCAACGCGTGCGCCGCGCGCGAACGGAGTGCGCGTCTGCCGGCTCTCTGCGCGTTTGGCAAAGGGAGCGGAAAATGACGGACACCAGGAACACTTGCGCCGCTGCGGAGGCCGCACCGGAAGAGATGCAGCAGGTCGGAGCTCTTCCCTGGCGCATCGCCAGGAATGGCGAGGCAAGGATATTGCTCGTCACGTCGCGCAGGAGCGGGCGGTGGATCGTGCCCAAGGGATGGCCAATGAAGGGCCTTGCGCCCCGTCAGACCGCATCGCGGGAAGCATTGGAGGAGGGCGGTGTCATCGGTGTCCTCTCCAAGGCGCCGGTGACGACCTATCGCTACATGAAACAATTGGACAACGGCGCAAGCGTTGTCTGCCGCGTGGCGGTGTTCGGACTGAACGTGCGCGGGACGCTGGTTGATTGGCGGGAAAAAGCGCAAAGGCAGCGGAGGTGGTTTTCGCTCGCAGCGGCGGCGGACACGCTTGATGACCGCGAACTTTCGGAGTTCGTGCGCACCCTGGATGCCGCGTCTGAATGTTTGGAAGCACCGACCGGCGCCGCCGGGAAGAAATCCTCGCTCGACGAGATCCTCATGTTGAGGCGTTAGGCCCGTGTCGACGTCCCCGTACCTCGAAACGTGGCGGCGACCAGTCAAGTCCGTCTGCAGCCATAGGGTCAGTCGCGCACGCTAATCGCCTGGCGCCACTACCTGCGACGGCAAGAGCGGCGCCAGGGCCTTCCTCAGCATTGATCCTTCAAAGGCCGACCTATCCGGCCAAATCCGCATACAGAGAGAATAAGCGATGAGCTTCAGATACAGTCATACTTTGCCGATCAGCGGCGCAAACAAGCTGCCCCGATTCAAACAGTGGGCCGCCGAGAACATCCCAGGGATCGCCTTGTCCCTTCCCCCGCAGGTTCCGGTCAAGAGTACCGCCTTGACGGTACGCCTCAGGTCAGTTGAGGATCGCGCTATGCTGGTGGCGAAGCTCGAAGGCGTGGATCTCGACAGGAAGACCAGCTAGTCCCCCTGTCGTTCACCGCGCGACCGGTGAGACGGTTGAGCCGGCGATCGAGACACTGGTCGCCGGTTCTATTCCTCGCATGAAAATGCTTGCGGAAGCCGAAGGAGGAATCTTCGGTCCCCGTTCACGTCACCGCCAGGAGACGACCTCATCGATATGGCTCAGTCGCAGGCGATGCCGGGCGGCTGAGAGGCGCAGACCAGAAGCACGGTGTGGGGGGCAAGTTGAGGCGCACGTCTTGTCGATCGTGCGCCTCGGTACCGTTTTGATCCTGTCGGCGTCTTTGCTTGCGACAAGCCGGAAGGACTATTCAGCCCCAGGGCGGTCGATGGCACGTTAAGCAGCGCGCCGAAGCCCCACACGCGCCGCCAGGCGCCTTGCGTGCTCCAGGGACGCCGGCTGCTGATCGGCAAAGCGCTCGGCGCCAATTTCCATGATCAGCGTCGTATCCGGAAGGAAGGTCAGTTCAGAGAAGATGTCATCCCAGGCAATGTCGCCCCAGCCGATCGGCAGATGCAGGTCACCGATGCCGAGCGCGGTCGCTTCTGCCGGATGATAAAAGCGGTTCATGGTATAGGGCAGGCCGAAGCTATCGTGCACATGCAGGTGACCGGTCATCGGGGCCATGGCCCTGAGTTCGTCGCGGAAATCGAGCCCGCGATGCGTGGCCTCGATATAGGCATGCGAGAAGTCGATGAGCGCGACGACGTTGTCGGAACCGATCGCCCGCACCGTTTCGGCAACCTGGCTCGGCGTCTGCCGGTATTGGCCGCTTTCCGTGGTGAAGATGTTCTCAAGTGCGATGCGAACGCCGTAACCTTTTGCGACGTCCGCCATCTCCGCAAGAGCGTCGCGTTCCATCTTGTCGAGGTCAGCGGCGCTCTCGCCGGCGGCAAGCTGTGCTGCGCCGGAGTGGTGGACGAGGATCCCTGCGCCAAGCCGGTCGCAGAGTTCAAGCATCGTCCTTACGACCTTCTTCTGCAGATGGTGGTGCTGGCGATCCATGAAATTGGAGACGATCTGGCCGTGCAGCGACAGCTTGTTGAACGTGTACTTCTTGGTGATCTCGGCGACGCGCTGGACACGGTCTTCGATGATACGACCGCCGCTGACGATCTCTTCGCCATAGATCCCGATCTCGCAGGCGTCGGCGCCCGTCTCGGCAACTTCACGGAGCGAGGCGTCAAGGCTCGAAAGATCGCCCTTGCCTGTCCGGTTGCAGAATCCCACGGCGGAAATGATGTCGTTCATTACGGTTCTCCTGATCTATGGAAGTGTTCAGACTGCTTGGAGTGTCGGTTGGCTGGCGGAACTGCTCACGGCGCGCGGCTCCAGATCGATCTCGATCCGGCGACCGGTTTCCTTGTCGAAGAGGTGGAGGTGCGCGAGCGGCAGCTTCAGGGTAACGCGATCACCCGACCGCACGCGCAGATGCTCGTCGACGGCGGCGGCGAAAGGATAGCCGTTCAGGTCCGAGTGAATGACGCGGCCGGAGCCGAGTTCCTCGATGAAATCCACCTTGATCGAGACGCCGTCCGGCGCAACGACGCATTGTTCCGGGCGAATGCCGACAGTGATCTGTCTTGCGCCCAGTCGCGTGGCAAGGCCCTTGTTGATCGGCATCTTCGTGCCGCCGAATGTGAGGCAAGCATTTTCAACATCGACGGTGGCGTCGAACAGGTTCATCGCCGGTGAGCCGATGAAGGATGCGACAAAGACGCTTGCCGGCCGGTGATAGACGTCGAGCGGCTGGCCCACCTGCTCGACCACGCCCCTGTTCATCACCACCAGCTTGTCAGCCAGCGTCATTGCTTCCACCTGGTCGTGTGTGACGAAGACAGACGTTGCTGCGAGACGCTGATGCAGCTTGCGGATTTCGGCCCGCATGGTGACGCGGAGCTTGGCGTCCAGGTTCGACAGCGGCTCGTCGAACAAGAACACGTTCGGCTCGCGAATGATCGCGCGCGCCATGGCGACGCGCTGCCGCTGGCCACCGGAAAGGGCGGCCGGCTTGCGATCGAGATAGTCGGAAAGCCCGACGATCTTGGCCGTTTCCTCGATCCGGCGGAGCCGCTCCGCCTTTGCGACGCCCGCCACCTTCAGCGCGTAGCCGATGTTTCCTGCAACGGTCATGTGCGGGTAGAGGGCGTAGTTCTGGAACACCATGGCGCAGCCGCGTTCGCGCGGTTCGAGCTTGTTCACAACTTTTCCGTTGATCGCGATCTCACCCGCGGTGATCTCCTCAAGCCCCGCGATCATCCGCAGAAGCGTCGATTTCCCGCAGCCGGACGGGCCGAGGATCACGACGAATTCTCCGGATGCGAAAGCGAGGTCGATGCCATGCAGGGTGGGGTTCTTGCCGTAGGATTTACGCACGGCGCGAATTGCGATGTCAGCCATGAGCGCGGACCTCTCTGTCTGTTCTGATTGGGGAAAGCGGGGTCATTTTTCCGTGGCCACGAGGCCGCGGACGAACCACCGCTGTAAGACGGCGACGACGACGAGCGGTGGCAGCATGATGATCAGTGATCCGGCGAGCGTCACATTCCAGTCCGGCGTGCCGTTGTCGGTGGGCAGGAGCGCTACCAGCGACATCATCGTGGTCTTGTATTGCGGGTCCGTCACCATCAGGAGCGGCCAGAGATACTGGTTCCAGCCGTAGACGAACATGATCGTCGTCAGTGCCAGCATGTTGGTGCGCGAGAGCGGAAGCAGCATATCGATGAAGAAGCGGATCGCGCCCGACCCGTCCATGCGCGCAGCCTCCGCCAGTTCGTCCGGCAGGGTCAGGTAGAACTGGCGATAGAGGAAGGTTCCGGTCGCCGTGGCGATCAGCGGCAAAGTGAGGCCGGCATAGGAATTGAGAAGGTTCCAATCGACGGAGACCTCGAAGCCGGTGACGGCGGAAATCAGCAAGCGGATCGGCTGGAACAGGTCGGCGGCGACGGCATAGGTCGGCACCACGCGTACTTCGAGCGGCAGCATCAGGGTGATGAACACCATCCAGAAGAAGAAGCCTTTCAAGGGTGTTCGGAAGAACACGATGGCAAAGGCCGTTAGCGCCGACAGCGCCACTTTGCCG
This sequence comes from Ensifer sp. PDNC004, assembly GCF_016919405.1. Taxonomy (NCBI): domain Bacteria; kingdom Pseudomonadati; phylum Pseudomonadota; class Alphaproteobacteria; order Hyphomicrobiales; family Rhizobiaceae; genus Ensifer; species Ensifer sp. PDNC004. Next base: position 161,859 of record NZ_CP070354.1, read on the forward strand.
ACCGTGACGAGGCTTGCCATAACGAAGCTGTTCAGCATCGCCGTTCCGAGACTGGCGCGCGACCAGGCCGCACCCATGTTCTCCAACAGGCGATCCTGCGGCACGAAGCTGAAGGGTATGGCGTTGACCTGCTGGAAAGTCTGGCTGGCGCCCGACACGATGACGATGAAGGGACCGATCAAGAGCAGGAAGCCGAAGATCATCACGCCATAGGTCAGGGCGTTGGCAAAGGGTGTCCGCTGGATCATGGGAGCCTCACTTGTAATGGACCTGGCGCTCGATGAAGCGGAACTGGATGAAGGTGAAAATCATGATGAGGCCGATGAGCACGAGGCTCTGGGCTGACGCACCGGAGTAGTTCAGGCCGCGGAACGCCTCCTCGACGATGCGGTAGACCATCACGTCGGTGCCGTGGTTCGGGCCGCCATCGGTCGTGCGGGCGACGATGCCGTAGGTGTCGGCGCCGACGAAACCCTCGGTCATCATGATGACCAGCAGGAAGAAGAGCGTTGGCGCCAACAACGGGATCTGGATATCGACCGCGCGGCGGATCGGGCCGCAGCCGTCCATCGCGGCCGCCTCGATCAGCGAACGCGGAACCGACTGCAGGCCGGCAAGCAGGAAGATGAAGGTATAGCCCGCCCATTTCCAGGCAAAGACGACGATGACGAGGATGAGGGCGTGGCTGCCGTATTTGGCCGGGTTCCAGAAGTCAGGAAAGGCGGCGTTGACCGATGCCATCAGCCCGCGCTCCGGCGACAGGATGAAGCGGAAGGCCATGCCGGCTGCAGGCCCGGCAATCGCATAGGGCAGAATGTAGAGGAACCGGAACGGCGCCGAACCCGGCAGTTGCCGGTCGACCGCAAGGGCAAGGACAAGGCCGATGAAAATGGTGGCAAGCGTGCCGCAAAGGGCAAATGCCAGGCTGACGCCGACCGAGTTCCAATAGAGCGGATCGGCAAACACTTCCTGGAAGTTTGCCAAGCCGACGAACTCTGCCGCCCCGCCGAACGGCGGCTCCAGCGTGAAGGCCCATCGCAACACGGCGACCGCTGGCCAGTAGAAGAAGAGCAGGATCAAAATGATCTGCGGCAGGGCGAATAGGCTCGGTAGCCACCAGCTGCGAAAGGCCGCGCGCTTGTCCATATGTCGAAATTCCAATGCGCAAGAAGAGCGATCGGAGCCCGCCGATATCGCGGCAGGCTCCGGGCGGATCGGATCTTAGTTCAGCGTCTGTCCGGCGTAGGTCTTCTCGAAGCGGCGCAGAACGGCGTTGCCGCGTTCGACCGTCTTGTCGAGCTCGGCCTGTACGTCTGCGTTCTGCATGAAAATCGCTTCGAGGGCGGTTGCGAATTCCTTGCGGATCTGCGTGAAGCCGCCGAGGCGAATGCCGCGGGTGTTTTCCGAGGTCGGGGTGAAGGACAGGCTCTGGATGGCGAGTTCGCGGCCCTTGTAGGGAGCCTTGTCATAGAAGCCATTCGCCTTCATGGCGTCGAAACCGGTCTTGGTCACCGGGATGTAGCCCGTCACCGTCGACCACCATTCGGCCATTTCCGGCGTCGCAAGGTAGTTGAGGAAGGCGGCCGCGCCCTTGTATTCGGCTTCCGGGCGACCGGCGAGCACCCAAAGCGAGGCGCCGCCGACGAGCGAGTTCTGCCGCTCGGTGCCCTTCCACACCGGCAACATGGCGACTTCCCACTTCACACCCTCAGGAAGGGTCTTGCCGATGGTGCCGTGGTCGGCGACCGAGGTCTGGATCATCTGGCAGGTCTGGGAGGTGAAGGCCGGGACGATGTCCATGCCGAGCTGCTTGGTCTTGACGACGAAGAGCTTCTCGTCGGCCATTTTCTTGAAGAACTTCACATGGTCGACGAACTTGGTCTTGTTGACGACAAGCTCGGCGTTGAGGCCATTGTAACCATTCGCCTGGGTGGCGATCGGCTGGTTATGGATGGCCGAGAACTGCTCCATCAGCGGCCAGGTGTCGAAGTTGAACGCCAGCGGGCATTCGAAACCGGCCGTCTTCAGCTTGCGGGCCGCTTCCTCGACCTGCTCCCAGGTGTCCGGCTTGAATTCGATGCCGGCCTTCTGGAAGGCGTCGACGTTGTAGTAGAACATCGCGGTGGAGGAGTTGAACGGGAAGGAGTTCAGTTCGCCCTTTGCGGTGGCGTAGTAATTGGCGATGCCGCCGAAATAGTTGTTCCAGTCGATCGTATAGCCGTTGTCGGCCATCAGCTTCTTGGCGGGCACGAAGGCACCGGACAGCATCATGTCGAGCGTGCCGGCATCATAGATCTGGGTGATCGCCGGCTGCTTCTTGGCGCGGTAGGCGGCAATCGTGTTCTGCAGGGTCGTGTCGTAACCGTTTTGCGAGGTGCAGACGATCTCGAATTCCGACTGGCTGTCGTTGAACTTCTTGCAGGCATCCTGGACGCGTTCGCCAAGGTCGCCCGAAAGGCCGTACCAGAATTCGAATTTCGTCTTTTCGGCGGCCGCGGCCGACGTGCCGAACGCGACGCTCGCCATCAGGCCGAGGAATACGGAAGTAGTGACGGAGACTCTCATTAGCAAAACGCTCCTTGCAGGATGGCGGACACCAGGATCGGTGGCACGATGAAGCCGGGGCGCTTGCTAACAGTTGCGTGTGACAGTCCGTGACAATCTGCATGATGATAAAATGAAAGTTTCGTAACACTGGCGCGAGACAGGCAGGCCAACCAATCTCCCTTGACCCTGGCCGACCGGAAGGGCCCGAAAACCAGCTTGGTTCGCAATAGGAGTAAGTGGGGCGGAAAAAGAGGCGCGGCCTCAGTCAACCTTCGCTGCCACCTCCGACAGGTATGCGTCGTAGCCGAACAACAGGTCATGGCTCAGGTCCTTGCCGTCGAACCGCGCAATAAAGTCTTCAAGGTCGGCCTGACGTGAGAAGCCCATGGCCACGGCAGACATGCTTTCGATGTCGCCCTCTTCGTCCTCGTAAGTCGCGCTCATCTCCAGGGCGCCCAACCGATCGAAGTTCGCTTGCATGTGGAATGAAAGCCAGACCAGATATTCAAGCGGGTAGCCGGGATTCCTGCCGTATGTCACCACAAAGGGATAGGCTGAACGGAACCGGCTGGCCAGAGCTTCACCATCGGTTGCAAAGACGAGCAGATCGCTATCCTCATCGAGGTCGTGAAGTTCGATGGTCAAATCATGTTTGCGCAATGCGACGTAGCCGCCAAGTCGGTCCCACGGCAAGGACGTCAAGATGATCTCGCGCCATCGCGTGACGGCGACATCGAGATCGGTGCGGACCAAAAACATGAAGGATCCCTGCAGCGTCGTGGCACAATCGAGAGCTTTCAGCTTTGCACAGTGCACGCTGTAGTCAATGGATATTAGCGTCGCCTAAATTCATGGTAAGGAGGAAGTTATCGTGATTTGAGAGGCGCCGGCGAAACATCAGCCTCGCCGGCTGGCCGGTTTATCGCCAGTATCCCCGCCCGGTGTCGACCGATGATCGTCCCACGACGTAGCCGATGGTAAAGGCGAGGGCGCCGATCAGCAAGCTGAGGGTGGTCGCGGTGTGAGGATGTTGTGCCGCGGCGGTCGCCACGGCGGTCGTTTCCCTCTTCACTGCGTCGCTGGCTGTCTGTGCAGCTTTGCGCATACCGGCAAGGGGTTCTTCGGGTGTGCCTGTAAAGCCCGCTTTCAGATCGTCGTCTTTGGCCATCGCTTTCATCTCCTTTGGCGTATGAAGGAGAAACCGAGCACGGCGCCATCGGTTCCGACGCCCCGGGTACGATTTTGGTCAATGCAGCCATCCGGTCGCGACTACCTCCGGGGCAGTCACAGCTAGCCGCCGGCAAAATAGCCCGTCAATTGCGCTTTGGCGTGGATCATGCGCCCAGAATTCCTCGGCAAAGTCCTAGTGGGTCGACAGGATACGGTTGCTCAACGATCCGCTGTAGGTCTTCCTGGTCGCAACTTTGTTTTCCAGCGAGGCAAGGATGTCTTCGCAGAAGTCGACGTCGTAGAGTTCACGAATGGTCTGGAGACCGCCGGGCGTGAACACGTTTATCTCGAGCAGCTTGTCGCCGACGATATCGAGGCCGACCAGAAACATGCCATCTTCGACAAGCTTGGGGCGCAGCGTCTCGGCGATCGCCAGCATTTCCTTTGTGACCTGCGCCCGTTTTGGGGTCCCGCGCGCGTGGATGTTGGAACGCACGTCGCCCTTCGCGGGGACGCGCCTGAATGCAGCGTATACGCCGCCACGCTGCAAGGGGCGTCCGTTCATGAGAAACAATCGGGTATCGCCTTCGGACGCTTTTGGAAGGTAACACTGCGCAATGAGATAGCCGACCTCACCGACGGCATCGATGATTTGATTGAGATTGGACTCGGTGCTGCTTCCAACCCGAAAAACGTTCTTTCCGCCGGATCCCTGCAGCGGTTTGATGATCACACCGTCCGAATGGTCGTCGATAAACGTTCTGATCTCCTCTATGTCCTTGGAAATCAAAGTGGTCGGACGAACGATGGCCGGGAAATCCTGGAAATAGAGTTTGTCTTGTGCCAGGGCCAGGCCACAGGGGTCGTTGACGACGATCGTGCCTCGCTCAGCGGCCAGCCGACCGAAATTCGCGCCGGCATGCGCTGCCCAGGGGCGACTATCGGCATCCAGCGAGGGGTCGTTCCGTAAGAACAGGACATCCACCTCCTCGACATTGACAAGGTTTCTTTGCTGTTCGGGAGCGATCAGAGCACGCAGCAGTGTTTCGGATTTCTTGGGGCGCGCGTCGCCAAGATTTGCTGCGCGGATCATTAATGCGTCGTCGGGGCCAAGGATGAAATCACCCGGCGTTACATAGAGCACGTCGTGGCCGCGAGCGAGCGCGGCAAGCGCCAAAGACGTTGTCGTATAGGAAGGCTTTTCGGTCTCGATCGCGTTGACAAGGAAGGCGATGCGCATAGGGGCTCCTACCTGGAAGGGGGTGCCGCCGACCACGCCTGGCAGCAAGAATTTGCCCTGAAGGCGTTGGAGCCAGCGACAACCGTCGTCGATGCGCAGGAGAAACGGAAGCACAGTGCGATCGGTTCCGAAGCGACCGACGCTCCTCACTGTCGATGTTCTGGTGCCCAGGACGCGCGCCCCTTTTTCCGGTCAGCCGCAAGCGAACGGGCTTTCGCATTCCTTTTACGTTCGGTCGTTCGGAGGTCGAGTTGAGGAGGTCGGCTTGCCCAAACCGCGAGCAGATGCCACCTGATCAAGCCTTATCGTCCAGCGCCATCTCGACCATCGTCGGACGAAAGCCTGCGGTTGCGAACAGCCGTTGCGCTGCCTCGTTCCTGTGCGCGGTGGAAAGCACGACCAGGCCAGCCCCTCGCTTTCGCAACTCTGCAACGGCCGCGTCGAGCAACATGCGGCCGATGCCTTGGTTCCGACGTTCGGGATCCACGAAAAGGTCGTGAACGACGCCGGCCGGCCCTCGGAGCGCCATGTAGTCGTATCCCTCGCGAGAGGCATAGGCATATCCGACGATTGCATTTTCCTGCTCGGCTGTGAGGACCACGACATCCGGCTCTTCAAGCTGACTGTGCAGCCATCGGCCATAGGAAGCCTTCGTGCCGGCTCCCGCCGCGATGAAGCGCGTGGGGTCCCATTGATGATGGAGTGCCGTCAGTTGCGTGCCAAACGCGCCAAGCGCGGGCATGTCATCCTGTCGGGCGGCTCTAATCGTAATTGGTGACGGCATGTCGCGGCATGATCCAGCTGTCGGTCGCGCCGTGACGTCGATCAGTCCGGCCCGCCGACCTTGTATCTTAAATGATGGGCGCCGTGGCTCAACTGTGCAGGTGCGATGAAGGAGCCGTATCTTTCCCGCCGAGTCTTCTTTGTTCCATTTCGCACGCGATCAGCCCGTCGAGGAGGCGTGGTCCGGCGCGTCAGGTCGAGCGTTTGATTTTGCCAGGGCCGTCGTCGCTCTCAGCCCCTGTTTCACGCGGCGTATCGCCTTATGCCACCACAATCGGGACTTTGATCGGCGACGCCTTGACCCGGTTGTACAAATCGACGACGTCCTGGTTCATCATGCGCACGCAACCGGAAGACGCCTGCGTGCCGATGGTCCACCACTCCGGTGAGCCGTGCACGCGATAGCCGGTGTCCTGGCCGTCCTTGAAGATGTAATGTGCCCGGGCTCCGAGTGGGTTGTCGAGGCCACCCGGCTGGCCGTTCGTCCATTTCACCAGCTCAGGCTTGCGCGCGATCATCTCCCTGGGCGGCGTCCAGGTCGGCCACACCTTCGTGTACTGGATCTCCGCACGGCCGCTCCACTCGAAGCCGGCCTTGCCGATGCCGACACCGTAGCGGACCGCTTCGCCACCGTCCTGCACCCAATAGAGATGCCGCTCATTGAGCCGCACCACGATTGTGCCCGGCGCCTCACCGGTGGGATCGCGAACGATCTGACGACGGAATTCCGGTTTGACCTTCTGGAACGAAATGGCCGGGATGACGAAGCCGTTGTCGGCCAGCGACGCATACATCGTGCTGTTGTCGGTGATGTTGCTGTCGACGCTGATCGGTGGAATTGCCCCTGTCGACATGGTGTCAACACCCATAGGCGACATACGACCGGACGGCTCGAGCGATGGGAGTTCGAGGGCCTGCGAGCACCCGGACGCACCCAGCAGCGTCATGATACCGAGGTTCGAAAGCAGGGCGCGGCGGGAGACGACGTAGCCGGGCTCCGAAATGGTCGCACCGGAGGACAGCTTCTGATCTTGCGGCTTACGCATGCACTTTTACCCCAGACGAACGTCGGCATCATGCCTCCGGATGGGCTCAGTTTCACGAGTCATGGTTAAAAAGACGTGAAGGAGCTGCCGGTCGCGCGCCATCTTGGGACAATCGACGAAGCTCTCCGGGGCATGCAGAGAGTGCTCTGACTGATTTCAGGAGGAGCGCTTCCGAGGCGACGCCACCCCTAAAAATCTACAGAGCGCTGGACATGTTGCTATAACTTGACTGGCGCGCTCATGAAAACGAAGTTGGCCCGGACTTTCCGGCCTTTCGATGGAGCGTTTCATGTCAAGCCGCCTCAAGACATTCACTGCACTCGCACTGCTCCTATCGGCGCTCCTGCCGGGAGCGGCGTCGGCCGAAACGGCCTTCCTCGATCATCGCGGCAAGACGATCACGTTCGCAAAACCGCCGGAACGTGTCGTGACGATCGTCCGTTCGGCGCCGATCATCTATCGTGCCGTGGACGGAAAGGCCGATCGCATCGTCGGCATGAACAAGGATTCGCTGGTGCGATACTTCACTAGCGGCATCTATGCCGAGATGCTTCCGGCAACGTGACGCCCAACGCCGCAAAGCGGATCGCCTACATCCACTGGGGCAACAGTTGACAGCTGCGAAGCTTCCAGGACTTCAACCACTATATCGACGACCTCATCTATATCCACGACCTGCCTCGGTTTGACCTTTCGACCTACGCCGCGGTCATCATGCCGGATGCGATGGATGCAGCCGCGCCGGTCCCGCACCGACAGCACCTGAATGCCTATCTGAAGGGTGGCGGCGTTCTCGTCGTCAGTCTGCAGGGGCATGCCGACTGGCTAGAGATTCCTGGCCTTGAATGGACGCCGGGAAACTGCCGCTCCTTCAGTCCTTCTATCCCTGGCTCAACCGTGAACTCGGCATTAAGCGCCCGTCGAACAATCGCTTCACCTACCTGCAGTGCTCGCATGTGCCCTCGGAGTGGCATCCCGCCTGGATCGAGAAAAGTCTCGAACGTGCCGGTTTTGAGACCTCGTTTTCGCCGCTTTACGAACTCGGGCCCGAACTCCTGGAAAAGACGGACACGCTCTATGTTCCGAGCAGCCACGACGAGTTCTTCCTGAAAAGCCGGTCCGACGATCTCCTTGCGTTCCTCGCCCGTGGCGGAAACCTCGTCATCTGCGCCGAGCCGTGCCAGCCATGGCTGCCGTTCATGGCCCCCTTCCATGCGGTCTCGCCACGCCCGTTCACCAACATCAAGGTACGGGTGCGCAACGACCGGTTCGGCATCTTTGCCGATCTCGGTGGCGACTTCGATGGCTGGGAAGGCATATTCGGGCAATATGCGAGAGGTTGGAGCGATCCGCCCCCCGGAGCGATCTGGCTGACCGATGTCGGACCGGAGGGCGACCCGAAGCCTGCGGACTGGCCGTGGCAGTATCCGACGACGACGACGGGGCGTGGAGGTTATGTCTTCATGCACAATGGCGACAACATGACCCGCTACCCGGATCGTGGCCCCAAAAAGGAGGCGCTGGTCGCCAATGTCTGCCTGGCGCTTCGCAGGCTCTCCATAGGCGAGTTGCTGTTCTAACGCCTACCGGGAGAAGACGCCGTCCATCCAGAAAGGCAACTCGACCGTTGCCTCCGTGTCCGACCAAATGCTCAGGTTCTCGCGCGAAACGCCGATGTCGGAAACGGCACGCCAGCCATCGGGCAGGCGGATGGCACCGAATGCAAAGCCGATGGCGACTTCCCCGTCCGGCACAAGCTCGATTGCCGTCGGGTAACCCCGCTTGTTCAGCCAGTTCGGTCGGCTGCTTGCCTCGCGACCGTAGCCGAAGAAAGTGCATCCTTCCTCCAGTCCCAGCACGCCCCGATGCCGGCCCGAGAAGGGCTCGTAGTGACGTCCCCCGTTGCTCATCCAGAGCATCGAGAATGGCAAGGCCCGCGGGTTCCTGACGGAGAAAAACAAGAATCCGTCATCACGCGCCGACACTGCGGTCCATCCCACGGTCGAGTTCGGCTCCTCCGCGAGGATCAGGAAATCCTCGGAATCGGGCGGACCCGGCTGAACGCTCAGGTCCACCGCGCCGCCTCCCTCCAGTCGCACGCTTGTCAGATCGACAAACTCTTGAGGGTACATAAGTGCCGAGTTTCCGCATTGCGGGTCGGTTTCCACGGCATGTTCGGGCGTTGCCCCGAAAGCTTTCGGCGAGAAGCTCAGAGATGCTTCTCCCGTTATCCGGACCATTGGATGGTGTGCGACGGGAAGCATGCCGAAGCCCCCGACGAAACGATGACGCTGATAGACAATCGGCTGGTCGGGCTTGAGCGTCAGCTCCTTGAATACAGCGGCGCCAGCAACCTGGCCGTCGAGCCGGAAGATCGCTGTAACCGTGCCGTCGGCATCTGTCCGGCAGCTCTCTTCCAGCCAGACCCCGTTGGCGGTCAAGCCGTGTTCGACGGTACCGCTGACGTCATCGTGCCCGAACGGCGCGCAGAAGAAATCACCGGAAAGACTGGCGAGGCTTTGGCCCATGGCTGCGGGTACACGTTCCGGCCGGCCCCCATTGTCCTCGCCTGTGCGCCAGGGCGCACGGTGCATCGGTCGTATCCGGTCGGCCCCCCTCCCAAAGGCGACTTCCTCCAGATGCCCGCCCTGCGGGTTGAACGTTACCTTCGCGCTGTTGGTTTCGATGACATGCATTATCCGCTCCATTGGCCGGGAGTTGGTCTTCGGCGACCATATCGAGCGCATAATAATAAAACAATTGTTTTTCTTTATTGACGAGGCGTCGGTTTTTTGACACTCCTTGCGCTCAAGGGGAGGGCAAGGCATGCGCTCAATTGACCAAACTGAACTGCGACAGATTTTTCCCGCGCCCGAGGCGTTGGTTGTCAGCAAACAACTCACCCGGCTCGACAAACACTGTCTTCAATTTCTCTCGCTGTCTCCGTTCGCCTTGATCGGCACGCGCAGCCAGGCGGGTGGAGACGTATCGCCACGCGGGGATCCAAGGGGGTTCGTCCACGTGTTGGATGAAAACACGTTCCTTATCCCCGACCGCCCTGGCAACAACCGGCTCGACACCATGGAAAACATCCTGGCTGATCCCGTGGTCGGATGCCTGTTTCTTGTGCCTGGCCTGGGCGAGATCCTTCGCGTCAACGGCGTTGCCGACATCGTGGCCGGCGGCGCGCTCGAAGCCCTTTCCATTCAGGGCAGGGCGCCGCGCGTGGCGATCCGGGTGCATGTCAGGGAAGTGTTCTTTCACTGCTCCAAGGCGGTCATCCGCTCGAAACTCTGGAATCCGGCAACCTTTGCAACGCGCGAAGATTTTCCGCCACTCGGTGAGATCCTAGCGGATCAGATTGCCGGTCTCGACAAGGAAGAGATGGTGGAAAAGATCCGCGTCGGCGATCAACGAACACTTTACTGAGGCGCCAATGATCGAAGTGAAATTCATCCAATCGAACGGTGAGCAATGCGTCGTGCTCACCGAGCCCGTGGGCAGCCTCATGCAATTGGCGCTGGCCAACAATGTCGGGAGCATCCTTGGAGACTGTGGTGGAACATGCGGTTGCGGGACGTGCCAGGTTCATGTCGACGAGCACTGGATGGCAAGGCTCCCATCGATCGCTGACGATGAAGCCGACATGCTGTCATTGTCGGAAAACCTCACGCCGCAAAGCCGACTTGCCTGCCAGATCAAGTTGAAGCCCGACCTGGACGGGCTGACCGTGCGTGTCCCCGAAGTGCAGGGATAACCAGGAACGATCGTCGAGCTTTTGGCTCAGAAGGGATGGCAGAACCGTGAGTGCGATAGTGATAGTGGGTGGCGGCCAGGCTGCCGTTGCCGCGGCTGCCCGGTTGAGGGCGCTCAAGGTCGAGCGGCCGATCACGATCATTGCCGATGAAGCAGTGCTGCCTTACCAAAGACCGCCGCTTTCGAAGAGCTACCTGCTGGGCGGTGCTTCTCTCACCGATATCTTGCTCAGGCCCGCGAGCTGGTACGCCGACCTCGGCATCGAAATCTTGACCGGGACACGGGTCGACCACATCGATCGCAATCGGCAACGTGTTACGTGCGATACCGGCGAAGAGCGCGCCTACGGAACGCTCGTTCTGGCAACGGGCGGATCTCCACGGGCGTGGCCGGCGACCCTCGGGGGAAACCTGGGCGGTGTCTATGTGGCGCGGAACAAGGCGGATGCCGATCGGCTCATGCCTGAAATGATACCTGGAAAGACCATGCTCGTCGTCGGTGGCGGCTATGTCGGCCTGGAAGCTGCCGCCGTCGGCGCTGAACTCGGCCTGAACGTGACGGTGATCGAGGCGGACGCCCGGATTCTCAATCGTGTTGCATCATCGGCGACATCAGACTTTTTAAGAAAACTTCACGTGCGCCATGGGGTCTCCATCAAGGAGAGCACTGGCCTTGTTCGTTTCGTCGGCAACAACGGCCGTGTCGCCGAAGCCGAGACGAGCGACGGCTCCATCCTGCCCATCGATTTCGCAATCGTTGGAATTGGGATCACCCCGAACATCGGCCTGGCGGAAGGATGCGGGCTCGCCGTGATGAACGGTATCCTGGTCGACGCCTTCGGCAGAACCTCGGATCCAAACGTCTACGCAGTCGGAGATTGCGCCGCTTTCCCGTACGGTCAAGGCACGGTCCGATTGGAGTGCGTACAGAACGCGATTGACCTCGCCGAAGCTGCCGCAGCATCGATTGCGGGCTCCCCGAAACCCTATGTACCAGTGCCCTGGTTCTGGTCAGATCAATATGATGCGAAGCTGCAGATCGCCGGACTGAACACGGGTTACACCGACGTCCTTTCGCGCGCTGGAAAGACTGCCGACGCGCGCTCGCTCTGGTATTTCGACAAGGAACGGTTTCTCGCCGTCGACGCCATCAACGATGGCAAATCGTTTGTGATGGGGAAGAAGCTTCTCGCACGCGGCATTTCTCCTTCCAGGGACATCCTTGCAGATCCAGACATCGACGTGGTTGGTTATGTCCAATCCCTGTTGCGCTGACCTTCAGCGCTGTGATCGCGTCGGCTGGTAACGGCGCCGCCTGCCTACCGCATCCCCTCGAGCGATTGCTTCGTCAGCAGATCCGGGTGCGGCGTCATCAGGTTCAAGAGAGGAAGAGCGGATGCGCCCAAAAGCGCGCTCGTGGTGCCCAACCTGCTAATCTCGACCCTTTGATGAGCCTCGTCCGTGCAAGTCGACGGCAGGATTTCCTGCACGCCCGCGAGAAGCAACTCCAGCAACCAGCCGGGCGCCGTTCCGCCCAGAATGATCCGATCGGGGTCGAATGCGTTCTCCAACGTCACGATGGCGCGCGTGAGGGGAGGGACCGCCCTTGCAAGCCAGGCTTTGATCTCGCCGTCGTCGGAACCCAGGCGATCGATCCGATCGCCGAATTCGGCCAGCGACAAATAGGTGTGCAGGCAGCCCCTGTTGCCGCAGTGGCATTGAGGGCCGTTCGGGTCCACGAGGATGTGACCGAATTCGCCGGCGTTCCCGCGATAGCCGCGTTGCAGCTTGCTGTCGCGCACGATCGCGCCACCGACGCCGGCGCCAATGAAGATGTAAAGGAAGTCGCTTCGTTCCTTGGCCGTACCTGAGAGATTTTCCGCCATCGCGGCTGCATTCGCGTCATTCTCGATCCACGTGTCCGGACCGAAGAAATGCTGGATCGTGCGGACTTGCTCGAGATAATCCGAATGCGGCTCGCGGTGCCGTGGCATGGCAAGCGGGGCCGAGACCGCGATCCCGACGCCAAGCCGCGCCCTGTCTTGCATGCTTTGCGAACAGGCCGCTTCTATTTGTTCCAGGGAACGGCGTATTTCCGCCGCGTCCGACGTGAGCTTGAAGGCGCCGCCCTCGAACACGACGTCTCCGACCAGATTGGTGCCCAGGTACCGGCATTCGGACCCGGTCACGTGAAAGCCGAGCGAATAGCCGCGGTCCGGATTGATGGCGACCTCGATCTGCGGCTGACCCCGAAGCCCCTTGCGCCTGCCGATCTGTTTGACGAAGCCTTCGGCCAACAGGTCTTCGACAATGTTCCTTACGGCCTGTGGTGTCAGGCCGCTCAACCTTGCAAGCTCGACCCGCGATAGACTTTCCGTCCGCCGAAGCGCGTCGAGGATTACAGCCCGATTGTAGGTCCTTGTAAGGGCTGCGGAATTTCCAAACTTTACCACATCCGCCTCAATATTCGTTGGTTGCACACCTAGCAAAACCACCGCAAATCGGCAACCGCGCCGGATCCGGACGACCGCGCACCCGACACTGCCTGAGGCTCACGGCCAGGCCGCGTAGTTCGTGTTGACGTCGCTCCTCTTCAAGGCGGCGCCGGCGCGATGGGCGCGCGGCGACACGCCCGCGATGCGCTTGAAGAACCGGCTGAAATAAGCGGCGTCCTTGAAGCCGAGCGCTTCTGCCACTTCTGAAACCTGCAGGCCGGAATTGTCGAGCAGGATCGAGGCTTCCGTCATCAGCCGCTCGTGAATGAGTTCCATCGGGGTTCGGCCGGTCGCTCGCCGGGTCGCGGTGTTCAGCCGGTCGGCGGTCACGCCGAGCGCCTCGGCATAGGCGCCGATCGACCAGTGGTCGCGAATGTGCAGTTCCACGAGATGGACGAAGCTGCGCACGATCGCCCGCGGCGACGGTTGCGGCCGGTCGTGACCGGGGTTTGCCAGCCGCCAGATGGAGATCAGCACCAGCGCCAGTTGATGGCGGATGACTTCCTGTGCGCCGGGCTCGTTGGCGCTGAGTTCCTGTTCTATGGCTTGCAACGCCTGGGACAACTGGCGGGCAGCCGCGACCGGGATACGGGCGCCAAGGATCGGGCGAGCGATCGCTTCGCGCACCTGGGCAAAGACGGCGCCCGTCGGCATCGCCGAACCGAGCACGAGATCGGGAATAGCCAGCGACGCCCCCTCGGCGCCCGCGTCGAACAGGACGGATCCTGTCTCGCCTGCCGGCGCCCACACGATCGCCGGGCCGGATAGCGGAACGTCATGCCGACCGACGCGGATATGGCCGCCGCCCGAAAGCACGACGAAGATCCGGTTACGGGTCCCGCGGAACGTCCATTCCGATTGCGACAGGGCCGCCTTGAACACTCGTGCCTCGGTGGGGCCGGCGGGGCGTGCGCTTGTGGTTGGCTGGTTCGTTGCAGAGGTGCTGGAAGCTGGCGTCACATCGTGATCCCGGTTTCCGTGAAAAGTACAAGTATCTCTTGTAAAAGTCTATTCCGTAGCGACAGGGCCGGTATTAGCCTGAGATGGTCGAATACAGCTTCTGGATGCCGGAGGAGAACGGGCACCAGGCGAGCATGACGACGGGGCTCGCACCACGCGGGCAAATGGGAGGAGAATCATGAAAACCTTTCGACGCAGGCAAGTCCTGCGAACGACGGCGCTCGCCGTGATCATGCTCGCCAGCGGCATCGCCAGCACGGCGGTGGCTGAGGACCGCAAGTCCGTGAAGATCGGTTATGCGATCTCGAAGACCGGGCCGAACGCGGGCGGTGCCGGCATTACCACGCTGCCGAACTACCAGCTTTGGGTAAAGGACGTGAACGACGCCGGCGGCCTCGAACTGCCTGACGGTTCGAAACTGCCGATCGAAGTCATCGAGTATGACGACCGCTCCTCGTCCGAAGAGGTCGTGCGAGCGGTCGAGCGCCTGGCGACCCAGGACGAGGTCGATTTCATGCTCGTGCCCTGGGGCACGGGCTTCAACCTGGCCGTCGCACCGCTGTTTGACCGCTACGGCTATCCGCAGCTCGCCGTCTCTGCCGTCACCGACAAGGCGCCGCAATTCGTGCAGCGCTGGAAGAAGAGCTTCTGGATGCTGGGCGGCGGCCACGACTATGCGCGGGCGCTCGCCGCGATCCTTGCCGAAACCAGCAAGGCCGGCACGATCAACACCAAGGTGGCGATGGTCTCGGTTGCCGACGGCTTCGGCATCGATCTGGTCACGGCCGCCCGTCCGGCCTTCGCGGAAGCCGGCATCGAGGTCGTCTATGACAAGACCTATCCTGTCGGCACCTCCGACTTCTCGCCGATGATCAACGAGGCGAAGGCAAGCGGCGCCGATGCTTTCGTTGCCTTCTCCTATCCGCCGGATACTTTCGCGCTGACGCAGCAGGCACAGGTGGCAAGCTTCAATCCCAAGGTGCTCTATCTCGGGGTTGGCACCGGCTTTCCGGTCTACGGCAAGAACAACGGCGACAATGCCACAGGCATCATGAGCCTGGGTGGCATCGACCCGAACAACGCGGCCAATGCCGACTATCGCAAGCGCCACGAAGCCGTCACCGGCGTCGCGCCAGATTACTGGGGCAGCGTCATCACCTATGCCAGCCTGCAGATGCTGCAGGAGGCGATCAAGCGCAAGGGTCTCGACCGGGAGGCGGTGTCTGCCGAACTTTCGAGCGGCACGTTCGAAACCGTCATCGGCGAAACCCGGTTCGAGGACAACCAGTTGCGCAAGCTCTGGTGGACGGGACAATGGCAGAACGGCCAGTTCGTCGGCGTGGCGCCAGGCGACCGGGAGGGCGCGAGCAAACCCGTCCTGCCGCGCCAGGCCTGGAAGTAGCCTGAGACCGCATCGGCCGGAAAACTGCGAAGGGTAGAGCCGAGCAGGAAGGCCGCCGCGGCGCGCCGTGCCGGCGTCCTGGTCAGTCAAGCGAGACAAGCCCCATCCCCATCGCGGGGAGGGGCGATCCTAAGGGGCAGGCGCGCGATCGCGACGGTCCCAAAGAGTGAAATAGAGGAGGAGGCCGATGTTCGCCACGGCCCTTTTGTCCGGGCTCGTGCTCGGCGGAACCTATGCGCTTGTCGCGATGGGGCTGACGCTCCAATACGGCATCGCGCGGATCATGAATCTCGCCTATGGCGAAATCATCATCGCTGCGGCCTTCCTGGCCTATAGCCTGTTCAATTTCTGGGGGCTTAATCCGGTGCTCGGCCTGTTGGTCGCTGCACCTGCCGGCTTTGCCCTCGGCTATCTGATCTATGCCGTGATGATGCGGCCGCTGGTGGCGAGGGCGAAAGACAAGGCGAGCCTCGAGATCGATTCCATCCTGGCGACCTTCGGCCTGCTCTTCGTCATCCAGGGCGTGCTGCTCGTCGCCTTCGGCGCCAACTTCACCAGCTACAGCTATCTCAATATCGCTGTCGATGTGTTCGGAACCACGATCGCTGCCAACCGGCTGCTCGCCTTCGTGCTGGCCACCGTCTTTGCAGGTGCTCTCTATCTGGTCCTCACGCGCACGCTCTGGGGAACGGCGCTGCGCGCCGTCTCGGTCGCACCCGGCTCGGCGCCGCTCGTCGGCATCGATGTCGACCGTGCGGCCCGCCTGGCCTTTGCGCTCGGCGGCGCACTTGCCGCGGCCGGTGGCGTGGTCATTTCCATGTACCAGACGTTTACCGCCACCTCCGGCGTCGTCTTCACCATGAAGGCGCTGATCGTCGTCATCATGGGCGGTGTCGGCAACGTTCCCGGTGCACTGTCGGCCGGCCTCATCCTCGGCGTCGTCGAGACCTTCGTCGCCACCTATCTCGATCCTGGCCTGACGCTGGCCGCGACCTATGCCATCTTCCTCGTGGTGCTGCTGTGGCGTCCCGCCGGCCTGTTCGGGAGGGCTGCGCGATGAGCCGTATTCCACGTTTGTCAGCCCTGTTTTTCGCCTTGGTGATCGGCAGTCTGGCCTTCGTTCCCTACCTCGTCGGTCCTTACGGCGTAACGCTGATGATCGGCATGCTCGGCTACGTGACGCTTGCGTCCGCCTGGGCGATGTTCTCCGGCCCGACGCGCTATGTGTCGCTTGCAACCGTCGCTTTCTTCGGCATAGGCGCCTACACGGTCGCCGTCTTCAGCGAGAGCCTCAGCTATCCGCTGCTGCTTCTCGTTGCCGCCGCGATCGGCCTTGTCGTTGCGGTCGTCGTCGGTCTGTCGACGTTGCGACTTGCCGGGGTCTATTTCGTCATCTTCACCTTCGGTCTTGCCGAACTGGTGCGCCAGCTGGTCACCTGGTACGAGGTCAACATGACGGGAACGCTCGGCCGCTACATCTTCCTGCCGGTGACGCCCGAGGGCATCTACTGGCAGCTGCTGGCGCTTGCCACCGTCACCTTCCTCTTGTCCTTTGCGATCGTCCGCAGCCGCTTCGGGCTGGCGCTGAAGGTCATCGGCGACGACGAAGTCGTGGCGCGCCATTGCGGCATCGATATTGCCCGGCTGAAGCTTGCGCTCTTTGCCTTGAGCTCGGTGATCATCACGCTGGTCGGAGCGATCCAGGCGCCGCGATGGACCTATGTCGAACCCTCCATCGCGTTCAACCCGACGGTGTCGTTCCTGACGCTGATCATGGCCCTGCTCGGTGGCGCCAACCGGCTCTATGGCCCGATCTTCGGGGCGGTGCCGCTCTTCCTGTTGTTCGAGTGGCTCTCGGCCAATTTCCCGAACCACTATTCGATCATCCTCGGCCTGCTCTTTATCGACATCGTCTTCGTTCTGCCGCGCGGTGTGCTCGCCTTTGCCGAAGAACATTGGAGCCGCTGGCGCCGACCGGCCATCAAGCCGGCTGCAGGAGGGGCACAATGAGCGAGATCCTGACCATTTCCGGCCTGACGAAGCGTTTTGGCGGGCTGACCGCGGTCAACGCCGCGTCGTTCTCACTGACCAAAGGCGAAATCGTCGGGCTGCTCGGGCCGAATGGCTCCGGCAAGACCACCGTGCTCAACATGATTTCGGGGCACCTCGCGCCGTCAGGCGGAACAATTGCGCTCAACGGTAAGACCATTTCCGGTCTGGCGCCCAACCGGATCGCCTTGAAGGGGGTTGCCCGGACTTTCCAGCTGGTTCGTGGACTGCCATCGCTGACCGTCGCCGAGAACGTTATCGCCGCACTCGCCTTCGGCCGGCGGAAGCTTTGGGGGGATGAGGCCCGCAGCGAGGCGCTTGCCCGGCTTGCGGAGGTCGGCCTTGCGCAAAGGGCCGACCAGAGCGCGCAGGAATTGACCTACATCGACCAGAAGCGCATGGAGCTTGCCCGCGCGCTGGCGGCCGAGCCCGAACTGTTGCTGCTCGACGAATGGCTCGCAGGCCTCAACCCGACGGAGCTTCGCACCGGCATCGACCTGATCCAGGGACTTGCCGATCGCGGCATCACCATCCTGCTCGTCGAGCACGTGATGGATGCCATCCGGGCCCTTTGCGGCCGTTGCGTCGTCATGAATGCCGGGCGAAAGATCGCCGATGGGCCGACGGCCGAGACGCTGACCGATCCCGAGGTCGTCAAAGCCTATCTTGGAGATGGCCATGCTTGAAGTCAGCAATCTCTGCCTGCACTACGGACGCCATGTTGCGCTTCGCGACCTGTCGCTCGAGGTCTGCCGACGCGAAACGGTCGTCATCCTCGGCGCCAATGGCGCCGGCAAATCGTCGTTGCTCAAGGCAATTGCCGGCCTGGTTCGGCCGGACGCCGGTGCGCGCATCACCTTTGAGGGCCGCAATATTACCGGTACCTCAGCGCATGATGTGGTCGAAGCCGGTATCGCACTGGTACCGGAGGGTCGCGGCGTTTTTGGCGATCTGACGGTTGAGGAGAACCTCGCCCTTGGCGCCTATGCAAGGCGGGCAAGAGACGGCGCGCGCGACCGTCAGGCCTTTGTCTATGAGCTGTTCCCGAAACTGCGCGACCGAAGGCGCCAATACGTCAACACCATGTCTGGCGGCGAGCAACAGATGGTGGCGATCGGCCGCGCGCTGATGTCCAAGCCGGACCTTCTGATGCTGGACGAACCGAGCCTGGGGCTCGCACCGGTCGTCGTCGGCGAACTCTTCGCCAGTCTCGGACGGATCCGCGAGGCGGGGCTTGCGCTGCTGATCGTCGAGCAGAACGTCAAGATGAGCCTATCGATCGCCGATCGCGGCTACCTCGCCGAAGCCGGGCGCATCACCGGCGAAGGCACCGCACAGGCGCTGATGAACGATGCCGCTGTCCAGCGCGCATTCCTCGGCGCCGCCGTCTGAAATTTCGACAAGGAGAAACCCATGAACATGCTGGGATTGAAGATCAACAACGCCGAGATCGAGGCTGCGGACGGGCGCTTCTTCGAGCGACTGAACCCCATCTCGGGCGAGGTGGCCTCGAAGGTGGCGGCCGCCAGCATCGACGATGCGCGGCTCGCGGTGAACGCCGCGGCGAAGGCTTTCCCGGCCTGGGCGGCAACCGGTCCCCGTGAGCGTCGCAAGCTGCTGCTTGCCGCCGCAGACCGCCTGCAGGCAAAGGCAGAGGAATTCGTCGCTGCGATGGCCGCCGAAACCGGCGCAACGGCGGGTTGGGCGATGTTCAATGTCGGCCTTGCCGCAGACATGCTGCGCGAAGCCGCTTCGATGACGACCCAGATTTCCGGCGAGATCATCCCCTCCAACCGGCCGGGCAGCCTTGCCATGGCGGTCCGCCAGCCGGCCGGCGTGGTGCTCTCGATCGCGCCGTGGAATGCGCCGGTCATTCTCGGCGTGCGCTCCATCGCCATGCCGCTTGCCTGTGGCAACACCGTCGTGATGAAGACATCGGAAATCTGCCCCAGAACCCACCGTTTGATTGTTGACGCGCTGCACGAGGCGGGCCTGCCCGATGGCGTGCTCAATGCCGTGTCGAACGCACCGGAAGACGCCGGCGCGATCGTCGAGGCGCTGATCGCCCATCCGGCCGTGCGGCGCGTCAACTTCACCGGGTCGACGCGCGTCGGGCGCATCATCGCCGAAACGGCGGGGCGCCACCTGAAGCCGGCGCTGCTCGAACTCGGTGGCAAGGCGCCCTTTGTCGTGCTCGATGATGCCGACCTCAACCAGGCGGTCGCTGCGGCGGCCTTCGGCGCCTACATGAACCAGGGGCAGATCTGCATGTCGACCGAACGCATCGTCGTCGACGATGCGATTGCCGATCGCTTCGTCGAGGCGCTGGCCGCCAAGGTCAAGACGCTCAAGGCAGGCGATCCGCGCAAGGGCGAAACGCCGCTCGGCTCTGTCGTCGACGCCCACGCCGCGCAGCGCATCGATGCGCTCGTTCGCGACGCCGTGTCCAAGGGCGCCGTCCTTGCTGCCGGCGGCGGCATCAACGGCACGATCGTCGATGCCATCCTGCTCGACCGTGTCGTTCCGTCCATGCGCATCTATGGCGAGGAAAGCTTCGGGCCGGTGGTTTCTGTGGTGCGTGTCGGGTCGGTCGACGAAGCCGTCCGGGTCGCCAACGACACCGAATACGGCCTGTCCTCGGCCGTATTCGGTCGCGACGTCAACCGGGCGATGGCCGTCGCGCGTCGCATCGAGTCCGGCATCTGCCACATCAACGGGCCGACCGTGCACGACGAGGCGCAGATGCCGTTCGGCGGCGTCAAGGAAAGCGGCTACGGCCGCTTCGGCGGCAAGGCCGGCATCGCCGAGTTCACCGAGCTGCGATGGGTCACGATCCAGGACGGTCCGATCCACTACCCGATCTAAGTGCACGTCGACCGCCGGCTCCGCGTCGCTTGAGGGTGGACGCGGCTTCCCGGAAGGACGGCAACAGATGCGTTCGAAAGGAGATCCGCCACGTGCCAGCACTTGAACGCAAGACCTGCATCGTGACCGGCGGGGCCGGCAGCCTTGGCCTTGCCTGTGCCAGGCTGTTTCTGGCCGAAGGCGCCAACGTCACCCTCGTCGATCTCTCCATGGCATCACTGGAGACTGCGGCGGAAGGCTTGCCGCGCGATCGTATCCTGCTCATCGCGGCTGACGTTTCCGACAGGGCCGAGACGCAGCGTTATGTCGGCGAAACCGTCGCGCGCTTCGGGCCGATCGACGTACTGGTCTCCAATGCCGGAAATTTCGGCACTGTGGCGCCGATCGCCGATTATCCCGACGATGTGTTCGACGCGGTCCAGGCCGTACATGTGAAGGGCGCGTTCCTCGCCGCAAAACATGCGGTTCCGGCAATGCGCGATGGCGGCAGCATCGTCATTACCTCGTCGGTGGCAGCCACCCGGGGCGATGCCGGCGTCTACGCATACATCACCGCCAAACATGCGCAGGTCGGCCTGATGCGCTGCCTGGCGAAGGAACTGGCGCCGCGGCGCATCCGGGTCAACACCATTCACCCCGGCCCGATCGACAACGGTTTCCAGCTTGCGGTCGAACAGGGCCTGGGAGCTGCGATCGACGAAGACGGAACCGAATTCTTCAACCGGATGATCCCGCTCGGGCGGCATGGAACGCCAAATGAGATTGCCCGTTCGGTGCTTTACCTCACCTCGGATCAGTCGAGCTTCGTCACCGGAACGATGCTGATGGTCGATGGCGGCATGAGCTGCTGACAACGCAAGGGAGCGCACTTTGGCCAGTGAGAACGGCGAACACGATACAAGAACGATGACGGCAGGCGGCGCCTTGCTCGCACGCCTGAAAGCGGTCGGCGTCGACTACATCTTCGCCAATTCCGGAACGGACTTCCCGCCGATCATCGAGGGGTTGGCTGAGGCTGAAGCCAAGGGTGTGGCCTTGCCCGAGGCGATCGTCATGCCGCACGAAAGCGCGGCAATGGGCATGGCGCATGGCTACTATCTGGCGACCGGACGAGCGCAGGCGGTCATGGCCCACACCAATGTCGGGCTCGCCAATTGCGCGATCGGCGCGATCAACGCAGCCACCGAGCACATCCCGGTCCTGTTGTTTTCGGGCAAGACGCCGGTCACCGAGCGCGGTCAGCTCGGTTCGCGCACGGTGCCGATCGGCTGGGGCCAGGAGATGCGCGACCAGGCGGCGCTGGTGCGCGAGGCGGTCAAGTGGGACGACGAGCTGCGCTTTGCCGAACACGTGCCTCAAATGGTCGACCGGGCCTATGCCATTGCCACCTCGACGCCGCGCGGGCCCGTCTATATGAGCCTGCCGCGCGAGGTGCTCTGCCGCCCCTGTCCGAGCGACGGGCTTGCCGAGCCGCTGTCGATGAAGCCGGCCGTGCATGCGCCGTCGGCAGAGGCGATCGCCGCCGCGGCCCAACTGCTCGCCGGGGCTCAAAACCCGCTCATTGTCGCCCAACGCGGGGCGGGCTCCGAAGCCGGTTTTCAGGCCCTGTCGTCTCTTGCGTTCGATCGCGGCATTCCTGTCTGCCAGTACTGGGCGGTGCAGCTTGCGATTGCCACCGATCATCCGATGGCGGCCGCCGCCGATCCGAAAGTGCTGGTGGAGGACGCCGACGTCATCCTCGTCATCGATGCGCTGGCGCCATGGTCGCCGGATATCCATCGGCTCAAACCCGGCTGCAAGGTGATCCAGCTCGGGCAGGATCCGCTGTTTCAACGGTTCCCCGTTCGCTATTTCCGTTCCGACGTGACGATTGCGTGCGACATCGATGCGGGGCTCTTGGCCCTGCAGGATGCCTTGCGGCAATTTCCAGTGTCGCCCGATGTCGAGGCGCGCCGCGGGCTCGTGGCCGCAACCAATCGCGCCGCCCGCGACGCGACAGAGGCGAGGGCGGTCGCCGGCATGGCCGATCCCATGACCAAGGAATGGGTGAGCCTGAAACTGTCGGAGGCTATTGCCGGCCGCGAGGCGAGCGTGCTTTCCGAGCTTGGCTGCCCGCTTGCGCCGATCAGGCTCGATCACCCGCGCGCCTGGTATCAGGAGCCGCATTCCGGCGGTCTCGGCTGGGCGTTTCCGGCCGCGCTCGGTATGCAGCTGGCCGACCGCGACAGGCTGATCGTCGCGACGATGGGCGACGGCTCCTACATCTTTTCCAATCCGGCCGCCTGCCACCAGATCGCCGAGGCGCTGGCTCTGCCGATCCTCATCGTCATCCTCAACAATGCGGAGTGGGGTGCCGTGCGCCAGTCGGTGCTCGGCGTCTATCCCGAAGGCTATGCCGCCAAAGCAAACCGGATGCCGCTCACCTCGCTGTCGCCGGTTCCCGACTTCGCCAAGGTCGCCGAGGCCAGCAATGCCCATGCCGAAACCGTCAGCCGCGGGGAGGAACTGGCAGCAGCGCTGAAGCGCGCCATCGGCCACATCGATACCAAACGGGGCGCTGCGTTGCTGAACGTGCACGTGCGCGCCTGAGCACTGGACCAAACCCGGAGGACATCATGCCTGAGCTTGCGACAACGGAATTCTGGAAGGACCTGAAGCCGATCACCAAGGTGTTCCAGCCGGATGCCTTGCCCGAGGTCTACCTGGAAAATGCGGCGACGGAGGACGAGCGCTTCTATGTGCCCTTTACCGAAACCGTATCGTCACGGCCGCTCTGGATCTCGCCGACGCAGAACAAGTGGTGCGATATCCTGATGGCGAAGAAGGCGGGGCTGGTAAACCGCCACTACCATCCCCACGAAGTCTTCGCCTATACGATCTCGGGCAAGTGGGGCTACCTGGAACACGACTGGACGGCAACAGCCGGCGATTTCGTCTATGAGACGCCGGGAGAGGGCCATACCCTGGTTGCCTATGAACACGAACAGCCGATGAAGGTGTTCTTCCAGGTCAAGGGGCCGCTGATCTGGCTCGACGAGAAGGGCGAGCCAGACGGCTTCTTCGACGTGCATAATTACATCGCGCTTTGTCGCGACCACTACGAGAAAGTCGGCCTCGGTCGCGACTACGTCGACCGCCTGTTCCGATAGACGATCGCTTCACCCGCGGCGGCAGGCGCGCATCGTAATTGCGATCCGAAACCTGGCTGTGATCCAGCTGCTTTCTGTGAGGCTTCTGCTGAATGTGATGTCCGATCGGTGCAACCGCCCATTGGGCGCGTTGCCGCCGATCGGAACAGGCCCGCTACATGGCGTGTCCGACCGCTATGCCGAACGAGGCAGCGGCCATCCAGACGGCCATGGCAATCATCATCAGGTTTTCCGTGAGCGAGATGAAGCCGAGAGGAACGTTGCTGGATCCGCCGACGCAGGCGCACTTCAGTTCCCGCTTGTCGATGTAGAGCGCCTTGAAAACCGATGCGGCTCCCACCGTGCCGATGAACAGCGCGACCGGAACCGACAGCCAGTTCAACGCTCCCGCTATCATCAGGACCCCGGCGAGGCCTTCGGCATAGGGATAGATGTAGCTGTAGGGAACCCAGCGCTTCGCCAGCAAGTCGTAGTTCAGGAACATCGTCGCAAAACCTTCGACGTTCTGGAGCTTCAGGAGCGCAAGCACGACCATCGAGAAGGCGATGAACCATTCGCCCGCGCGCAGCGTGAACGGGCTGCCGTCGACCGCGTAGCTGGCGGCCATCGCCATCAAGGCGGTCAAGGCGAACAGAACGACGACAGGGCGGTAGCTCGTCGCCTTGGGGTCAGCGACCGGCTTTCCGAGAAACCTTCTCAGGTCGTCGTATCCTCCGACCCTGTTTTCATCGATGAACACCTGGGGTGTCGTCGCCACGCCGTGCTGTGCCTTGAAGGCGTCGGTCTCTTCGCGGCTTGTCAAATGGCGGTCGTCGACATCGTAGCCCGACCGCTTGAGCAGGTCTTTCGCCTTCAAGCCATAGGGGCAGGTATGCTCACCCATGACCATTCGATAGAGAACGGCCTTCTTGCGCGCCTGTCCTTGGTTCGTCCTGTCCAACATCTCACGTCTCCTTTTACTCTTGTGAAACTGTTGGCACGACCATACGTTCCGTACCATGGTACGGAGTCAAGAGCCCATGGAACTGACGATCGGAAAATTTGCAGCAGCCGGCGGCGTCGGCGTGGAGACGATCCGCTACTATCAGCGGCGAGGGTTGCTGGACACGCCACGAAGGCTTGAGGGCATCCGCCATTACGGTGACGGAGACGTCCGCCGCCTTCAGTTCATCCGGCAGGCCCAAACGGCCGGCTTCACGCTCGAGGAGATCAAGGAGCTTCTCGATCTCGATTCTGGAGAAGACAGGGAGAGAGCGCGAAACCTTGCGAAAAACCGCATTGGTGCGCTGGATGCCAAGATCGCCGAGCTTCAACAGGCGCGGAAAGCCTTGCAGCGACTGGTCGGGGAATGTGCCACTGACAAGTCGGGTCCTTGCCCGATCCTTGCGTCCTTCGATCTGTAGCGTCGAGCCGGGCGACGGTGGCCGCCCTGCTTGCCGCCGTTGCGCTCATGCTGGCAGTCGGGACGGGTTTCACCTCAAGGTCCTGGCCCTCGCGGGCGCAGGCTGTTGTGGTCACCAGCCCGCAAACTGCGCGACGACGTCATCGGGAACGGCACCTGCTTCGGCAAAGGCCTGTTCCAGAACGCCCAGTGCCTGACGGATATCGGTGTCCGCGATGGTTAGTGGCGGGGTCATCTCCAGAACGTTTGCGTTCATCCCGACACAGTAGACGACGAGGCCGAGTTCATAGGCCCGATAGATGAGTTTCGCCGCTTCCGTTCGCGCTGGCGCCCGTGTTTGCCGATCGAGGACGAGATCGACGCCGCAGGCAAGACCTCGACCGCGGATATCGCCGATCAGTTGATGTCGTTGGGCAAGCCTTGCCAGGCCGTCGCGCAGCAATTTGCCCTTGCGCTCGGCTTCCTGCGCAAGTTCTTCGCGTTCAATGGTTTCGAGAACGGCAAGTCCGGCGGCGCAGGAGATCGGGTTGCCGTGGAGCGTCTGCATGGCAAAGGCGCTGGCGCAATCAAGGATGCGCGCCGGACCGATCGCGGCGGAAAGCGGCAGCCCGCCGCCGAGGCCCTTGCCGATGGTCAGGATGTCGGGGACGAACTCCTCGTGCTCGAAGCAGTGCAGCCGACCGCTGCGGCCAAGCCCGACCTTCACTTCGTCGCAGACGACAAGCACGCCGTATTCACGGCAGATCGCGGCAAAGGTTTTGAAAAAGCCGGGCGGCGGGACGATCAGGCCGCCGTCTGACTGGATCGGCTCGATGAAGGCGGCGGCGAAATGTTCGGGCGCCGCCTCAAGCCGCTCCCGCAATTCAGCGAGGATCGCGCCACCCGTGGGGTCGTCGCGATAGGGGCGGTAGCGATCGGGGTAGGGCAGCAACAGCAGGCCCTCTGCCTTGGCCGCGCCCGACTGCACGCTATGCCCGGAAAAGGCCATCGAACCCACGGTACAACCATGATAGGCGCCGACGAAGGCGATGACGCCCGATCGTCCCGTCGCCTTGGTGACGGCGCGGAAGACCGCCTCGTTGGCGTCGGATCCGGAATGGCCGAACCAGACTTTGTTGTCGCCCGCCCCGGGAAAGGCCGCGAGCAGTTTTTCGGCAAGCGCCGTTGCCGGTCTGTTGGCCGCAGACAGAACGCTGGCGCCGGCGGGATTTGCCGCAGCACCGCAGACTGCCTCGACCAGCGCCGGGTGGCCATAGCCAAGGCTTGCTGCGCCCCAGGCACCGGAGAGGTCGATCAGTTCACGGCCACTTTCCTCGATCACCCGCGCGCCGCGGCCACCGGTCACGGCAAGCGGGAAGAAGCGCAGCTTCTGCAGGTTGGCGATTGCCGCTCGGTCTCTCTCGTAGAGTGCGGTCACCGGACTTCCCCGATGCTGGCTTTCAGACAGCGGGTCAGGCGTTCGCCCCAGGCGGCGACGCCCGCATGCGTGTCGATCAGATCGTGGCGCACCTCGACCAGAACGCCCGGAAGCCCGCGCGCATCGGCATGGACCGGCACGGTGTAATCCTCGTCCGGGTGGATGTTGTAGGGCTCGTTGTCGCCGATCGTCAGTTCGCGTTCGCTCGCCAGTTCACGGATCAGCGCGCCGGCGAAATCGACCGCGTCGCGATAGAGAATGCCCGCCTGCCAGGGGCGTGGCTTGCCGAAATAGACGGGCGTGAAGCTGTGGATGCCGACGACGAAGGGCCGCTTGCCTTCGCCTTCAAGCCGGTCAAGACGGCGGCTGACGGCGTTGGCAAAAGGCGTGAACAGCGTGTCTATCCGCTGCTGCCGCTCTTCGTCGCTTAAGCTTCGGTTGGCGGGAATTTCCGTCGTCTCGCTGACCTCGGGGATCATCGAGGGTGCGGAAAGCGGCCGGTTGCAGTCGATCACCAGCCGCGAATAGTTGGTGAAGAACAAAGGCGCATCGAGGCTGAGGCTCAAATGCTGGGCCAGCGCCATGGCGCCGATATCCCAGGCGATGTGGCGCTGGCGCTCGTGCAACGGCAGCCCCATATCGCTGAGCGCGCGCGGCATCCGGTTGGAGGCGTGTTCGCACAAAAGCAGGATCGGCGAGGTGCCGTCCGGATTGAAGACCGCGTAGGGCGGCAGTTCGTCGATCGAAAGCAGCGGCGCGCTTGGGTCGTGTCGCGCGCCCTGTTCGGGGCTCTTGATGGCCGTTGTCGAGGTCATGGGCTGCCCATCCATCAATCAGTAGACCGCCGCATAGCGGGCGCAGAGTTCGTCCGGCGAGAGCCCGTCGACGATGTCGATCTCCTTGCGCTTCATCGCCATGTAGCAGGCAAGGAAGTCTTGCGAGAACCAGCCGGTGACGACAGTATCGACGGCGAGTGTGTCCAGCGCTTCCGGCAGGCTTGCGGGCAGGCGACGGATGCCGAGCTTCTCCTGCTCTGCCGCCGAGAAATCGGACGGGTCCGAATTGATCAGGGGCGGCTGCTCGAGCCCGGCCCTGATGCCTTCGAGCCCGGCCTTCAAGAGGACAGCCAGCGAAAGGTGGGGGCTGGCGCAGGCGTCGGCCGCCCGATACTCCATGTTGAACTGCTTGGCCGGATTGCTGCCGGGCAGGTCCAGCGTCGGGCAGATCCGCAGCGTCGCTTCGCGGTTCTTTTCACCGAGGCAGGTATAGGCCGCACTCCAATGGTGGGGCACGAGCCGCATGTAGGAAAGCACCGATGGAGCGGTAAAGGCGGTCAGCGCCGGCAGATGCTTGATGACGCCGGCGGCAAAGGCACCGGCGATCTTGGAGAGCCTGCCAGGACGCGCCGCGTCGAAGGTCACCGGATTGCCGTCGAGATCGGTGAAGCTCACATGCAGGTGCACGCCGTTGCCGACGCCATTCGAGACCGTCTTCGGGGCAAAACTCGCATTCCAGCCGAAGAGGGCGGCGACTTCCTTGGTGATTGCACGGATGGTAGCGCCGCGATCAGCGGCGGTCAGCGCGTCGGCGGGACGGCAGGTGATTTCGAACTGGTCCTTGCCGTATTCCGGCAGGAACATTTCCGGCTCGGCGCCGGCTTCCTGCAAAGCGGTCATCAGCAGAGACCCGAAGGGTTCGGCACGGCGCTGGGCGCGCAGGCCGAAGGACGGCGCATCCGGCCAGTCGACGCCGAGTAACTGGAACTCCTGCTCGACGGCTGAAATGACTTTGAGGCCGACTTGTTCGTATTCCTTCAGCGTCTGTTTCAGGAAGCTGCGCACGCAGCAGTCCCAGGCATTGCCCTGGAGGTCGGTGATGTCGGCGTGATAGAAATGCAGCGGCGTCTCGTCTGGCAGGCAGGTGACGCGCGCCTTGCTGGCGGGATCCGCCATCAGCCGCAGGTCGCCGGCCGAGCCCCAGGGGTTGTTTTCGGCGATCATGTCGAAGGGCGTCAGCGCCAGATTGGCCGGCACCCAGCCGACCCCCTTGCGCAGGTAGCTGTCGATCTCGCTCGCGGCAAAGCTGCGGCCGCGGGTGATGCCGGCGATGTCTGTCGTGACGAAGGTGGCGAGTTCGGTCAGTTCTGCCGCCTTGCCGTTGTTGGTTTCAGTCATGGATTCCCCTCCAGTCTTGTTTTTCTGCGCACGCTCAGGCCTGGCGCAGGCCGTTCAGGCGGCTGACGACGGTGTCGGTGTCGGTTGTCCAGCAGTAGCCCGAATAGGCGCGAAGGGCCGCGTCATGGCGCTGCTCGCTGTAGGTGGCGCAGGCGTCGCTGACGACGGTGACGAGATAGCCGCGGTCGGCGGCATCGCGCACGGCCATGTCGACGCATTGGTCGGTGATGACGCCCGCGATGATCAGATAGCGGGTGTTGAGATTGCGCAGGATGTAGTCGATGTTGGTCGAGTTGAAGACGCCCGACGAGGTCTTCGGCAGCACGATCTCGTTGTCGATCGGCGCGAGTTCCGGAATGACCTGCCCCTCGGGTGATCCCTTCGGCACGTGCATGTCGGAGAGCTTGTGATCGAGCGAACGGTCGCGGCCGTCGAGCGTCAGGCTCTCGATGATCGTGTGCAGCACTTCGCAGCCGGCCTTGCGCGCCGCCTCCAGAATGCGCACCTGATTGGGGATCACGGTCTGGCGCAGGCGCTGGTGATAATAGCTGTCGGCGTCCTGCGGGTGGGTCGGGTCGAGGTTGGGCTCGCACCAGATGCGCTGCATGTCGACGAACAGAACGGACGTGCGGTCCGCCTCATAGGCGCTGTCGCGCCTCAAGAGATCGTCGCCAACCCTTACAGTGACTGCACTCATTCGAAATCTCCTCGGTTTGTCTGGTTCGCCGTGGGCGGCGGAAAGGCTCAGCGGTCGTCGTCGACGGCCGGATTGAAGGCGTCCTCGGTGATGGCATAGCCGCGGCGCAGCTCTTCCATGCGCTCGATGCGGCCGCGCGACTGGGTGGCAAGGCGGGCGGTGAGCGCTGCGATCACCGCTTCCGTCTGCGCCAATGCCGGCACCATCGTGTCGTAGGGCGAGACCGTGTCGACGGGGGCGGTCAGCGTCACGGTCGCGAATTCGGCGATCGGCGAAAGCCACCGGTCGGTAAAGAGCACGATGCGGGCACCTTGCGCGGCGGCCTGCCGGGCAAAGCGGATCGTGTCGTTCTGGTAGCGGCGATAGTCATAGACGAAGAGCACGTCGCGCTTGCCGAGATCGACAAGCTGGTCGACCTGGTCGGCCTGGCTGCCGTTGATCCAGCGGGTGTCACCCCTCAGCTGCTTCATGTGCGACCAGAGCAGGCCGGCGAGAAAACCGCTGAACCGGCCGCCGAGGCAGTGGATGCGGGCGCTCATGTCGGCGGCCGCGTCCGCGGCTGCCTCGAAGTCTTCCGAAGGCAGCATCTGCATCGAGGATTCCAGCGCATGGATGCTGGCGCGCAGGAAGTACTGGTAGAAGTTCTCCTGCTCCAGTGACGGGCGCCGCGCGTCGAGCATGGAGAGCGGCGAGCTCATCCGCTCCTGGACTTCGCTGAGCAGCGCCTTCTGGAACTCGGGATAACCCTCGAAGCCCAGTGTGTTGGCAAAGCGCACGACGGTCGGATTGCTGACGCCGGCCGCCGCCGCAAGATGCGCAACCGTGTTCAGCCCCGCTGCCGGATAATTCGACAGAAGCTGCCTGACGATCTTCAGTTCAGAGCGCGTGAAGGTAATGGCGCCGTCTGTCAGTCGGTCCCGGATTGCCACGATTTCTGCCTCCCAAAAACGATGGCGTGAATCCCGTTTTCTACGTTTTGTTACATAATTGCTAGCAGAGAATGTTTTTTGAAACAAGATTGACATTTGGTCGATCTGCGATAACGTTCATGTCGGGAACGGGCCCGAGCCAAAAAATATGAGGCGGGCCGAAATTTGGGGGAATGCGGATGGTGCGCGTCAGGCGAGAAACCGTCGTTGGTATCCTTGTAACGTCGCTGCCGCTTCTGGCCGCTGCCGCCATCGCCTCGTTGTTCTTTCCAGGCAGCGGCGAGCGCTTGGTGACGCTCTACATGATCAACGTGATCGCCGTGCTCGGCATCGGCATATATGCCGGCAATTCCGGTATCGTTTCCTTCGGCCATGTCGGCTTCATGGCGATCGGCGCCTATGCGTCGGGCCTGTTGACGCTCAATCCGATCATTCAGAAAACGGCGCTGCCACATCTGCCGGAATGGCTGGCGGGGATCGGCATGCCCTTCGTTCCTGCACTTGCGATTGCCCTTGTCGTGGTTGCGCTCGTCGCGGTGCTGATCGGCATTCCCGTTGCGCGCCTGGGCGGCTCATCCGCTTCGATCGCGACCCTTGGTTTCCTTGTAATCGTGCATGTCGTGCTCGTCGCCTCGACCGATTTCACCCGCGGAAGCCAGACCTTTTTTGGCATTCCGCGCGCGGTCAATCTATGGGTGGCGGTGCCCTTCGCTATCGCCGCCGTTGTGGTCGCGCGTCTCTATCGGGATTCGAGTTCGGGCCTGAAGCTTCGGGCGTCCCGCGAGGACGAGATCGCCTCGACCGCCGTCGGCGTCAATGTCAAGCTGCACCGCTTCTTCGCCTGGGTTCTCGGTGCGGTGCTTGCCGGTGCTGCCGGTGCCTTGCTGGCCCATTTCCTCGGCGCCTTTTCGCCCAAGGACTTCTACTTCAACCTGACCTTCATGCTTTTGGCCATGCTGATCCTCGGCGGCATCACCACGGTTTCCGGTGCCGTTGGCGGCGCTGCCGTGATCATGCTGATCGTCGAGCTCCTGCGAAAGCTCGAGGGTGGCGTCGATCTCGGTTTCCTCAAGCTGCCGACCGTCTTCGGCCTCACCGATATCGGCATCGGCGTGGCTATCCTCGTCGTAATGTACCGCCTGCAGGATGGGCTGTTCGGTGTGCGCGAGCTCGACGAGCGCTTCGGCTGGTTCAAGCGCTCCACGACGAAGGAGGCTCTACCGCTGAAGGGCACGGTTGCCGCCGCTAGCTCTTCGGCCGGCCAAGGCACGCTTCGGGTCGAAAATCTCGGAAAGAAATTTGCAGGGCTCGTTGCGCTCGAAAACGCCAACTTCGAGATCAAGCCCGGTCTCGTCACCGGCCTCATCGGCCCCAACGGCGCCGGCAAGTCGACGCTGATCAACAGCGTGTCCGGTGTCGTGCCGCCGTCGACGGGACGCGTGCTCATCGACGGTCAGGACGTGGCGTCGCTTGCCGTTCACGCTGTTCCGACCGCAGGCCTTGCCCGCACCTTCCAGAACATCCGTCTCTTCAAGAACCTGACGGTCATCGAAAACGTCACGGTCGCGGCGAGCGCCCTCAAGGCGGGCGGCGAGGATCCGGCGGCCCGTGCCTTGACGGTGCTTTCGGAAGTGGGCCTTGCGGAATTTGCCGACCGGCTGGCCGGCACGCTTTCCTACGGCGCGCAGCGGCGGCTTGAAATCGCCCGCGCGCTGGCGCTCAAACCGCGTTACCTGCTGCTCGACGAGCCGGCCGCCGGCATGAACCCGGCCGAGACCGAGGAATTGATGCATGTGCTCGACCGCATCCGCACGAAATACCGCCTCGGCCTGCTCGTCGTCGAGCACGACCTGAAGCTGATCATGCGGCTCTGCGACGTCGTCGTCGTCCTCAACAAGGGCCAGCAGATCGCCATCGGCACGCCGGCGGAAATCCAGGCGAACCCCGATGTCATCGAGGCCTATATCGGCCGCCGCCGCTCAGCGGCGCAGGCGCGCAGCGAGCCCGTCGGTACCCCCGCTCTGCCGTCCGGCGCGCCGGGCCTGCATAAACCCGCATAAATCAAAAGAGGGAGCTTTTCGGATGAAGAAGAACGTCACGGCCCTGTGCCTCACCACCATGCTCGGCGGTTTTGCCCTGTCGGCATTGCCGGCATTCGCAGAAGATCTGGTCATCGGCCTTGCGACCGCCCAGACCGGCGGTCTTGCGCCCTATGACCAGCCGTCGCTGAAGGGCCTGGAAATGGCCGTCGAGGAAATCAACGCGGCCGGTGGTGCCGCCGGCAAATTCCCGATCAAGCTCGTCGCCAAGGATACGCGCTCGGATGCGGCGCAAACCGCGCTGGTGGCGCAGGAGCTGGTCGACGAAGGCGTCAAGATCGTGATCACGCCGTGCGACGCCGATCCGTCGATCGCCGCCGGCCAGGTGACCCAGGCCGCCCAGATCCCGGCCTTCTCCTTCTGCGCCACGACGCCGACGATGCCGCTTGCGGTTGGCGACTACATGTTCGGCAACTATCCCGCCGACAACGTCCAGGCTTCGGTGCTTGCGACCTATGCGGCCGAGAAGGGCTACAAGAAGGCCTATATCCTGAAGTCGCCCGACAGCGCCTATACGCTGAAGCTGCCGGAATATTTCGGGGTCGCCTTCAAGGCCAAGGGCGGCGAGCTCCTGGGCGAAGGCACCTACAGCATGGGCCAGCAGGACTTCGGCGCCGAGGTCACCAAGATCAAGGCGATGAACCCGGCGCCCGACGTTATCATGACGGCGGCCTACGAGCCGGATTTCCCGGCCTTCATCCGTCAGCTGCGCGGCGCCGGCGTGACCACGCCGATCCTCGGCAGTGACGGCATCGATTCGCCCACCACCTTCGGCCTTGGTGCGACCGTCGACGGCGTCGTCTTCACCACCGCCGGCTTTGCCAGCGAAGGCAGCCCGCTCGCTGACTTCAACGTGAAGTACAAGGAAAAATATGGCCAGGTGCCGGACACGGTCTATATCGCCAACGGCTACGACCTCGGCAAGGTGATCGACGCGGCGGTGACGGAAGCAAACAGCATCGATCCGGTCGCCATCCGCAATGCGATTGCCTCGCTCGAAAACGTCCAGGGCGTCACCGGACCGATCAGCTATGCCGGCACGCAAGGCATGCCGATGCGCTCGGTATCACTGGTACAGATCGAAGGCGGCAATCGCCATCTGATCAGCCAGGGTGTTCCGGCGGCCGCCGACGTTCCGGCCCCCTGATCAATCACCTGTGGCGATCCCTGGGTTTCCCGGGGATCGCTCTTGGCTGCGCCGTCGGCGCTTCGCAATCCACGGCAAGGACTTTGCCCGATGATGATGAGTGAAATTCCCGTTCCGAAGCCGCTTTTGGAAGTGAGCGGTCTCAAGGTCGCCTATGGCGCGGTCGAGGCGCTGAAGGGCGTCGACCTCGTGGTTGGCAAGGGGCAGATCGTGACGTTGCTCGGCGCCAATGGCGCCGGCAAGAGCTCGACCTTGAATTCGCTTGTCGGGCTGGCGGGGAAGAAGGCGGGACGCGTCACGTTCAATGGCCAGGATATATCGGGCCTGCCTCCGGAACAGATCGTCCGCCTCGGCATGACGCTGACGCCGGAGGGGCGGCGGATCTTTCCGAGCCTGACCGTCGACGAACACCTGCTTCTCGGCGGCGCCATGCACAAGGCGCGGGGCGTGATCTCCGACGTACGCGAGGACATGCTGTCGCGCTTCCCGATCCTGAAGGAACGGCTGACACAGAAGGCCGGCTCGCTCTCCGGAGGCGAACAGCAGATGCTGGCGATCGCCCGCTCGATGATGTCGTCGCCGGACTTGTTGTTGCTCGACGAACCGTCGCTCGGCCTTGCGCCGCAGGTGGTGGACCTGATCTTCGACCTGATCGCCGGGCTGAGACAAAAGGGTCTGACGATCCTCCTAGTCGAGCAGAACGTCTCGCTGTCGCTCGAGATCGCCGACGCGGGCTACGTCATGGCCAATGGCCGGATCGTGCTTTCGGGCACGGCCGCGGAACTGCGCAATTCAACCGAAATCCAGGGCGCCTATCTCGGCGCCTGAGCCGAGTGCGTGGAGGGTCAAATCATGGACATGTTCCTGCAGCAGCTCGTCAATGCGCTCAGCCTCGGCGGCACCTATGCGCTTCTGGCGCTTGGTCTTGCGGTCGTCTTCTCGATCATGGGGCTCATCAATTTCGCCCATGGCGAACTGATGACGGCGGCCGGCTACGGCCTCTGCTTTGCGCTGTTGCTGGGCCTGCCGTTCCCGCTCGCCGTCTGCGCTGCCCTTTTGATCGCGATCGTGCTCGCCATGCTGATGGAGCGCATCGCGTTTAGGCCCGTGCGCGGCGCCAGCGGCACGACGCTTCTGCTGACGAGTTTCGCCGTCAGCGCCATCCTGCGGGTGATCTTCCAGAACTTCATTTCCGCCCGGCCGAAGCCGGTACCGATGCCCGAGAGCTTTTCCGGCACGATCGAGATCGGCGGCCTGCATCTCGGCCTTATCCAGGGGACTTCGATCCTCGTCACGATCATCATGCTGGTCGGTCTCAACCTCTTCCTTCGCACGACCGTGCTCGGCCGTGCCATGCGCGCGGCTTCCGAAGATTTCGCCATCGTTCGGCTGATGGGCATTCGCGCCAATGCGGTGGTCGCCACCGCCTTTGCGATCTCAGGCCTGCTTGCCGGTGTCGCCGGCATCCTCTGGGTGGCCCAGCGCGGCAGTGTCGATCCTCTGATGGGCTTCCTGCCGGTGCTGAAAGCCTTCATCGCCGCAATTATCGGCGGGCTCGGCAGCCTCTCCGGCGCTGTCGCCGGCGGCTTTCTGCTCGGCTTTATCGAAGTCTTCTTGCAAGCCTATCTGCCGGAAAGCCTGCTCAGCTACCGTGATGCCTTCACCATCCTGCTCGTCATCGGGGTGCTGCTATTCGCCCCGCAGGGGCTGCTTGCGAAAAAGACCATCGTCAAGCTTTGAGAGTGGCGGCAGCACAGGAGACTGCGCACGATCCGGCCCAGTCCATGGTGCGACCGGCGATGCCGGTGGCCTTGGCTTAGAACCGGGAGCCTCGATAACAGCGACCCGGCCGATGACGGGTCGCGCCCGCGGCTGTCATGGCTGCCAAATCGACGGTCGCTCAAGCCGGCGCGCCGCGATCCCGGCGTTTGCGCGACGACGGAATGGGGTGCGCCGCGGGGCGACGCCACCGCTCCTGTTTCGTCGCGGTGGTCGAAGGGCTGCATTTCAATCCTTGGCGGTGCAGATTGGTCGACCGCGCTATCAGGCAGGCGTCGGCACAGCGGATCCTGCTGCAGCTTGGCGTGCGTTTGCTTCTCGAAATGATACCAGCCGGTGCGAGGCTTCGTCCCAAAGGACGAGCTTCACCAGGCGCAGGCTCTGCCGGATGGTGATGCGGCCCATATCTCCCAGCTCGGGATGATCGCGGATGACCTCAGGAAGTCTATAGAAGGGAACGCGGCTCGACAGGTGGTGGAGATGGTGCATGCCGATATTGCCGGTGATCCAGCGCAAGGGCTGCGGCAGATCATAGTGCGAGGCGCCATGCATGGCCGCGTATTGGAACGTCCATTCGGGGGGCCTCGACCAGTGCGTGTCTTCAAACTGGTGCTGGACGTAAAACAGCCAAACGCCTGCTGCGCCAGCAAGAAGCACAATCGGCAGATGGATCAGCAGAAACGGTGCGACACCCACTGCCCAGATAAGTATGCCCGCGAGTGCGGCGATGGCCACGTTCGTTGCCATGGTGGAAATCCACGGCCGGGGACCTGCGCGCATCATTCCGAACGGTAAGCGCTGCTTGAACAGAAAGAGCCATGCGGGACCGATGCCGAACATAACGAGCGGATGTCGGTAGAGGCGGTAAGCAAGCCGCCCTCTGCGCGGGAGCGACTCGTATTCGGCAACGGTGAGTGTGGCAATGTCACCGACACCCCGTTCGTCGAGGTTGCCTGCCGAAGCGTGGTGGACGGCGTGGGCGCGGCGCCAGTAGTCATAGGGTGTCAGTGTCAGCACGCTGATCACTCGGCCCGTCCAGTCATCCAGGCGGCGGCGCCCGAAGAACGAACCATGGCCGCAGTCATGTTGAAGCATGAACAGGCGCAGGAGGAAACCCGCCGCAACAGGGACGATTAGCACCACGCCGAGCCAGTACCCGAAGTGCATGCAGGCCCAAGCCGCTACCCACAGCAGAACGAATGGCACAAAGGTCACCGCCAGCTCGAACGTGCTGCGGCCGATATGCGGCTGTCGATAGGTGGACAGGATCTTCAGCCAGGCTTTTTCACGATCGACGGTTGCTGCGGCGCCGTGGTCGGAAAGCGGGCTGACTCTGGTATTCTTCAAGGCGTCTTCCTAGTTGGTTGTGTGACATGATCGCCTTGAGTCATTGCTGTGGACACATCAGGCAAACCGGGAATTTGGGCCGAGATCTCGCTCGAGTTCATCTTTCGGCCTTCGACGAGATCGCTCAAAGCAGGGCGTTCGCCGGCGGAAACAAGGGCAGGCGCGCCGCCGTTGTCAGGTTGGATGAAGCCAGGCCCTTATCGGGAGCATTTGACTGTGCCGGCATGACGAGCCCTTCCGTAGTAAACTGGGAGGCTCCGCGCGAAGCTTGGGGCCCGATAGCGATTTTGAAAGGAAGGTTCGTTCAGAGCGCGAAGCCAACTGCGCAATAACCAAAGCTCGCGAGCAAATTCGATAGGGCGTTCTATCGATATCTTCAGTTCGGCGTCAATCGGTTGTTCGCTCGTTGGGAAAAGACGGCCTTTTCCGCCGTTCTCGACGCCTCAAGTCGCCGGACGTCGGCGCATGACCAGTTTGTACTCATGCCAGATGAGCCAAATGACGATGACATCAAACACTGTCAGCGCGATCAGGCCCCAGCTGTGCGTGTAGCTAAAGCGGTAAAGCTGGTAGACACTGAACAGTGCCATTACCACCAGTGACGCTGGGTAGGCCCATAGTTTGTTTCGCAGGAGGGCTGCGACAAGGAACAGCTTCACGACGCCATGACTGACCAGGTAGAAGGCGTAGAAATGTCGCGTTTCGACCGAGAAGTTCTGCGCAAAGGTCAGGAGATGCGTGGCGAGAAAATCCCTCGGGTCCTCGATCAGTTCCAGATGCGTGATCGACCTTGCAAGCCTGGTGATGGCGTCGTTCGGGACCAGCCACAGCGCGACACCGCCGACACATTCTGCCAGCGCGTGGACGCCTTTGGCGAGGATGCTGAGTTGGAAGATCTGGTGTAGTCGCTGCTCGTTCAAAATCACCTCACCGCCTGGAAGTACAATAGAGATGGTATAGGCGGTCATTCAATGGATATGGCGTTCGCCGAACCCGTGATTGAAGGTTTTCGCTACATTCAGGTGGCGCTGGCCATTCAACCTCCTTTTCGCGGCTTACCAAGCCGGCGATGGGCGTAGCAGCCCGCGGAGCTATTGCAGCCGGATGGAGCCGGCGGCAATGTCGCACCCGGCTCCTCAACCCCAAGCTTAAAAGTTTCTCTGGAAGCGCACGACGCCGCCGAAAGCGTCTTCGTGTCCGCGAAACCCGCGGAAGGCCGTGTAGTCGAGTTCCGGCGTGATCTTGAAGCCCGGCACGACCTCGTAGGCGACATTGAGGGCCGCGTTCCAGGTGCCGTCCTCCTCGAAGTCGATCTGGCTGTTGATGGTTGCCTTCTCGCTGACCTTCACGGAAGCACCGCCCCACATTGCCCAGTCGCCATACCAGCTTCCATAATAATTCGGCCGGCTCGGGTCGGATTGGTAGGCGCCCATGACGAACAATGAGAGCGCGTCGGTGACGTCGAGATTGACGCGCGCCTTGAAGGCCCAGGCGTCGTAGCGGGTGTCATAGGCCGCCATGCCGAACAGCGTCATCCGGTCCTGCTCATATTTCACGCCGCCAAGCAAATGCGGCACGCTGTCGGCCCGAAGATCGAACCACTCACGGCGTGCCACGCCCGATCCATCGACCGTCTCCAGTTCCCACGAGCCGTTGCCTTCCTCGGCGCCGACCATGGCGGAAAAGCCGTTCCCGAAGTCGTGGGTGTAGCTTGCCTGCATCGTGCGGTCGCCCGAGTAGTAGATGACGTCGTCATAGATGACGTTGCCCGCACCCCAGGTCCAGTTGGCAAAGAGGGAATCGGCGATACCGACCGAGAAGCCGGCAAGCTCGATGACGGCCTCTGAAATATAGATGCGCTCGCCCGACGCCTTGTGTTCGAAACGCGTCTCCAGATAGGAGCGCAGCGTTCCGAACTCGGTTTCGTTGCGGGCGTCGAAGCGCATCGTGGCGCGCGCCTTGCCCGGCAGACCGTCGAGCGAGCCGCCCCAGTAGACATCGTCGCCCGCCGCCACCTCGTGGCGCAGGTAGCCGCTGACCTTCAGGCAGGTCTCGGTACCCGGCACATAGAAGAAGCCGTTGCCATAGGCATCGCAGACGCGGACATATTCGACGGGTTCCGCATCGGCAGCCTTTGCCGGCTGCAGGACGGCCATCGTGCAGAGCGCCGCTACGGCACCTTTCAAGAAGAGTGGTGACGTCGCGATTGTTTGCTTGTTCATGTCGAGTTGGTCCCCTCGTTGTTCTTGTAAAATCGAAAAAGCTTCGCCGGCCCCGTCCACGGCATGCGGGACAAGCGGGTGCTGACTGGGATTGTGTGAAAAGGAGAGAAAAGGCCGGTATCGGTTGCGATGCCGGCCCGGTGCGCGTTACCCGCGCGGCGGCCAGATCTCGCCGGAAAGGCCGGTCTTCGGTTCGCCGAGAAGCGGTGTCTTCAGGGCGCGGATTCCGTCGATGCTGATCAGCCAGATGATGTTGCGGTCATATTCGGTAA
Source organism: Ensifer sp. PDNC004 (assembly GCF_016919405.1). Lineage (NCBI taxonomy): Bacteria > Pseudomonadati > Pseudomonadota > Alphaproteobacteria > Hyphomicrobiales > Rhizobiaceae > Ensifer > Ensifer sp. PDNC004. Next base: position 200,805 of record NZ_CP070354.1, read on the forward strand.
AGACCGCGAAGCTGGCGTTTTCGTAGGTGTATTCGGGCATTTCCTCCGGCTTGGGGAAGCGCGGCACGTAGTAGCCGGCGATCTTCGGATCCTTCGGGTCGTTGACGTCGAAGATCTGCAGGCCGGCATTATAGAAGGCATAGGGCAGGATGCCCTGCCGGCTGTATCCCGGCTGGTGGGGCGTGCCGGAGCGCTTTGGGCCGAAGCTGCCGCGCCGCTGGCAATAGTCGGTGAACTCGGCCTCTGCCGGCGGGGTCGGACGCGGGAAGGTGGCGACAACCTTCGGGTCCTTCGGATCCTTGGCGTCGATGACCAGCACGTCCTTGTAGGGCTCGTAGCAGTTGGAGTTCATCGGATAGCCGTTGGCAAAGACATAGCCGGTGCGCTCGTATTGGCTGGTATCGGCATTGTCGAACTCGGTGCCGGCAAAGCTCGGCGGAATGCTTAAGTGGCCCATCATTTCCGGGGTGCCGGGCTTGGTGAGGTCGAAGGTGTAGAAGCCGAGGCCGCCCATGGCGCCGAAGCCGATCTTGCCGCCCTTTTCCACCGGCTTCGGCAGGAACAGCGGCATGCGCGAACCCATCCAGGAGGTGCGGTTGCCGGCCCGCGGGTTCATGAGGTACGCGTCCTCGCTTGCCTTGTCGCCGGCGATTTGGCCGGGAACCGTGACCTGGCTGACGAAGACCGGTTTGGCTGGGTCCGTCATGTCCCAGGCCTGGTAGCCGGGCGAATGCAGGTAATCGGGATATTCGGTCAATGCGTAGCTGTCGTCGGGAGCCGACGAGAGATACATGTACTTGCCGCCGAACCAGGCCGGCGCATCGAGCGAGCCGGAGCCCTGCTGCTCGCCGATGGGTGCGTCGGGGTTGTTGATGTCCGTCGTGCGGGTCGCAATCAGCTTCCAGTCGCTTGGCAGCGGGCCGTTCATCTCATAGACCTTGAAGCCCTTGAGCGAATTGTAGTGGCGCAGCGTTTCGACGATGTCGGGCTGGGTGCGCTTGTTGTCGAGGATGCCGAAGCGCCCGATCTCGTAGGAGGCGACGACGACGTTCTTCTGGAGCTTCTCGCTCCAGGCAATCGTCATGCCGCCGAAATAGTCCTGTACCGTCTTGGCGTCCCAGTCTTCGCTCGAACCTTCCGGTCCCCAGACGCCGCCCTTCGAATAGACGACCTTGGCCTTGGTCGGGTCGGTGATATCGAGCACGCGCATGTAGTCGCGGTCGTGCAGGTACATGTAGCGCTTGCCGTCGAAATCCGCGACATCGGGCCAGGCGTGCCATGGCGAGGTGATGTGGGGGTAGAAGGCGATTTCCTCGACATTGCTCTTGTAGGTCTTGTCGTCCCAATGGGTGAGCTGACCAGGGAAATTGGGCGATGCGCCAAGTGCGGTGGCACGCGGAGCTTTGAAGGTGCCCGTGGCCGGATCCATGCCGTAGTCCTTGCCCGGAACCAGCGCCGGCGGCTGCTTGTCATAGGTCAGTTCCGACCAGCGCTTGAGGTGCGGATCCTGGATGTTGATCTCGGTCGGTACTTCCTTTTCCCAGCCGGCCGCAAAGGTCGCGCCCGCTGCCAGACATAAAATCGAGCATGTGATGATCAGCCGTTTCGGCATGTCGGTCTCCTCCTGGAATATCGGTGAATGGCCGCGTCCAAGCCTGGCAGCGGCGCAAGCAAACGACGGCGCGGCGGCGACGCCCCCTTGTGTCGCGTTCCGAATTCTCTCGTCCTGTCAGTTGATCGCGCAGGCCTCCTCATGCCCGCGCAAATCACGCCGCTCCCGTTTGCTCGGTGCCATGAAACAGGGTCGCTTTCCCTATAACAATCGCCTTAATCAGCATTAATTCATGCGGATTTCTTATGAGTTCCCGGGCGTGTTGATGCTTTGCGGGATGCTGGTGACACCGCTTCCCCTTCTTCGACGGCATAGACCTCGAGCGGATAACCGAAATGCTCGTCCATCAGGAGGCGGGCGCGTTCGGTGTTGCGGTCGAGCACGGCCTCCATCAACTCGGTGTGCGGGCCGATCGACTGCGCCTTGTGCAACGCGGCCATGGCCTCCGCGTAGCCGGCCGTCTCTCCGTGTTCCGCGCGCAGGACGGGGGCAAAGGCAAGGAATCGGTAGTGGCGCTGGAGCTGGTCGGAGATGGTCGAGCGAAAGTGCATCAGCCAACTCGATTGCGCCGCGCTGAGCAGCGCGGCGTGAAACGACTCGTGCCGTTCCATCCAGGTGTCGACGGCAAGGTCGGAAGAATCCTCGACGACCGTCTTGCAGCGCGACAGTCGGTAGTGCGCCGTGACGATTGCCGATTCCCACTCCGCGCCGCCGCGCTCCATGGCTTCCAGCAACAGGGGGATTTCGACGACCGCGCGCGCCTTCGTCAGATCCTCCAGTCCCTTGCGCGAGACGGGTGCGACGGTGAAGCCGCGATTGGAGATCGCCACCACCAGCCGCTCCGCCTCCAGCCGCGACAGGGCCTCGCGCAGCGGCGTCCGACCGATATCGTACGCCTTGCTCAGAAGATCGGGCCGCAACGGCGCCTCCGGTTGCAGGCGGGCCATGAGGATCTCCGTCCGCAAGATCCTGTAGGCGATCTCCGTTTTCGTGCTGTTTTCCTGCTCGTCGACCAAAGGCACCTCCAAAAATCGCCGCCCGAATGTACGGTCATCATATATGCCAGAATAATATATGATAATCGCCAATTGCTATAATTGTATACTATATCGTTGACTTTGCCGTGGGGCTGCGCTTCCTCATCGCTCATGCTGTCAACTGCGACAGCCAGAGGAGGAACATGATGGCCACGACAAAATCGAAACTCATGACAGGTCTGATGGCAGCCGGCATCGTCCTTGCCGGCATCGGCTCGGCCGCCGCCGATCCGATCCGCATCGGCATCGCCAATTTCGGCGAACACCCCCCGCTCAATGCCGCTATCGCCGGTTTCAAGGCGGCGCTTGCGGAAAACGGCTTCGTCGAGGGCAAGGACGTCGTCTACACCGAGAGCCACACCAATTTCGACGCGTCGCTCGTGCCGCAGATGATCGCGAAGCTGCAGGCCGAACAGCCGAAGCTCGTCTACACCGTCACCACGCCGGTCTCGCAGATTGCCAAGAAGGCGCTGGCAGGTTCGGGCATCCCGGTGATCTTTACCGCCGTGACCGATCCGGTCGCCGCCAAGCTCGTGCCCTCCCGCGAAAGCGGTGATGACGGCATCACCGGGGCGACCGACAGCCAGGATATGGCAGCGGTGTTCGCTTTCACCAAAAAGCTGCTGCCGAACGCCAAGCGCCTCGGCCTTCCCTATAATCCGGGCGAAGCCAATGATGTCGCGCTGCTCGAGAGCGTGCGTAAGATCGCTCCGGAACAGGGTTTTGAAGTCGTTGAAGTCGGCGTCGACAACCTCAACGACATCCAGCAGCGCATTACCTCGCTCTCCGGCAAGGTGGACGTCATCTACGGCCCGACGTCCAACATGATCCAGCCGGCGATCGCGGCGGTTGCATCGGCTGCGCGCCAGTCCGGCATTCCCGTTGTCAATGCCGTCGATACGGCCGTTCGGGAAGGATTCGTGCCGGCAAGCTTCGCCGTCAACTACGAACAGGTCGGCAAGAACGCCGGCAAGATCGCCGCCGAAGTCCTGAAGGGCAAGGACCCGAAGTCCATCGCCCCGGTGTTTCCCGCCTACGAGGATCACCAGGCGCTGATCTCGAAGAAGGCCATGGCCGCCTTCGGCGTCGAGATCCCGGCTTCGCTCGCCGATTGCAACTGCATCGTCGAGTAATCCGACGCCTGCAACGGGCGGCGGCCACGACGCCGCCGTCCATGAGAGCGCCGAGCGCGCCCTGTCCATTCGTATTTACATGAATTCCGGAAGAAGGCTGCGGAGGCGGCCTCTAAGGAATTGCTCAGAGGAGGAACGGATGCTCGAAATCCGATCTGCACGAAAGGTCTTCTACAAGGGACAGCCCGATGAGAAGATCGCCCTCAACGATCTCAGCCTGACGCTTCCGACCGGCAACTTCGCCATCGTCATCGGATCGAACGGCGCCGGCAAGAGCAGCATGCTGAACGCCATATCCGGCGCACTCATGCTCGACAGCGGCAAGATCCTCATCAACGGCGACGATGTCACGGCGCTGCCGGTGCACAAGCGCGCAACACGGGTCGCCCGGGTCTTCCAGGACCCGATGAAGGGCACCGCCGCTTCGATGACGGTCGCGGAGAACATGCTGCTCGCCGAATTGCGTGGCAAAAAGCTCGGCCTCAGCCGCGGCCTCAACGCCAGGCGGCTTGCGAGCTACCGCGAACGCCTGGCGGCGCTGAACCTCGGGCTGGAAAACCGGCTGGATACGCGCGTCGAACTGCTTTCGGGCGGACAGCGCCAATCGCTTTCGCTGATCATGGCGACCTGCGACCAGCCGGACCTGTTGCTGCTCGACGAACATACGGCCGCCCTTGATCCCCGCACTGCAGACATCGTCATGCAGGCGACGGTGCGCGCAGTCGAAGCCTTCAATCTCACCACGCTGATGGTGACGCACAACATGCAGCACGCCGTCGATTTCGGCCACAGCGTGGTGATGCTCGATGCCGGCCAGATCCGGCTCGAAATCACCGGCGCAGAAAAGACCGACGTCACGATCCCGAAACTCATCGGTCACTTCGGCATGAAGACCGATCGCATGCTGCTGGCAAGCTGAGACGGACATGGAAACAGTTTCAACCATATTCTCGAACTTCATCACGCTCGTTCCGGTCACGCTGGCGCAGAGCCTCATCCTTTCCTTCATCGTCCTCGGCATCATGTTGCCGTTCCGAACGCTGAACTTCCCGGACCTGACGAGCGAAGGCGCGTTCCCCCTCGGTGGTTGTGTCTGTGCGTTGTCGCTGGCGGGTGGCGCGCCGGGCTGGCTGGCCATCCTGGTGGCGATGGCCGCCGGCTTCCTGGCGGGTAGCTGCACGGCCTTCGTGCATCTGCGTTTCCGAATTCATACGCTGCTTGCCGGCATCCTGATGATGACGATGCTTTACTCGATCAATCTGCGGCTGATGGGCAAGTCCAACCTCTCGGTCTACGGCACGCCGACCATTTTCGATGGCGTATCCTTTCTCGAACCGGGTTTCCCGGTTGCAAAGATCGTCGTCGCGGGCCTGCTTGGCATCGCCGTCTATTGTCTCTTGAACCTTTATTTCCGCACCGAGCGTGGCACGGCCATGCGCGCCGTCGGCTCCAACCCGGATATGGCGGAAGCGCAAGGGATCAGCATCTGGGCCTTCACCATCGGTGGGGTCGGTCTGGCTGGCGCCTTCTCGGCCACCAGCGGCGCCCTGATGGTGCAGTCGCAGGGATTTGCGGACGTCAACATGGGCATCGGCACCCTGATCAACGGCCTTGCGGCGCTGATGATCGGCGAAGCCATCGTCGGCAAGCAGACGATCCGGCGCCAGCTTGCGGCACCCTTTGTCGGCGCCATCGTCTATTACCAGCTTGTTTCGCTCTGCCTTGCCGCCGGGATGCCGCCGACCGACCTGAAACTCGCCACCGGCCTCTTCGTGCTCGCCATGCTGGCGCTGCCGACCCTCAAGCGCGCCCGCGGCCCCATGCCGGCCCGCGAAACCGTCCGTGAATAGAAGGATTGCTCCATGAACATCGATATCCATGCCGTCGAGGCGCTGGACCGCGACGATCCGCTCGCGGGCTTCAAGAAGCGCTTCGACCTGCCTGAAGGCGTCACCTATCTCGACGGCAATTCGCTCGGCGCGGCGCTCTTTGCCTCCTATGCCGAGATCGAGAAAGCCGCGAAACTCGAATGGGGCCGCGACCTCATCCGAAGCTGGAACACGGCTGGCTGGTTCGCCCTGCCGCTAACGCTCGGCGACCGTGTCGGCCGCCTCATCGGCGCAGCCCCCGGCCAGACCGTTGTGACCGACCATACGTCTGCCAATGTCTATAAGGCGCTGCACGCAGCGCTTGGCCTCAACGCAGACCGCAAGGTCATCGTCGCGGAAAGCGAAAGCTTCCCGACCGATCTTTACATGGCCGAAGGCGTGATTGCGACGCGGCCCGGCACCGTCCTCAGGCTCGAGGGCGTCGATGGCCCGCGGATCGAAGACCTGATCGACGAGAGCGTCGCCGTGGTGCTCGTCAATCACGTCAACTACAAGACCGGCGCTCTGCGCGACATGGCGGCGCTGACCAAGCGCGCGCACGATGTGGGTGCGCTGGTGGTCTGGGATCTCTGCCATTCGGCCGGCGCGCTGCCGGTGGAGCTCGACCGTTGTAACGTGGATTTCGCGGTCGGCTGCACCTACAAGTACCTCAATGGCGGCCCTGGCGCGCCGGCCTTCATCTACGTGGCCAGGCGTCATCAGGAAAAGGCCAGCCAGCCGCTGAGCGGTTGGTGGGGACATGCCCGCCCGTTCGCCTTTGAGCGCAACTATGATGGCGGCGCGGGTATCCTGCGCTTCCTCTCCGGTACCCAGCCGATCCTGTCGCTGCGCACGCTGTCGGCAGCACTCGATCTCTGGGACGAGGTAGACATGGCCGCCGTCCGCAGGAAGAGCGTCGCGCTCACCGGCCTCTTCATCAAGCTCGTCGAAGCGCGTTGCGGCGCGTTTGGCCTGAAACTGGTGGGTCCAACGGACGTCACGGTGCGCGGCAGCCAGGTCTCCTTCGAGCACGAGGGGGCCCATGAAATCATGCAGGCTCTGATCGAGCGGGGGGTCATCGGCGATTTCCGCGCCCCGGCCACCATCCGTTTCGGTTTCACGCCGCTCTATACGAGTTTTAGAGATGTGTGGAACGCCGTGGACGTGCTGCATGACGTGATGGCGAGGGGTGCCTGGCGCGATGCCCGCTTCGCTGTCCGTAGTGCCGTGACCTGATCGCCATCGCCGAGAAGGATGGAAAAGCGCTTTCCCTGCCGGGAAGGCGCTTTTTGCGTTTGGAGTTGTCTCGAGACTTATCACATCTCGATATCAATTCATTCAACCTATGTGGATTGTTATATTAGACCGCTGATTGCATCCATTACCGGACAGGAAGGCGCAGCCTCTGAAGGAATGGCGAAAAGGCAATCTCATGGCTCAGGATACGCATGCTCAGCTCTATATCGGCGGCAAGTGGAGGGCGACCTCCGAGACGCTCGCCGTCATCAACCCCGCCAATGAGGATGTCATCGGCAAGGTGGCGGTCGCCCGCGAGACGGATCTCGCCGATGCGACGGACGCCGCCTGGCAAGGCTTTCAGCTCTGGAGCCGGACATCACCCGCTGCCCGGGCGGCAATCATCCTGAAGGCCGCCCAGCTGCTTCGCGAACGTTCCGAAGAGATCGCCCGCTCGATCACGCTCGAAAACGGCAAGCCGCTTTCCGAGGCACGGTCCGAGGTCATTCGCGGTTGCGAGTTCTTCGAATGGGACGCCGGCGAATGCGTGCGCCTCTACGGCCGGGTCATCCCGAGCGCGCCGGGCATTCGCTACATCGTGCTGCACGAGCCGATCGGCCCGGTCGCGGCCTTTTCGCCCTGGAACTTCCCGATGAGCCAGCCCGCCCGCAAGATCGGCGGGGCGCTTGCCGCTGGCTGTTCGATCATCATGAAGGCGTCCGAAGAGACACCGACGGGCGTGGTGCACATCGCCCGGGCGTTCCACGATGCCGGTCTGCCGGCGGGTGTGCTCAACCTCGTCTTCGGACATCCCGCCGAGATCTCGGAATATCTCATCCCGCAGGACAGGATCCGTATGGTCGCCTTCACCGGATCGACCGCCGTCGGCAAGCACCTGACGACGCTCGCGTCACAGGTCATGAAGCCGGCGTTGATGGAGCTTGGCGGTCATGCGCCGGTCATCGTCTGCGAGGATGCCGATCCCGTTGCGGCCGGTGTCGCCTGCGCAACGCGAAAGTACCGCAATTCCGGCCAGGTCTGCACCTCGCCGACACGCTTCTTCGTGCATGAGGCGCTCTACGAGCGCTTCACGGCAGCCTTCGTGGAGAAGGCGCGGTCGATCAAGGTCGGCGACGGCCTCGATGCATCGACCCAGATGGGGCCGGTTGCCAATGACCGGCGCATCGCCGCCCTGCAGGAACTCGTGGACGATGCGCGCGCTAAGGGTGCGCGCATCCTTTGCGGTGGCGGGCGCTTGGAAGGCAAGGGCTACTTCTTCGCACCGACCGCGATCGCCGAGTTGCCCGACGATGCCCGCGCGCTTTCCGAAGAGCCTTTCGGCCCGCTGGCGCTGATCAATCCGGTGTCCTCGGTGGACGAGGCGCTGGCCAAGGCGAACGCGCTTCCCTTTGGTCTTGCGGCCTACGGTTTCACGAACTCGACGGCCAATGTGGATCGCCTCGTGCAGGGCATCGAGGCCGGCAACCTGTCGATCAACACCTTGGAGGCCTCGGTCGCCGAAACGCCGTTCGGCGGGGTCAAGGAAAGCGGCCTTGGCCGCGAGGGCGGTGCGGAAGGCCTGCATCACTACACCGTTGTGAAGAACGTTTCCCTGCGCGTCGCCTGACGACCTTCGTACAGTTGCACCTGTGACAAGCTGAGGCTGAAACCGTCGTTGCACGGTTTCAGCCTCAGACGTTTCGTCAGCCGACGACCGGGATCATGTCACGCAGCACTTTGCGCAGCATGGTGCGGACCGCGAGCGTCGCGGGGGACGGTGTGCGCTCACGCGCGGTGATGATGGCAACGTCACGGGCGATCGACGGCTCGACCAATGGCCGCGCGGAAATCTTCCGGCCGTTGAGACCGGTAAAGGCATAGGTCGGGAGGATAGCAAGGCCAGCCTCGCGCTCGACCAGCGACAGGGCCGTGTTGATCTGGTGGACTTCCAGGGAAGGGCGCAGCGGCACGCCGGCGCTCTCGAAGCCGACCTCGGTCAAAAGGCGGATGTTGCTTTCGCGCGTCAGCGTGATGATCGGCTGGTCGGCGAGCGCGGACCAGGCCACTTCGGCCTTGGCGCAGACAGCGTGCCCTTCGGGCGCGAAAACCATCAGCTGGTCACGCAGCACGCGCTGGATCTCGAGCCCGTCTTCGTCGCTGGCAAAGGTGCCGACACCGAGATCGCAAAGGCCGCTGCGCACTCTGGGGGCGATCAGATCGGTCACCACATCCTCGATCCTGAGCTTCAGGTTCGGGTGGGTCGAAGCCACCTCCTGCAACAGCCGCGGCAGCACGGTTGCGCCAAGAAAGGGCGGGGCGGCGATGCGCACGAGACCGGTCCTGAGCTGCCCGAGATCGCGCACCGCATCGACGGCACGCTCGATTTCCGAAAGCCCGGGCAAGGCGCCGGCGGCAAAGACACGTCCGGCTTCGGTCAGTTCGACGCGCCGGGTCGTGCGGTCGAACAGTCGGGCGCCGAGCAGCGCTTCGAGGTCGCGGATGGCATGCGAGATGCCGGCCTGGCTGGTGTGCAGCCGCTCGGCGGCACGGGAGAAATTGCCGAGTTCGACCACGGCCTGAAAACACTTGATCTGGCGCAGATTGAGCATCGAGTCATCCATACTGATTTCAGCATGAATATATACGGACTATGCGTCTTAATGAATAAAAATTTCCTGCGCTAAATGGCGACAACCAAGACCGGAGCGGCCATCACGCGCCGCCGGACCGACATGCGACAGGGAGCGCCATGAAATACCAGCGTAAAGATGCAAAGGCCCATTCCCGCGCCACGATGCGCGGCATCTGGGCGGCGGCGAACACGCCGTTCACGGCCGATGGCGCCATCGACGAAGAGGGCTACCGCCGCAACGTCGAGCATTGGATTTCCGATCTCGCTATCGACGGCCTCTTCATTGCCGGCAAGCAGGGCGAATTCTTCTCCATGTCGGTCGACGAGCGTAAGCGCATGTTCGATCTCTCCGTGGAGGCGACGGGCGGTAGAGCGCAGACGATCATGTCCTGCTCCGACCAGAACATGGATGTGGTGATTGATCTTGCCCGTCATGCGCAGGCCTGCGGCGCCGACTACATCGTCGTGCATGCGCCGATCCTGCATTTCTTCAAGCAGCAGGATGAAACGCTGCTGCGCTACTACGAGACCATCGCCTCCAAGGTGGATATCGGCATGGCGCTCTGGTCGCATCCCGACAGCGGCTATCTGATGAGCCCGGAGCTGTGCAACCGGCTTGCCGACATCGAGACGGTGGTGGCGATCAAGTATTCCGTGCCGCGCGCGATGTACAAGGCGCTGACGGCGCTTGCCGGTGACCGCATTCTCATCTCGACCGCTTCGGAAGAGGAATGGCTGGATAACGTGCTGGAGCTCGGCTGGCAGCTTTATCTCTGCTCGTCGCCGCCCTACACGCTCCAGACCAAGGCCGACCGGCGCATGGCCGAGTACACGGCACTCGCCTTCGCCGGAAAGGTCGAGGAGGCCCGCGCCGTCAGCGCGAGCTTGCAAGGGGTGCGTGACGCGTTCCGCAAGTCCAAGCCCGCGGAAAAGCCGCATGCGCACCAGAAGTACTGGCAGGAACTGCTTGGCCAGGTGGGTGGCGCCGTCCGCCGGCCGCTGCTGGAGCTGACGGATGCGGAAAAGAGACTGACCAGAGCCGCCTTCGAGGAATGCGGCCTGAAACTGCGCTGAACGGGACAGGGAGGAATATCGATGACGAAGCTCAAGGCGTTCAATCTGCAAAAGTGGATCGACGAGCACAAGCACCTTTTGAAGCCGCCGGTCGGCAACCAGCAGATCTGGAAAGATGCCGATCTGATGGTGACGATTGTCGGCGGCCCCAACAAGCGCACCGACTATCACGACGATCCTGTCGAGGAGTTCTTCTATCAGCTCAAGGGCGACATGGTGCTGAAGCTCTATGACGGCAAGGAATTCTACGATGTGCCGATCCGGGAGGGCGACATCTTCCTGCTGCCGCCGCATGTGCGCCATTCGCCGCAGCGGCCGATGGAGGGATCGATCGGCCTCGTGATCGAGCCGACGCGGCCTGAAGGCCTGCTCGACGCCGTCGAATGGTACTGCTTCGAATGCACGGAGCTGGTGCACCGCGCGGAGGTGGACCTCGAATCCATCGTCGACGACCTGCCGCCGATCTACCAGGCCTTCTATGCCGACGAAAAGCTGCGCACATGCCCGAAATGCGGGACCGTGCACCCCGGCAAGACCCCGCCCGAGGGCTGGGTGACGCTCTGAACCGGCAGCAAACCAGCAAAGGACTGTCATGTCGAAAGTCGAAGCCATCTGCCTCATAGGCTGGGGCGCCATCGGTCAACGGGTGGCAGAACTTCTCAAGGCGCGCGGCGCGAATGCCCGGATCGTCGGGATCGCCGTGCGCGATCCCCGTGAAGTCGCAGCGACCATGCCGGAAGGGGCGGTCCATGTTGCCGGTCCCGAAGCGTTGGCGGCGACCGGCGCGACCTTGGTCGTCGAGGCGGCGAGCCGCGAAAGCGTCAAGCCCTTCGCCCGGGCGGCGTTGGCGGCGGGCATCGATTTCGCTGTGTCCTCGACCTCGGCCCTGGTGGATGCTGCCGTGCTCGACGAACTCGTGGAACTCGCCCGGAAAAACGGTTGCCAGCTCATCATTCCGCCGGGCGCGCTCGGCGGCATCGATGCTCTCTCGGCGGCCTCGCGGCTGGGTCTGGACAGCGTGGAGCACACCATCACCAAGCCCGCGCGGGCTTGGTTCGGGACGCCGGCCGAGGCGCTCTGTCGCCTTGGCGAACTTCAGGAGGCGGAAGCCTTCTTCGCAGGATCGGCCGCGGAAGCCGCGACCGCCTTTCCGCAAAATGCCAATGTGGCGGCGACCACATCCCTTGCCGGCATCGGCATGGAACAGACGCGCGTGCAGCTCGTCGCCGATCCCAAGGCCGTGGAAAATACGCACAGCATTGTCGCCCGCGGCGCCTTCGGCACGCTCGAAATCCGCCTCCAGAACCGTCCGCTTGCAACCAATCCGAAATCCTCGGAGATGACGGCACTGAACCTCGTTCGCCTGATCGAGAACAGGACAAGTCCGCTTGTCCTTTAGTCGGTAGCTGCCGCTCGACTGCCTGCCCTTGCCGTTCCGGATGGATCTTCGCGCCGCCGGCAACGGCGCGCGGCTTGTTCTGTTGGCCCTAACCAAACCACCTTCGACATCGTCGTTGAAAGGCGTCGCGCGTGCGCGGTGCTTGAACGCCCAGACGTTGCGGGCCGTCAGTCGCTCCGACGCCGGGCATTTACGCTCTTGTTGGCAAGTCGTCGGCCGATCCAGGAGAGGTAGGAGCAGGAGACGAGGAACCAGACGCCAACGAAGACATAGGCCTCGAGTGCCTGGTTGCCCCAGGCAACGTCGCTGAAGGCCATGCGCGCGGTGGCGCTGAGATCGTGCAGGCCGAGGATCACGACGAGGGACGTGTCCTTGTAGGCGCCGATGGTGCTGTTGACGAGCGCGGGCATGGCTCGTTCGGTGGCCTGTGGCAGGAGCACGAGACGGGCGGTTGGCCAAAAGCCGAGACCAAGCGAAGAGGCGGCCTCATGCTGGCCGGCCGGCAGAGCCATGAGGCCGCTTCGCACATCCTCGGCGAAATAGGCGGCATGGAAGAAGACGAGGGCGATCAGCACCGCCACGATCGGGTCGATGCTCGTGCCCTTGGGGAGCGTCAGCGGCAGCACGAAAACCCCGACGAACAGCAGCGTCACCATCGGCACGCCGCGCATGATCTCGACATAGGCGCCCGCGGCGCGGTGCAGCAGCCTATGGCGCGTCTGGTATCGGGCAAGCGCGAGCAGCACGCCGACCGGCAAGGCAAGGGCGAGCGCGATGGTGGAAAGGATGAGGAGGATCGGCAGGCCGTTCCAACGGGAGGCATCGACCGGAGCGAGACCGAGGACGCCGCCGCCCATCAGCGTGAAGGACGCGGCCATGCCCGCCAGCCAGAGTCCCGCGAATAGCCTCATGTCCGGCCAGCGCCGGCTGACAGCCATCTGGCCGGTGGCGATGGAAAGGCCAAGGAGCAGCAGCGATGCGAGCATCGGCCGCCACTGTTCGTCGAACGGATAGGTGCCGAACAGGATGAAGCGGGATTTCTCCACCCAGAAGGGCCAGCAGGCGCCGGAAGCCTCGGCACAGACTGCCGGATCGGCAAAGGGCGGTACGGCCGCCAGCACGAGCCAGTCGGCTACAACCCAAAGAATGGCGAGCACGAGGCCGCCGCTTGCAAGGGAGAGGAGGCTTGCGCCCGGTCGGGAACCCTGCCTCAGCAGCCAGGCAGAAATCCGGCTCGGGCCGATCGGTTGTGTCGCTCCGCTCATCGCGCGCCCCTTCCTTCCCGGGCGCGAATACGGGCGCTCCAATAGTTCAGCACGCCGGTGAGCGCAAGGCAAAGCAGCAGGTATATCGACATGGTGATCAGCATCGTTTCGAGCGGCCGGAAGGTCTGGTTGATTGCGGTGCCGGCGACCGACATGAGATCTGAATAGCCGACGGCAATCGAGATCGAGGTGTTCTTCAGGAGATTGGCGAACTGGTTGTTGAGCGGTGGAACGACGGTGCGCAGCACCTGGGGCACGACGACGAGACGGGTGGTCTGGCCGCTCTTGAGGCCGAGCGCCCCTGCGGCTTCGATCTGGCCTTTGGGAATGGCCTCGATGCCGCCGCGCAGCACCTCGGCGATCTGCGCGCCGTGATAAAGACCGAGTGCGACGGCCACCGTGCAGAACTGGATGGAAAGGGCGACGCCGCCTTCCACCGAAAACCCTTGAAGTATCGGCAAGGTAAGCCCAAGCGGCGCGTCGAGCACGATGGCAAGCACCGCCGGGACGGCGAAGCATAGGGCCAGTGCGACCGTCAGAACGGGCAGGCGTCGGCCGGTGAGGGCCTGGCGGCGGGCGGCATGGCGTGCCCACAGCCAGATGAGCGCTGGGACGAGAAAGATGCTTGCGAAAAGCCAGAGCGTATTGCGCGGATCTTGCGAAAGCCAGGGCAGGTAGATCGCCCGGTTCGAGATCGTGAAAGGTCCAAGGATCAACGCCTGCCGGATGGCGGGCAGACCGTTCACAGCGGCAACGAAAATGACCAGCAGGACCAGGATCTTCGGCAGGTTGCGGAAGAGTTCGACGTAAGCGAGCGCGAAGAGGCGCGCGAGCGGCGACGCGCTGACACTGAGAAGGCCGAGCAGCAGGCCGGCAAGCGATGCGATGACGAGGCTCGCGACGGCGACGACGATGGTGTTGGCAAGTCCGGCTAAGATGGCGCGCAGGTAGGTGTCATTCGCCCCATAGGGGATGAGTGTTTCGCTAAGGTCGAAACCGGCCTGCTGGGTGAGGAAGGCGAAGCCGGGCTGGATGCCGGCCGCGAGCATGTTGGAGTGGACGTTGAAGGCGACGACGGTGAAGGCCGCGAGGATCGCAACGCCGACACCGATATCGGCGAGGGAAACGGCCGGCCTTGCCTTGGGCGGACCGTCCTGCGGGGCGTGGGGAATTTGCAGTTTCCGGTCCATGGGCGTGCTCAGGGATTGGTTTCGGCAGGCAGGGTAAAGCGGGCGACCAGCGCCTTCTGCGCCTCGGTCTCCGGCCCCGAGCCAGCGCTGGCGACAAGGGCGGTGGCCTGCGTCAGATCAAGGCCGAAAGCGCGCAGAATGCAGATGGCGAAGGTGCCGGTGCGGCCTATGCCGGCCGCGCAATGAACGAAAACCCGCTCGCCGGAGGCAAGCGCCTGCGCCGTCTCGCCGGCGAGGGCGAAGAGCCCGGCCTCGTCCGCGGGCACGCCGAAATCCGCGATCGGGAACCGCACGACGGGAATGTCCGTCCCTGCGGCAAGGCTTGCAGCATAGTCCGTTGCCTTTTCCTCGATCTCCGCAAGCGGGGTAAGGCTGACGATGCGGCTGATCTTCTGCGCGCGCAGATCGTCCATGTCGTCGGAAAACGGCCGCAGGCGGCCGGGCATAGGCCCGAGCCAGAGCGTGCCGGCAATGCCAGACGGCAGCCGGAGGGGGCGCGGGAAATGTGTATTGGTCATGCGGTTTCCGCTGCGAGCTCCGAGAGAAGGTGGGTCGGCGTCTGCGCCGTTAAGGCCGCAGTGACTGTCGTGCGCAGCGCTCTGAACGCGGTCTCGAGATCGTCGTGTGCGGCTTGCATGCGCCAGCGGATCACGCGCCAGTGCAGGGCCGCATGGGCTTCGGCGGCAATCGGATCGAGCACCAGGCCGGAGACGAGTTCGAGGAGGCAGGCGCGGATGGTGAAGTAGCTTTCGACGGGCGCCTCGCCGGGGTTGGCGGCGAGCTCGCCGATGGTGGCGAGCTGGACGCGGGCGGGCATGGCGAAATTCGCCGCACAGCATCGCGTGCACAGGTTCAGCATGTCCGACAGCATGGTGAAATGCAGGTTGCGCTGGGCGGGATCGAGTGTGCTGACCACCGTGCCGACGCCCGAGCGCGTTTCGAGGAGATGCTCGAAGGAAAGCCGCTGCAGGACCTGGCGGATCGGGGTGCGGCTGACGCCGAACTCCTGCGCCAGCTTGCCTTCGTGCAGCATCATGGGCGTATCGGGGTGGGTCGTGCAGATGCGAAAGCGCAACTCCTGCAGCATGTCCTCCGAGCGGGGCGGACCGGATCTCGATGTTTGCGGCAAGCTCACGCTTTCCCCCTTCCTATGCTTTGGCGCGCGTCGGCGCGGCCGTTGTTCTGGTTGTATAGCCAGTCTTCCTGAAGCGGGCTTTCGACCGATTCGGGAAAAGCGAGGCGCACTGTCGACAGGGCCTCGTCGACCGAAAGGCCCCGCGCATTGAGAATATGCGCGGCGATCATACCGCTGCGTCCAGCACCATAGCTGCAGCACAGCGCAATGGCCCGGTTCGCGGCAAGCAGAGTGCAAACACGCCCCTCCAACCGCCGCCACGCCTTTATCCACGTTTGGCCGGGCGCGGAAAAATCGTCGATCGGCAAGGCCGCAAACGCCATGCCTGTCTGCCTGACATGCTTGCGCAGCAGGATGCGGTAGTCGGGCGGGCAGTCGCTGTCGCGCGCCAGAAACAAAAAGAGATCGGTTCCGCGGGCAGCAAGCGCGGCGAGCGTCTCGTCGATGCCCTCGGGATCCACCCAGACCTCGCCGCGCGGACTGATCATCAGGCCGGGTGCGCCGAGGGTTACGAGGCGTCCTCCGGCTGGGCAATCGACGGTGGCGCGGATGGATATGGGTCCGTCGATATCCGTCACGCCGCCGCTCCTCCTTCTGGCCGCTCTCCTCACCGTATCGGATAGGCGTACATCAGGCCACCATTGGTGGTCGAGGCGTTCTGGGTGCCATCGCGCTTGAGCTTGAAAGGCGTCGCAGGACCGAGATGGCGGTCGTACACTTCGCCATAGGAGCCGACCTGCTTGATGACCTGGTAGGCCCAGCCGGCGGGGAGCTTCATCTTGGCGGCCATGTCGGCGGTTGCGCCGTCCTTGGCGAAAAGACGCTGCACGGCCTTCGGCTGCTTGTCGAGATCGGCGATTGCCGCATCGACATTGCTGGAATTGATGCCGAGTTCGTCGGCGTTCAGCATGACCTGGAAGGCCCAGCGCACTGCCTTTTCCAGCGTTTCATCCGGCTGGGTCACCAGCGTCAGCGGCTCGGCCGAGATGATCTCCGGCAGGAGTTCATAGTCGTCGGGATCCTTGGCCAGGCGACGGTCGGCGGCAAGCGCCGTCATGTCGGAGGCGTAGGCGTCGCACTTGCCGGCGAAGAACGCCTGCAAGCGTGCGGTCTTGTCGGCGATGTTCTCGACCTTGTAGGTGAGCCCTTGGGCGGCGAACCAGTCGGCGATGTTGAGCAGTGTCGTCGAGCCGTCCTCGGCGCAGATCGTTGCGCCCTTCAACTCCATTGCTGATTTCACGCCCAGCGCCTTCGGCACCATGAAGCCCTGGCCGTCATAAAATGTGGTCGCGACGAAGGCGAGGCCAGGGTCGGCAGAACGCGTGCCGGTTTCCGTGACCGAGCGGGAGGCCATGTGCGCCTGCCGCGAGACCAGGCTTTTAAGCGAGTCGGAAAAGCCGATGCCGCGGATATCCGCCTTGCTCGCATCGCCGAGGATGGCGGCGGCCGCCATGCGGCAGAAATCAGCGTTGAAACCCTGGAAGACGCCGGCGCTGTCGGGCACGGAGAAGCCCGGCGCACTTGGGCTGACCAGGCAGACGAGCTTGCCGCCAGAGACCACTTCATCAAAAACCGGACCGGCCTGAGCATGTGACGTGATTGCAAGACCGGCGGCGCAGGCGAGCGCTGCCGCGAGATAAGACCGAAGCATATTTCTTCCCCTCCTTGAACAGGTAAAGACAGCTATACCTGTATACAGGTGTAACGTAAGAGTGGTTTTTCCTGCTGTCAACGGGGGTGGCGGGCGAGACGGTCGCATCGCGCAACAAGAAGGTCGACAAGCTCTATCGCTCGTCGAGAGCCAAGGCTCTACGGCCGCCTTGGAACATGCTGTTCGGTTCTCGTGCTGGGCGCTTCCGCGCAGGCAATGTCGCAAAGGTTAGCGCGCTGGTGAGGTTGCGGGTGGAAATTGGGGCAGAGGCGGGATGAACCAAACACGACTTGCTGCAACTTGGCGCATGCGGCATTGGTCGGAAGTATTGGATCGCTCCGGAACGAAGTTGCGTTTCGACAAAGAACGATTGAAAAAACTGCGCCAGCTTCTCCCTTCAGCAACGCATCGATTGCGGATCATGACCCTTCGGGCATCAGGGAGAGCACATTGACCGAGTATACTTTGGACACCGCCGTTGGAACGATTGCGTGCGAGCTTCCCGGCGCCGCGGAACTCTTCAGGCAGGCCGGTATCGGATTTTGCTGTGGCGGCGACGTACCGCTTGCGCAAGCGGCTGCGGATGCGGGCATAGAGGTCGCTGATCTGCTCGCCCGGCTTCAGGCGCTGGAGCTTGCTGCAAGACGCGAAGCTCCGGATGCGACCGGCGAGCTTATCGCGCATATTCTGGAGCGTTATCACCAGACGCACCGCACCGATCTGGAATGGCTGATCCCGCTTGCGCAAAAGGTGGAGCACGTCCACGGCGCGCATCGCTCCGCGCCCCTCGGCCTGGCTGACGCGCTGGTCGAGCTCAAGGATCACCTTCTTCCCCATATGGCGCGCGAAGAGCTCGCGCTCTTTCCCATGATGCGCCATGAGCCCGATCCGGACATCGGGCATTTGATTGCCGGCATGCGGGACGATCATGCATGCGAAAGCCGGAGCCTCGCGGTGATCGAGCATTTGACGCATGGATTTGCGCTTCCCGACGGGGCCTGCAGGTCCTGGACGGCGCTCTATGTCGGGGTTCAAAAATTCTGCGACGATCTCGTCACGCATATGCATCTCGAAAACAGCGTTCTGTTTCCACGGTTCGCCGGCATCGATGCAGCCGAGGGGGCGGTTCTCTCACCAACAGCGCGCTCGGCAGGGTGAGCCCCGGCAGGTTTCTTTGGCATCGCTTCGCCCAACTTGAAGCAGCGGAACTTTGAGAAATGTTTGTGCACGCAAAAGGGCCTCCGGCGTTCGGTTCCGGAGGCTCGTTCGCCGCTGAAAGACACTGTTGAAAGGTGGGGCGGCTGCGGCCTTGCGGCGTGTGAGTCGGAATTCGATCGCCTTCCTGCAGTGGCCGTGGTCGACGAGCCGCCCGCCGTCTTCCGGAAGATACCGTGGTGGGCAGGCCATGGACCGACCCATCCGATTTCATCCATCTCGACTTTGAAAATTTTGCACTGGCGCCGGCCGATCCACGGCACGGTGCCGAACCCAACTCAAGCTCAAGGCCGCCAGCCTGCAAGCGTCGTGCCAAGCGAAGATCGCGATCGACGAAGCTGTGGTTGTTTGCGCTAGATCAACGATTGTCCCGCGCCAACGTTCCAATGCTCCGGCAACGATTTGCGGGAAAATGCCCTGGAATGAAACTCTTCCGTCTTGTCCTTCTGCTCTGCCTCAGCCTTTGCGGCGCCGTATCCGCCAGTGCGGCATCGGTGCTGCAGGAGTTTTTGCCGACCACCTCCGCTTCGGATCTCGTGCCGGGCGCAGACGGTTTCGGCGCCGTGCGTGATGATGTGGCGGTGGCCCCGGTGCTCAAGGGCGGCGAGACAGTGGCGTGGGTCTTTGTAACCTCGGATTTCGTCGGAACGACGGGCTATTCCGGCAAGCCTATCCATACGCTTGTCGCGGTGGACAAGGATGCGAAGATTGTCGGCGTCCGGCTGGTGAAACACTCCGAGCCCATCGTCCTCATCGGCATTCCGGACGCCAAGGTAAAGGCGCTGGTTGCCGGCTATGCTGGCCTCGATCTCGTCGCCGAGGCGAAATCCGGCGGCACGACCCATGAGGTGGATATCATCTCGGGCGCGACGGTGACGGTCATGGTGATCGACGATTCGATCGTCCGGTCCGGGCTTAAGGTCGCGCGCGCGCTCGGACTTGGCGGACTGACGCCGGAAGCAGGCAACGCCGGCCCGCGCTTTGAGATCGATCCCGCGGCCGTCGCGCCGGCCGATTGGGTCGAGGCAGAAGGCGACGGCACGCTGCGCCGCCTGTCGCTCGACGTTGCCCAGGTCAATGCTGCTTTCGCCGGCCATCCCGATGAACGCGCCCGCGAGCGCGCGATTGCGCAAGCGCCGGAAACGACGTTCATCGAGATGCAGGCGGCACTGGTCTCGGTCCCCGCGATCGGCAAGGCCCTTCTCGGGCCGGCCGAAGAGAAAAACCTTCAGTCCTGGCTCGGCGAAGGCGAGCACGCGATCGCCGTGGTCGGACGCGGGCTCTATTCCTTCAAGGGGTCTGGCTATGTGCGCGGCGGCATCTTTGATCGCATCGTGCTGATCCAGGACGATGTTTCCGTTCGTTTCCGCGATCGCGACCACCGCCGCCTGGGGGCAATCGCCCTTGCCGGCGCGCCGGAATACAACGAGATGGACCTGTTTCGCATCAAGGCAGGCCTTGGCTTCGATCCGACAAAACCATTCCGCATACAGCTTCTGGCGCACCGCGAGGTTGGACCGGTCGAAAAGGTCTTTCATACCTTCGATCTGGGGTACCAGCTGCCGCAGAAGTATCTGCATGCTGTCGCGCCACCGGTGAAGGAGGTTGCCGCCGTAGTCGATCGTGACGAGGGCACGGCACAGGCCGACCTGTGGAAACGCATCTGGGATGACTCGAAGCTGAAGATCGTCGTACTCGGCGCCATGTTGGTCGTGCTGACGGGTGTGTTCTTCTTCCAGACCTATGCGGTCAGAAACGCACGGGCGTTCTACATCTTCCGCATCATCTTCCTGACGGTGACGCTGGTCTTCCTCGGCTGGTACGCCAACGCGCAGCTTTCCGTCGTCAATCTGATGGCGCTCTTCGGGAGCCTCGTCAACGGCTTCAGCTGGCAGGCTTTCCTGCTCGACCCGCTGACCTTCATCCTTTGGTTTGCCGTTGCCGCAGCGCTCCTGTTTTGGGGACGGGGAGCCTATTGCGGCTGGCTCTGCCCCTTCGGCGCCCTGCAGGAGCTGACCAACCAGATCGCGCGCAAGCTGCGCATCCCGCAATGGACTTTGCCATGGGGCCTGCACGAGCGGCTCTGGCCGGTCAAATACATGATCTTCCTCGGTCTTTTCGGGGTCTCGCTGATGAGCGTCGAGCAGGCGGAACATCTGGCCGAGATCGAGCCGTTCAAGACTGCGATCATCCTGAAGTTCATCCGCGCCTGGCCGTTCGTGGCCTATGCAGTCGCACTTCTTGTCGCCGGGCTCTTCGTCGAGCGGTTCTATTGCCGCTATCTCTGCCCGCTCGGTGCGGCGCTCGCGATCCCTGCGCGCATGCGCATGTTCGACTGGCTCAAGCGCTACCATGAATGCGGAAACCCCTGCCAGACCTGCGCCCACCAATGTCCGGTGCAGGCGATCCACCGAACCGGCGAGATCAATCCGAACGAGTGCATCAACTGCCTGCACTGCCAGGTGCTCTACCAGTCGGAAACCGTCTGCCCCGTCGTGATCAAGAAGATGAAGTCGCGGGCGAAGCTTGTTGCAAGCCCGGGCGGCGTGCCGACCCATCAACCCGCAGCCAAAGTTTAATCGAAGCCAAGGTTCAAGCAAAAAGGAACCAGATCATGGAAACAAAGGAACACAAGGGACTAAGCCGCCGAGCGCTCTTCAGCGCGACCGCAGGCAGCGCCATCCTGGCGGGCACGGTCGGGCCGGCCGCCCTCAGCCTCGGCGCTGCAGGACTGGCGACGCCGGCCCGTGCGGCGGCAGGCGCGGACGGTTCGGTCGCCCCGGGCAAGCTCGACGACTATTACGGCTTCTGGTCCTCCGGCCAGACCGGCGAGATGCGCATTCTCGGCATTCCATCGATGCGCGAGCTGATGCGGGTGCCGGTGTTTAACCGTTGCTCGGCCACCGGCTGGGGGCAGACCAATGAATCGATCCGGATCCATCAGCGCACGATGTCCGAGAAGACGAAGAAGCAGCTTGCCGCCAACGGCAAGAAAATCCACGACAACGGCGACTTGCACCACGTCCACATGTCCTTCACCGACGGCAAATATGACGGCCGCTTTCTGTTCATGAACGACAAGGCCAATACGCGCGTGGCGCGCGTGCGCTGCGACGTGATGAAGACCGACGCCATCCTGGAGATCCCCAACGCCAAGGGCATCCACGGCATGCGTCCGCAGAAATGGCCGCGTTCGAACTACGTGTTCTGCAACGGCGAGGACGAGGCCCCGCTCGTCAACGACGGCTCGACGATGACCGACGTGGCGACCTACGTGAACATCTTCACCGCTGTCGATGCCGACAAGTGGGAAGTGGCCTGGCAGGTGAAGGTCTCGGGCAACCTCGACAATTGCGATGCCGACTACGAGGGCAAGTGGGCGTTCTCCACCAGCTACAACTCCGAAATGGGCATGACGCTGGAAGAGATGACCAAGTCCGAGATGGACCACATCGTCGTCTTCAACATCGCCGAAATCGAGAAGGCGATTGCGGCCGGAAAATACGAGGAGATCAACGGCGTCAAGGTGGTGGACGGGCGCAAGGAAGCCAAGTCGCTTTTCACGCGCTACATCCCGATCGCCAACAACCCGCACGGCTGCAACATGGCGCCGGACAGGAAGCATCTGTGCGTCGCCGGCAAGCTCTCGCCCACCGTCACCGTGCTGGACGTGACGAAGTTCGATGCCCTGTTCTACGACAATGCCGAGCCGCGCAGCGCCGTGGTGGCGGAGCCGGAGCTGGGCCTCGGCCCGTTGCACACCGCCTTCGACGGCCGTGGCAACGCCTATACCTCGCTGTTCCTCGACAGCCAGGTGGTGAAGTGGAACATCGATGAGGCCATCCGCGCCTACGCCGGTGAAAAGATCAATCCGATCAAGGACAAGCTCGACGTTCAGTACCAGCCTGGCCACCTGAAGACGGTGATGGGCGAAACGCTGGATGCCGCGAACGACTGGCTCGTTTGCCTTTGCAAGTTCTCGAAGGACCGATTCCTGAATGTCGGCCCGCTGAAGCCGGAAAACGATCAGCTGATCGACATTTCCGGTGACAAGATGGTGCTGGTTCATGACGGCCCGACCTTCGCCGAGCCGCATGATGCCATCGCAGTCTCCCCCTCGATCCTGCCGAACATCCGCTCGGTCTGGGATCGCAAGGATCCGCTGTGGGCCGAAACGCGCAAGCAGGCCGAGGCCGATGAGGTCGACATCGACGAGTGGACCGAGGCCGTGATCCGCGACGGCAACAAGGTTCGCGTCTACATGACCTCGGTCGCGCCCAGCTTCAGCCAGCCGAGCTTTACGGTGAAGGAGGGTGACGAGGTCACGGTCATCGTCACCAATCTCGACGAGATCGACGATCTCACCCACGGCTTCACCATGGGCAATCACGGCGTGGCGATGGAGGTCGGCCCGCAACAGACGAGCTCCGTCACCTTCGTTGCGGCCAACCCTGGCGTTTATTGGTACTATTGCCAATGGTTCTGCCATGCCCTGCACATGGAAATGCGCGGCCGCATGTTCGTGGAACCGAAGGACGCCTGATCGATGCGGCTGTCCGTTCTCCTGATCGGTCTGCTTCTCGCCTCTCCGCTCTTCGCGGCGGAGCGCGCAGTCGTGCCGGGTGCGGGCAGTCTTGCGGAAGCCATCGCCGGGGCGGAGCCCGGCGATGTGCTGACACTGACCGACGGGGCCTATCGCGGCCCCGTTACCATCGACCGCCCACTGACGATCACTGGTCCGCGCGGGGCGGTCGTTGATGGGCTCAAGCAGGGTAGCGTGGTGACGATTGCCGCGCCGGACGTCACCTTGAGAGGTTTCACCGTCACCGGTTCGGGTCGCATCAACCAGGATCTCGACGCCGGGGTCAAAATCGTTCAGGGCGCCGATCGCGCCCGTGTCGAGAAACTGCTCGTTACCGACAACATGCACGGCATCGACGTCCATGGCGGCCGCGGCGCGATTGTCTCTGAAAACGAGATCGTCGGCACGCGCAGCCCCCGCATGAACGAGCGCGGCAATGGCATCTATGTCTGGAACAGCCCGGGCACGCTGCTTCAAGACAATGTCATTCGCTACGGTCGCGACGGCATCTTTTCCAACGCCAGCGCCGACAGCATCTATCGCCGCAACATTATGCGCGACCTGCGTTTTGCGGTACACTTCATGTACACCCGCAACACCGAGGTTTCCGACAACATCTCGATCGGAAACCATCTCGGTTTTGCGATCATGTTCTCCAATCGCGCGAAGATCCTGAACAATCTCAGCCTCGGCGACCGCGAGCACGGGCTGATGCTGAACTATGCCAACAATGCCGACGTGTCGGGCAATCTGGTGCGCGGCGGCACGAAGAAATGCCTGTTCATCTACAACGCCCACAAGAACCTGATCTGGGGAAACCGCTTCGAGAGCTGCGGCATCGGCATTCATTTCACCGCCGGTTCGGAAAAGAATGTGCTGACAGGCAACGCCTTCATCGCCAACCGCGAGCAGGTCAAATATGTCGGCACCCGCAACATGGAATGGAGCCATGAAGGGCGGGGCAACTTCTGGTCCGACCATCCGGCCTTCGACCTCAACGGCGACGGCATTGCCGACAGTTTTTACCGCCCCAACGACCTGATGGACCAGATCCTCTGGTCGCAGCCCGCGGCAGGCCTGCTCACCGGTTCGCCGGCCGTGCAGATCGTTCGCTGGAGCCAACGGGATTTTCCCGCCACCTTGCCTGGAGGCGTTCGCGACAGCGCGCCGTTGATGCGCCCCCTGACCATCCCTGTCCCGCCCGACATCCTTGCCTACGAGGCGGAGGCCGCAGGGCGCTGGACTGAAGGAAATTACGATGACACCGACGCTGACAATCTCCAGGCTCACTAAGCGCTTCCAATCGGTGGAAGCGCTGAAGTCCGTTTCCCTTGCGCTGGAGCCGGGACGGCGCGCGGCACTGCTCGGCCATAACGGTGCCGGCAAGTCAACGATGATGAAGATCGTGCTCGGTCTCATCCCCTTCGACAGCGGCGAGGTTTTGGTTTGCGGCTCGGCGCCCGGTTCGCCCGCCGCGCGGACCCAGGTGGCATATCTGCCGGAAAATGTCGCTTTTCACCCGGCTTTGACGGGAGAGGAACAGCTTCGCCACTATCTCGCGCTGCGCGGTGAAAGCCCGGCGCTGGCCATGGAGCTTCTTGCGCGCGTCGGGCTTGGTCACGCGGCGCGGCGTCGAATCGGGACCTATTCCAAAGGCATGCGCCAGCGCGTGGGTCTGGCCCAGACGCTGATCGGCCGACCCCGTCTGCTGGTGCTGGACGAACCGACCTCGGGCCTGGATCCGGTGTCGCGACGGGACTTCTACGACCTGCTCGACGGGTTGGCCGCAGAAGGATCCGCCATCCTGCTCTCCTCCCATGTGTTGACCGAGGTGGAGGCGCGCACGGACCGAATCCTCATCCTTTCCGGTGGGGAACTGGTGGCCGAGGGTACGCTTGCCGATCTTCGGACCCGTGCGGCCCTTCCGGTCGCCTTTTCCGTTCGCCCCGCACCGGGCCATGCGCCGGCAGTGGCCGCGACCTTTCCCGAAGGTGTGCAAGGGGAGGACGGCCTCCTGCGCCTTCGTGGTTCGCAGTCGGAAAAACTGCCGCTTCTTGCCCGTATTGCGGCGCTTGGGAGCGCCGTTGCCGATCTCGATGTCATCCCGCCCAGCCTCGAGGACATCTACAGCCACTTTAGCCGGAGGGACGGGCAATGACGCGCATCCTTGCCACCGCCGTCAGCGAATTCCGCATCGCTTTCCGCAATCGCTGGGTCTCCATCGCCACCGGCATGATGGTGCTGTTCGCCCTGGTGCTGGCCGCCGCCGGCTCTGCCCCGACGGGCGATGTCGGCGTCGACCGGCTCTCCGTAACGGTCGCCTCGCTCACCTCGCTTGCGGTCTATCTGGTCCCGCTTTTGGCATTGCTGATGAGTTTCGATGCGGTGGCTGGCGAGGTGGAACGCGGCACGCTGCCACTGCTTCTCACCTATCCCGTCTCGCGCCTGCAGATCCTGCTCGGCAAACTTCTGGCGCATCTCGCAAACCTCGCTCTTGCCGTGACGCTTGGCTATGGCGCCGCGGCGCTCGCAGCCGTCTGGTTCGATCCTGGAGCGACCGCAGGGCTTGGTGCACTCTGGCGGCTGATCTGGTCCTCGGTGCTGCTGGGCGCGACCTTTCTTGGCACCGGCTACGCGCTTTCGGCTTTGGCGCGAAGGCCGTCGGGGGCGGCGGGCCTGGCCATCGCGCTCTGGCTGGTGGCGGTGGTGCTCTACGATCTTGCCCTATTGGCGCTCATCGTGACGGATGGCGGCGGTGCTTTCACCACACACGCATTGCCCGTCGCTCTGCTTGCCAACCCTGCCGATGCCTTCCGCGTCTTTAACCTCTCGGCCGCACAAGCGGTTTCTGCCGCCGGCGGACTGGGTGGCGCCGCCGGCGCGATTCCGCTTTGGCAATCGGCGGCCTCTCTTCTCGCCTGGCCACTGGCCGCCATCGCACTGGCCGCCGCAGCCTTCCGAAAGGTGACCCCATGAGGAACCGACTTCGCTTCGTCCTCGTCGCTGCCGCCCTGGTGCTGCTTTCCGCCTGCAAGGAGGACGTGGCCCAAAGCATCGTGCCGCAGGACATGACGCCCGAGACCCTCGGCCATTACTGCCAGATGAACCTTCTGGAGCACCCCGGCCCGAAGGCGCAGATCTTTCTGGAAGGAAACCCGGCGCCGCTCTTCTTCAGTCAGGTGCGCGATGCGATCGCCTATGCGCGCGGCCCGGAGCAGATTGCGCCGATCCTCGTTATCTACGTCAACGACATGGGGGCTGCAGGGGCAAGCTGGGACCAGCCCGGTGACGGCAACTGGATCGCCGCCGACAAGGCGTTCTACGTGGTCGGTTCTGCCCGGCGAGGCGGCATGGGGGCGCCAGAAGCCGTGCCGTTCTCAAGCCGCGACGAGGCTGCGGCCTTCGTCCTTGCCGAGGGCGGCCAGGTGCTCGCGCTCGCCGATATCACCGATGCCATGGTTTTGACGCCGGTGGAGACCGGCCCGGAACCGGGCGCGGACGACGGAGACTATCTCGGCCGTCTGCGCGCATTGTCCCATCCTGCCGGAGGTTAACCCCATGCTTGTGACCCGACGCCGCCTGATTGCAATTTCTGCAGTTCTCGCAGCAGCGCCCGCCATCGCCCGTGCCAACGCGGCAACCCGCTTCTGGACAGGTCAGGCGCTTGGCGCGCGTGCCTCGATCCGCATCGAGCATCCAGAGGCAGAGGCCATTGTCGCCAGGGTCATGGCCGAGATCGACCGCCTGGAAAACGTCTTCAGCCTCTACCGTGCGAACAGTGCGCTTTGTCGACTGAACCGCGACGGTTATCTTCAAGATCCGCCATTCGAGCTTTTGGGATGTCTGTCACTGGCCGACGCAGTCCACCTGGCAAGCGGCGGGCGCTTCGATCCGACGGTGCAGCCGCTCTGGACGCTCTGGGCTCAATCGGCTGCAAACGGCACGCGACCCGACCCGGCGGACGTCGATCGCGTGCGTGGCAACGTTGGCTGGGGCAAGGTCACGCTTGATGCAGCAGCAATCACGCTGCATCCGGGCATGGCGCTGACGTTGAACGGCATCGGGCAGGGGTATGTTGCCGACCGTGTGGCAGCAATGCTTGAAGCTGAGGGACTGACGGACATTCTGATCGATACCGGCGAGTTCCGTGCGCTCGGGGGGCAACCGGGCGGCGACGGATGGCCGGTCCGACTGGAATCGGGCGAGCGCCTGCCTCTGCGCCAGCGGGCGGTCGCGACCTCCGCCCCTCTCGGCACGACCTTCGATCAGGCAGCCAGAGACGGACATATCCTCGACCCCATGACCGGAATGCCCGCGCCGGCAAACTGGCGCTCTGTCTCGGTCTCGGCACCATCCGCCGCCATCGCCGACGCACTGGCGACGGCCGCATGCCTGATGCCGGATGCCGGATCGATCCTTGCGATGAACGCGCGTTTTGAAGGCGCCCGCCTGGAAGCGGCGTCCGTTTAAGGGGCGACCAAGGAACGTCGTCGGGGGGCTCGGCCCCGATCGGCGGAAGCAAGGCGGCGGCTGCCGTAGCGACGATGGCCTTGGTGTTCTTCCGGCGTTCGGCCGAACGGGTAGTCCCAGCGGACTACCTCGCCTCGACTGGTCCAGTTCCCCGCCCATCGAGGAGCCAGGCGATGTTGACCTGCAGGATACCGGCCATCATGTCGAGGCGGTTGGCCCTCGGCTCGGCGCGGTCGTTTTCCCAGCTGATCCAGGTCTCCTCGGTAACACCCGCGATCGCGGATATCTGTTCGATCGAAAGGTTGATTGCATCGCGGGCAAGCGAAATGCGGCCGCCGATCGTGTCGTCTGTGGCGTCCGCGGTGGCGCGGGGTGCAAGCATGTCGTTCATGATGTCGATGATCCTTCTGTCGGGAGGAACGCCCGCAACGAGAGCGCGGGCGTCGGTCGGACTAAGGCCCGTCGCGTGAAAAATGGTTCACATTCCAGGCTTTAAGCCCTTGTTTTTATGCATGTCGTTGCCGCAAAACCGCTGTGCATTTTCGCGCGACATGCATTGGCGGCCAAGCTCAGCCATCGTCCTTGGCGAGCCAGGCTTTGATCTGGTCCGGATGATCCGCAATGTACTTGTCGACTGCCTTTTCGTAGGAGGTCTGCTGGGCGTTGAACATCGCGGCTTCGAGATCGCCGATCGGCAGCTTCATGCGCGACAGCAGGCCTGAAACTTCAGGGTTGTCCTTCTCGATGTCCTTGCGTGCCAGCACGTCCACCCGTTCGGCCTTGCCGAGTGCGTTCTTCGGATCCGCGATATAGCGAAGCTCGTACTTGCCGAACATCCAATGCGGGCTCCAGGCCGTGGCGACAAACCAATCCTTCTTGCGCATCGCCCGGTCAACCGTCGTCAGCATGCCGGCCTCACTGGAGATCTGCAGCTTGTATCCGTCCAGCGCGTAGTCCTTGACTGCCTGCTCGGACAGGCGTGTAAGGCCCGCGCCGGGATCGATGCCCTCGATCCGGCCCTTGAGCTTCTCCTTCACGTCGTCCTTCTTCAGGTCGTCGATCGAGGCGATGGCGTCTTCGGGAATGTATTTCGGCACCACCCAGCCGAGCCTGGCACCGTCGTAAACGGTCCCAAGCGTCGTTACCTTGTCCTTCACCTTGGCGAAGTAGTCGGCGTGGGTTTCCGGCAGCCAAGCCATCATCATGGCATCGAGGTCGCCGCGACCGACACCCTGGTAAAGCGGCGCGATGTCCGTCTGGACCAGTTCGACCTCCTGGCCGAGTTCGTCCTTGATCAGTTTTGCGGCGAGCTTGGTGACGAACTCGGCGTCCGACCAGGCGGCCCAGCCGATCCTGACAGGTGGCTTTTCTTCTGCGGCAGCCGCGCCGAACGTACCGGCGGCGATGCCGGCCGCAAGGCTGATGGTTGCAAGGGTCTTGAACATGGGTGCTCCTTTCACGAAGGTTTGCAGTCGGCAACGCGAACGCCGCCAGATGGATAGGAAAGTCCGCGGCGTCAGGCCGTGACGGGGGAGGTCTGAGGTTGTTCCTGTCGCCGGCGGAACAGGACGCGCCATGGGCTGGCGCGCTCCTTGCCTAAGCTCTGGGTGATCCGGTCGAGAATGACGGCGAGAATGACGACGGCGAGACCGCCTTCGAAACCGGTTCCGACGTCGAGACGCTGGATCCCGGTCAGGACCGTGTTGCCAATGCCACCCGCACCGATCATCGAGGCGATCACCACCATGGAGAGCGAAAGCATGATCGTCTGGTTGATGCCCGCCATGATCGAAGGCATGGCGTTGGGCAGTTGTACCTTTACCAGCAGCTGCCAGGCGGTGCAGCCGAAGGCGTTGCCGGCCTCGATGAACTCCACATGCACCTGACGGATGCCGAGATTGGTGAGCCGCACGACCGGCGGCATCGAGAAGATAACCGTCGCGATCGTCCCGGGCACGGCGCCAAGGCCGAAGAACATCGCCGCCGGGATGAGATAGACGAAGGCCGGCATCGTTTGCATGAGGTCGAGCATGGGTCGTACGGCTGCCGCGACGCGATCGCTGCGCGCCATGGCGATGCCGAGCGGCAGGCCGATGAGCATGGCGACGAGCGTTGATGCGATAACCAGCGACAGCGTTTCCATCATTGCGGACCAAAGGCCCATGTGTTCGACCAGCAGCAGGGAAAGGGCGGTAAAGACCGCAAAGCCGAAGCCGACCCGCCACAGCGACAAGAGCACGAAGATCGTGAGCCCGAGGGCCAAGGGGGCGGCGAGAAGTGCGGCCTGGATGCTGTTGGTCACGGTGCCGATGGCGGCGGCGATCAGATCGAGCAGCGGTGCGAAATTGTCGAGGATGTAGTTGACGGCGCTGTCGACGCCGTCACCGATATCGAAAGTCATGGATTGTCTCCGAAAGGGCTGGATCAGGCGGTGCGATCGAGCGTTTCGAGCAGCGCGGATTTGCTGATCGAGCCGAGGTAGCGGTTGGCTTCGTCGATGACGGGCATGGGGAAGGGGCTTGCAGCCACCTTGCCGAGCACGTTGGACAAGCTTTCCGACGCGGGGATCGGCTCGATATCCGGCAGGAAGGCGCGCCGGTAGGGATCGGCGGCGCCGTCTCGGGCGGTCGCGATCAACGAGGACCGGCTGATCATGCCGTGATAGGTCTTGTCGCGGCCGAGAATGATGGCGACCTCGCGATCGTAGTGTTCCATGCGCTCAAGGGCAGCTGCGGCCGAAACACCCTGTCGCTCGATGATCGTCACCTGCGTCTTGCGGGCGACGTCGCCGGCGCGGAACACCTGCGAGACATCGACATTGCGGAAGAAAGACCGCACATAGTCGTTGGCGGGCTTCAACACGATCTCGTCCGGGGTGCCCACCTGCACGACCTCACCATTTTGCATGATGCAGATGCGGTCGCCGATCCGCATGGCTTCGTCGAGATCGTGGCTGACGAAGACGATGGTCCGACTGTGTTCAGCCTGAAGGCGAACGAGTTCGTCCTGCATCTCGGTGCGGATCAGCGGGTCAAGCGCGGAAAAAGCCTCGTCCATGAGCAGTACCGAAGGCTCGGCGGCGAGCGCTCGCGCCAGGCCGACGCGCTGCTTCATGCCGCCGGAGAGCTGGTCGGGGCGGCTGTCGTCGTAACCTTCCAGCCCGACAGCGTGCAGAGCCGTTCGGGCGCGCGCCTTGCGCTCGGCCTCGCCGACGCCGGCGACCTCGAGGCCGAAGGCCGCGTTGTCGATAACGCTGCGGTTCGGCAGCAGCGCGAAGGACTGGAAGACCATGCTGATGTCGCGGCGGCGCAAGGCGATCAGTTCGCTGCGCGGCAAGCGCGCCACGTCTTTGCCGTCGATCTCGATGGAGCCGGAGGTCGGTTCGATCAGGCGGTTGAGGAGGCGCAGCATCGTCGATTTGCCGGAACCCGAAAGTCCCATGATGACGAAGATCTCGCCGGCGCGAATGTCGAAGGTCGCGTTGTTGACGCCGATGGTGCAGCCTGTCTCGGCGTGGATCTCCGCTTTGGTGCTACCCGCCTTAAGCAGGCTCAGCGCCTCGTCCGGCCGCTCGCCAAAAACCTTGAAAACGTTCTTGATACTGATCTTGACCGGTTGCTCGTCGGCCGAGCGGTCGCTCTCAGTTTGAAGTGCCATATGTTCTGGGCCCCGGCTCCGGAAGCGGGGCACTCTCCTTCGTGTTTGAAAGGCTGATGAAACGATCAGCGAAACGGAAAAGCGCCCGACCAGAAAGGCCTGCGCAAACACGACATCATGTCGCAATCAGATTGTCTTTTGGCACGCCTATACAGAAATGTCCACATTGGGAGAATAGAAAGCTAAGTTTTGGCGATTATTATCGCTGAAAATGGAATGCTTTCGCGCTCCTGAAGGCGATCGTCAGCGGCGGATGTGCAGGGCGCCTCGGCGACGAAAAACGCGTTCGCCGGAGAAGCGAACGCGCGCGGCAGCCGGTCTTTATTTCTTCAGCTTGCCGTAATCGAACTTGGGTGCCTTGGAGAGGTCATCCTTGTTGGTATCGACATAGGCCTTCCAAGTGCCGTTGTCGTTGGCAAGGGCAAGTGACGCCGGGTCGATGACGACATAGCTCTCGCCCAGGCCGAGGAAACCGCCGACGCTTGCGACGATGCCGATGACGGACTTGCCGTCGCCGATGACGACGTCGGAGATCTCGCCGATCGTCTCGTCCTGCTTGTTGTAGATATCGACGCCGATGAGCTGCGAATTGACGATATCGGTGTCTTTGATTTCCACAAATTTCAGCGGCATCGTTGCGGCGGTGCCCATCGTGATGCCGGGGCCGACCAGCATCGCATCTGCGCCGTTTGCTGCGGGTTCTTGCGCGAAGGCGGCGCTGGAAACGAGGGCAAGGGAAAGCGCGGCGGCGGTCACATAATTCATGCATATCTCCTGTTCAGTCTCACCACCGACCGGCACGGTCGTGGCGGCTTCTAAACGGAGCTTGCTCAAAAAAGTTCCACGGAATCATTGATATACGCAATCTTCCCCGCGACCGGACGATCGATCGCAGCTATTGCCTGGGGTGCCTTTAAACGATTGCGGAGTTCCGGATGCGAAACCGCTCCTTGCGAACCGCTACCCGCTCGCCAGGTCCTCGACGCTGAGCGCGATCGTTCCCGTCACGGTTTGGAGAGGCTGAAGCCGGACGAGGCCGCCGTCTCGTTGATCGCGGTGCGCGTTCGGCCGATGGCTCATCGGCTCGAAGCAAAAGAAGCTGCTTGTCGCCGACGGCGAATAGAGAACGAAGAACTGAAAATGCCCATCGGCTTCCAGCGAAGCGGCAAGCCCCGTTTCCGGCCATTCGATACGGGCTCGTCCATCCCAGCCGTCGAAGGCATTGTTCAGCCATTTCGGGGGCAAGGGGGAGCCGGATGCAAAGTTGATGTCCTGAGGGATGGGGCCGGGGCGGCCTGGCAGATGACCTTCCCGTTCGCTCCAATATCGTTCGGCATGAGCAAAGAGCCGCGTTTCGGGCGTGCGCGGAAAGTATGGATGGAAGCCCAGTCCATAGGGCAGGGTCTGGTCGGCGCGGTTGGTGATGGCGAGCGAGAGGATCAGGCGGGCTCCGTCGATGGCGATCGTCTGTACCGCTTCATAGGCAAAGGGGGTGGCAACGCTTGCCTCCTGGTCAAAGCGAAGAGTGACCGATTGCCGGTTGCGCTGCAGGATCGACCAACGCCCAAGCCAGCCGTCTCCGTGCAAGACCAGCGGATCGGTCGTGTTTTCTTCCAGCCTGTAGTCGCGCCCTTCGAATTGGAAGCTGTTGTCCTCGATGCGATTACCGAAGGGCACCAACGGAAAGCTGGCCTCGGCGCCGAACACTTGCGAGGCAAGCCCCGGTGCCGGCGTCGGCGCGAACACAGGAATGCCGCGCCAGCGAGCCGACAGGATCGCGCCGCCAAGCGGGCTCACCTCGACGGTGAGCCCTTCTTCGTTTTCGAGGAGAACAATGTCTTTCGTCATACTCTAGCTGCGACGACCGGCGGCGGCCGAACGCAGATTGTCGAGCAGCACGGCGAGCAGGAGGATCAGGCCGCGCACGACATATTGGTAGAAGGCCTGGATGTTGAGGAGGTTCATGACGTTTTCGGCGATGCCCATGATGAGAACGCCGACGATTACGCCGGTCATGGCCGCACGGCCGCCGGCAAGCGACACGCCGCCGAGCACACAGGCCGAGATGACCGAGAGCTCGAGACCGGTCGCGGCATTCGGCTGGCCCGAGGTGATGCGCGAGGCGAGCAGGACACCGGCAACGGCGCAGACGAGGCCCTGCAGCGCGAAGATCCAGATGCGCATGTTGGAAACGTTGACGCCGGCCAGCCGCGAGGCTTCCGGGTTGCCGCCGATCGCCAGCGTGTTTTTGCCGAAGACGGTGCGGTTCAAGACGAAGCCGAACACGAGGAAGAAGCAACCCATCACCCAGATCGGCGTCGGGATGCCCAGGAACTTCGACAGCGCCAGCTGATAGAAGCTCGGATCGTTGATGCCGACGGCCCGGCCGTCCGACGCGATCAGTGCGAAACCGCGCACGATCTGCATGGTGGCAAGCGTCGTGATCAGCGCGTTGATGCGGAAATGCGCAATCACCACGCCGTTGACGAGCCCGACAAAGCCGCCGCACAGGAGTGCCGCTATCAGGCCAACGAGGATCGAGCCGGAGGCGTTGGAGGCCATGACGGCGGCCATGCCCGAGAAGGCGACGGTGGAGCCGACCGAAAGGTCGAAGTCGCGCGAGGCCAGGCAGAACATCATCGTGCAGGCGACGATGCCGATGGTGACGACCGATTGCAGCAGGCCGAGCATGTTGCGCTCGGTCAGGAAGTTCGGAACCGTCAGCGCGACGATGGCGAAGGCGACGGCGAAGATGACGACCAGACCCTGTTCGCCGAGTAGAAGTTTTTTCAAGGAAGTCATGACGGCTGAACCTGCTCGGTTGGAACATCGGGAAGGGCGGCGGCGAGGATGCGGCGTTCGTCGAAATCCGAGCGCGCGAAATCGGCGGCGATCCGGCCCTGGCACATGACGAGGATGCGGTCGGTAATGCCCATCACCTCGGGCAACTCGCTGGAGATGACGACGATCGCCATGCCCTGACCGGCGAGTTCGTAGAGGATTTCGTAGATCTCCGATTTGGCGCCGACATCGATGCCGCGCGTCGGCTCATCGATGATCAGAACCTTCACGCCCTGTTCGGAAAGCCAGCGGCCAAGGATGACCTTCTGCTGGTTGCCGCCGGAGAGATTGATGATGTCCTGCTTGCGGGACGGTGTGCGCACCCGAAGCTTGGCGATGAAGCGGTCGGCCAGTTCCGCTTCCTTCTTGAGGTTGAGGATGCCGAGGGGAGAAAAGTGCCGGCGCGACGAGATCGCCATGTTTTCCTCGATGCTGCGCCCCTGGACGATGCCGTCGAACTTGCGGTCCTCGGGGCAGAGCACCATGCCGGCGCGGATCGATTGTGGCGGATTGTCGGCCGGAACGATCGCGCCGTCGATCGTCACGGTTCCCTGGTGGCGTCTGTCTGCGCCATAGACCAGCCGGGTCATCTCGCTACGGCCAGCGCCGATCAGGCCGAAAAAGCCGAGGATCTCGCCGCGCCGAACCGAGAAGCTCAAGGGTGTCTTCAGCTTCGGGCCGCAGATCGCTTCGACGCGCAGACGTTCAGCACCGAGATCGCGGCCCCGCCAGCCCCAGATGTTGGAGATCTCGCGTCCGACCATCTCGGCGATGATCTGATCGCGCGTGACCTTGGAAATATCGGGGTGATGGGCGGCAAGCTTGCCGTCGCGCAGCACCGTCAGGCTGTCGCAAAGCCGGAAGATCTCGTCGAGCCGGTGGGACACGTAGAGGATCACAGTGCCGTTCGAACGCAGGCGATCGATCAGGGCAAAGAGGATTTCGCTCTCGCGGGACGACAGCGACGAGGTCGGCTCGTCGAGCGCAATGACGCGCGCATCGAGCATCACCGCCTTGGCGATCTCGACCATCTGGCGCTCGCCGATCGAGAGCGAGGCGATCTTGGCGGACGGATCGACGTCGATGCCGATTTCCGCGAGCTTCTCGCCGACGACGCGAAGCAACTGGCGGCGATCGATCACGCCCGCCTTGCCGGGGAAGTGGCCGAGCCAGAGGTTTTCGGCCACCGTCAGTTCCGGAACGAGCTGCAGCTCCTGATGTATGACGATGACGCCGGCGCGGAAGGCATCGCGCACGGAGCGATAGCTCTGCGTCTCGCCGTCGATGCGGATATCTCCCTCATCGGCGGACTGGTCTCCGGAGAGCAGGCGGATGAGCGTCGACTTGCCGGCGCCGTTCTCGCCCATGAGGCCATGGACGGCACCCTTGCGCACGGAAAACGAGACATCCGACAGCGCCTGGACGCCGGGATAGCCCTTGGAGATCGATTGGAATTCGAGAAAATCTTGCATGCGCGGCTCCGAAGCGGAATGCCAGGCAGTCGAGGCCGCCGGGCCGATAGAGCGGGATGAGGTGTGCGCGGTCTTCCGCCCGCATCCCGCTCTAAACTACCAGAATCGATCACGTTTATTGTTTGGGTCGGTCAGACCCAGACACTCGTGATCTGGTGTCGCGGAACGCGATTACTCGATGCCGAGATCCTTGCGCACGGCCTCGTAGTTGTCGCGAAGCGCGAGCTGGCCGGCGGTCAGCGTCAGCTTTTCCGGTTCCTTGCCGTTGGCGATCCACTCATACATGTTGAGTGCGGTCTCGTAGCCGTGGCGCTTCGGCGAGATGATGACGGTGCCGAAGAAGCCGGTGGCTGCAGGCTTCTTGAACTCGTTGATCGCCGAATCCGCGCCGCCGATGCCGACGCCGATCATGCTGTCGGGAGCAATGCCGACCGTCTCGGTCGCGCGCACGGCGCCGAGCACCGCTTCGTCATTGAGGCCGATCGCAACCCACTTCTTGATGCCGGCGTTCTTGTTGAGCACGATCGTCGAGGCGTTGAGTGCCGCCTCTGTGTCGGTCTTGGCCTGCGGCGCATCGAAGATGTTGGCTTCCGGGAAGCCGTTGGTCTTGAGAACCGCGAGTGCGCCCTCGACGCGGTCGACCGCGGTCGGGAGCTGGTCGTAGGAAACGCGGATCGCGCCGACGTCCTTCATGTCCCAGCCACGCTTCTTGATTTCGTCGACCAGGGCCTGACCGACGGCTTCGCCGATTTTCGTCGCCGAAATGCCCATGTGAGGCACGTCTTCGATCGGGCTGCCGTCGGCGTTGACCAGCCGGTCGTCGACCGTCATCAGCTTGAGGTCGTTGGCGGCCGCCTTGGCGACGATGCCGGGGCCGAGCTTGACGTCAGGGGTGCAGACGATGAAGCCCTGCGCGCCCTGGGCACCGAGATTGTCGATCGCCGACTGAACCTTCTCGCCGTCTTCCGCACCGATCTTGACCAGCGTGAAGCCTTTTTCCTTGGCGGCGACGTCGGCGAACTTCCATTCGTCCTGGAACCACGGCTCTTCCGGCTGCTTGACGATGAAGCCGATCTTGACGTCGGCAGCGAACGCCGAGGTTGCCGCAAACACGGCGACGGTACCAGCCAGAATGGCTGCCTTGATAAAGCGCATGATGTCTCTCCCTGGTGAACTGCCTCCTGCAGTGAGCATTTGTGTATGATGAATCATCATATTCGTCAATTGCCTTTGTATGATGAATGCGATAGTGATGTATAACGATAACGTGCTTCGCTGCGTTGTCGCCTTCAAGCGTCTGCGCTATGGAGCGACAGGGAGACGGAAGCGGGAGGAAAATGGCGGTGGAAGAGCAAAACTACAGCAACGGCGCGGAGGAGCGCGGCCAGCGTCGCCCTCGCGTTCAGAAGAATGTGACGCGCGCCATCGCCTCGGACATTTGCACCGACGTCTTTCCGGTCGGTTCCTTCCTGCCACGTGAAAACGATCTCTGCGAACGCTATGGCGTCAGCCGCACCGTCATCCGCGAAACCTTGAAGGTGCTGGAATCGAAGGGTATGGTCCGCGGCCGCTCCCGGGTGGGCACGATCGTCTGCAACAAGGACGAGTGGAACATCCTCGATTCCCAGGTGCTCGAATGGATCGGCGAGCGCATCTTCGAATTCGACCTATTGAACTGCGTTCTGGAGGCGCGCCGGGCGATCGAGCCAGCGGCCGCTGAGTTTGCAGCCGAGCGCGCGACCGTCCAGGAAATCGCCGACCTCGAGCACGCCTGGCAGGCGATGCGTGACGGCGAGCGCGATGTGGTCGGCTTCACCGATGCCGACGTCGCCTTTCATACCTGCCTGCTCAAGGCCAGCCATAACCAGGTCTTCCTGCAACTCGTCGGCATCATCCAGGCGGCGCTGAAGTTCTCGCTGTATGCCTCCAACGAAGTTGCCGAACGTCGTGACGAAGCAATCGATATCCATGGCGAACTGGTCGAGGCCCTGCGTCTGCGCGACAAGGCACGGGCGCGCGACTGTTCCACGCGCATGCTGGATCTCGCCGCCCGCGACCTCAAGCTTGCCGTCGAACGTCACCGGCCCGCCCCGTCGGCGCGCTGAAACCCTTTCCCGGGCGGTGTTCGCCGCCCTGTTCCACCCAGCGGATATCGCACCATGAAGATCACCAAGCTCACCACCTATATCGTTCCGCCGCGTTGGCTGTTTTTGAAGATCGAGACCGACGAAGGCATCGTCGGCTGG
The DNA here is from genome assembly GCF_016919405.1 of Ensifer sp. PDNC004. Lineage (NCBI taxonomy): Bacteria > Pseudomonadati > Pseudomonadota > Alphaproteobacteria > Hyphomicrobiales > Rhizobiaceae > Ensifer > Ensifer sp. PDNC004. The sequence goes on from NZ_CP070354.1 coordinate 238,520, forward strand.
GGTGAGCCGGTCGTTGAAGGCCGCGCCCTGACCGTGGAAGCCGCCGTCGACGAGCTTGCGGACTATCTGATCGGCAAGGATCCGCTGCTGATCGAGGACCATTGGCAGGTCATGTATCGCGGCGGCTTCTACCGCGGCGGTGCCGTCCACATGTCGGCGATCGCAGGCATCGACCAGGCACTTTGGGACATCAAGGGCAAGGCCTACGGCCAGCCGGTGCATGCGTTGCTCGGCGGCCAGGTGCGCGACCGCATCAAGGTCTATTCCTGGATCGGCGGCGACCGTCCGTCCGATGTCGCCAAGAATGCCCGCGACGTGGTCGCCCGCGGCTTCAAGGCGATCAAGCTCAACGGCTGCGAAGAAATGCAGATCGTCGACACCTGGGAGAAGGTGGAAAAGGCGGTCGAAACCATTGCCACAATCCGTGAGGCGATCGGCCCGCATATCGGCATCGGCGTCGATTTCCACGGCCGCGTGCACCGGCCGATGGCGAAGGTCTTGGCGAAGGAGCTTCAGCCCTTCAACCTGATGTTCATCGAAGAGCCGGTGCTTTCGGAAAACCGCGAAGCGCTCAAGGAAATCGCCAACCATTGCTCGACGCCGATCGCGCTCGGCGAGCGGCTTTATTCGCGCTGGGACTTCAAGTCGGTGCTCTCCGACGGCTATGTCGATATCCTGCAGCCGGACCTGTCACATGCCGGCGGCATCACCGAATGCCGCAAGATTGCTGCGATGGCGGAAGCCTATGACGTGGCGCTGGCGCCGCATTGCCCACTCGGACCGATCGCGCTTGCCGCCTGCCTCCAGGTCGATGCCGTCAGCTACAACGCCTTCATCCAGGAACAGAGCCTCGGCATCCACTACAACACAGGTAACGACATTCTCGACTACATCTCCAACAAGGAAGTCTTCCACTACGCGGATGGCTTCGTGTCGATCCCGCAAGGCCCAGGCCTCGGCATCGAGGTGGACGAGCAATATGTCATCGAGCGGGCAAAGGAAGGCCATCGCTGGCGCAACCCGATCTGGCGCCACGCCGATGGCAGCGTCGCCGAGTGGTAGGGAGCGCGGACATGGCGGGTCGTCTTGAGGGAAAACGCGTCGTCGTCACCGGGGCGGCACAAGGGATAGGCCTCGCGATCGCCGAAGCCTTCTTTGGGGAGGGGGCGAGCCTCTTCCTCATCGACCGTGACGGCGATCTCTTGGCGACCGAAGCCGAGCGGCTGCGTGCGGCGGGCGGAAAGGTCGGCTACGCCACGGCCGACATCACCGATGCGGATGCCATCGAGCAGACCGTTGCTGCCGCCGCGCGTGAGATCGGCCAGCCGAATGCGCTCGTCAACAATGCCGGGGTCAACGTGTTCTTCGAGCCGTTGAAACTGTCGGACGCCGACTGGCAGCGCTGCTTCGACATCAATCTCAAGGGCGCGTGGAACTGCAGCAAGGCTGTGCTGCCGGGCATGATCGAGGCGGGCGGCGGCGTCATCCTCAATATCGCCTCGACCCACGCCTTCACGATCATCCCCCACACCTTCCCCTATCCGGTCGCCAAACATGCGCTTCTCGGCATGACCAAGGCGCTGGGCCTCGAATATGCCGGGCAGGGCGTGCGCGTGAATGCGCTGGCGCCGGGCTATGTGCGCACGCAAAAGGCCGTGGAATACTGGAACAGCTTCCCCGATCCGGTCGCAGCCGAGGCCGAGACGATGAAGCTCCATCCCGGCGGCCGCATCGCAACACCGGGGGAGATCGCCAAGGCTGCGCTCTTCATGATCTCGGACGAATGCCCGTTCATGAACGCCACCTGCCTGACGGTCGATGGCGGCATGAGTGTGCTCCATCATCCCTGAACGACGACTTCGACAGCTTCCCTCGACTTTGCAGCCTCCGGCGTCTCCCGCCGGAGGTTTTTCTTTGCCTTCACGTCCGGGCCGTTCACCGCTTGACCGAGAATAACTCTGATTATATGAGAAATGTGACGAGCGGAGGCGCTCAACGTCGTCGGGGAGGGCACATGTCCAGAAAATTGAGATCACAGAATTGGTTTGGCGGACTGGACAAGGACGCCTTCATTCACCGCAGCTGGATGAAGAACAACGGTTTGCCTGACGATGTCTTCGACGGTCGGCCGGTGATCGGCATCTGCAACACCTTCTCGGAGCTGACGCCGTGCAACGCGCATTTCCGAGGACTGGTGGAGCACATCAAGGCGGGCGTGCTCGAGGCCGGTGGCCTGCCGCTGGAGTTTCCGGTGTTTTCCTGTGGCGAGTCCAATCTGCGACCGACCGCCATGCTCTTCCGCAACCTCGCCTCGATGGATGTCGAGGAGGCGATCCGCGGCAACCCCATCGACGGCGTCGTGCTGATGGCGGGCTGCGACAAGACCACGCCGTCGCTGGTAATGGGGGCGGCCTCCTGTGATCTTCCTTCGATTGTCATCTCCGGCGGACCGATGTTGAACGGCCGCTTCAAGGGCCGGACGATCGGCTCGGGGACGGACGTGTGGAAGTTTTCCGAAGACGTGCGTGCCGGCGTCATGTCGCAACGGGATTTCATGGCCGCCGAAAGCGCCATGTCGCGCTCGCCGGGCCATTGCATGACGATGGGCACCGCATCGACCATGGCGTCCATGGTTGAAGCGCTCGGGCTTGCGCTGCCCGGCAATGCCACCTTTCCGGCGGTCGACGCCGGCCGTGCCCGGCTGGCGCGGCTGACGGGGCGGCGGATCGTCGAAATGGTGGCGGAGGATCTCCGTCTGTCGAAGATCCTGACCCGTGACGCCTTCGCCAATGCCATCCGCGTCAACGGCGCGATCGGCGGCTCCACCAACGCCGTCGTGCATCTCCTGGCAATCGCCGGGCGGATCGGCACGAAACTCTCGCTCGACGACTGGGATCGGTTCGGCCGCGATATCCCGACCATCCTCAACCTCATGCCTTCGGGGCGCTATCTGATGGAAGATTTCCATTATGCCGGCGGGCTGCCGGCCGTCATGAAGGAGATCGCCGACCTCCTGGATCTCGGCGCATTGACGGTGACGGGACAGAGCGTTGGCGCCAACATCGAAGGCGTCGAGAACTACAATGATGACGTCATCCTGCCGCTCGATCGGGCTCTCACCGCAAGCGGCGGGATCGCCGTAGTGCGCGGCAACCTTGCGCCTGATGGCGCGATCATCAAGCCTTCCGCAGCGATGCCGACGCTGATGCAGCACCGCGGCCGCGCCGTCGTGTTCGAAACCATCGACCACTACAAGGCGCGGATCGATGACCCGGATCTCGATATCGACGAAACCTCGATCATGGTGCTGAAGAACTGCGGCCCGAAGGGCTATCCGGGCATGGCCGAGGTCGGCAACATGGCTCTCCCGCAGAAGCTCCTGAAAAAGGGCGTGCGCGACATGGTGAGGATCTCGGATGCCCGCATGTCGGGGACGGCCTTTGGCACCGTCGTCCTGCACACCGCACCGGAAGCTGCGGTTGGCGGCCCACTGGCCCTGGTAAAGGACGGTGACTGGATCGAGCTCGACGTTGCCGGCCGCCGCCTCCACCTCGATGTCAGCGACGCGGAACTGGCGCGTCGAAAAGCCGCCTGGACCGCACCGATCCCGGAAATGGTCGGTGGTTATCAAGGGCTCTATGTCGAGCGCGTGATGCAGGCCGACACCGGAGCGGATCTCGATTTTCTCGTCGGCGGCCGCGGCCACGCGGTTCCGCGCGAAAGCCATTAAGGAGGCGACGGTGGACGACTTCCGCATCGAAAACCTTCACGGCATCCACGCCATCCTCTACGCGCTCTTCGACAAGGACGAAAAGCTCGACCGCGCCGCCATGCGACGCCAGACGGAAATCTGCCTGGAAAGCGGCGTGCACGGCATGGCAGGGCTCGGCCTTGCGACCGAGGCTTCAAAGCTCGACGAGGCCGAGCGCGTGGCCATCATGGAGTGGTTGATCGAGGATACGGCAAGCCAGGTACCGGTCGCCCTGACGATCTTTGGCGCGTCGGTCGAGGAACAGGTGCGCCAGGCGCGGCATGCGTCACGGGCTGGCGCTGACTGGTTGATCCTCCAGCCTCCCATGGTCGGCCAGTTCTCGGCTGCCGAATACATCCGCTTCTTCGGCCGCGTCGCCGATCAGACCGATCTGCCGCTTGCCATCCAGAACGCCCCGGCCCTGATGGGGCGCGGGCTGACGGCCGCGGATATTCGCGAGCTCGTGCGCCAACACCCGAACATCCGGTTGGTGAAGGGCGAGGGGCCCGTCGTCGACATCGCCCATCTCATCGAGGTCACCGAGGGCCGACTGCCGGTGTTCAATGGCCGTGCGGGCCTCGAACTGCTCGAGAACCTGCGGATCGGTTGTCACGGCCTGATCCTTGCGCCTGACTCGATCGATTACGCCGTGCGCGCCTATGAGTTCTTTTCAGACGGCTGGGACGAGCACGCCGAGGAGGCCTATCGGCAGATGCTGCCCGGTGTGGTCTTCACCATGCAGGGCATCGAGACGCTGCTTTGTTACGGCAAGCGCCTCTTCGGCGAGCGGGCGGGCATGACGATCCACGACCGTGCGCCGGCCATGCGACCGACTGCGCTTGGCATCAAAATGACCCGCCGCTATGCGGCCGCGATGGGTGGCTTTTCCTGATCGGGGCGACCGGCTATGAACGTGGCTGAGATGCAATGGAGAGTGTGGGCATGAAGGCAATCGCTCGGGAGGATCGCGGCCTGCCGGCTCGTATCGCAGGCGATATCGGCCGTCGCATCACGCTCGGCGAACTCAAGGTCGGCGAAACGCTGCCGAAGGAGGCCGACATGCTGGCGACGCTCGGCGTCAGCCGCACGACGCTGCGCGAAGCGCTGAAGATCCTGTCGACCAAGGGCTTCATCGAGGCAAAGCCACGGCTCGGGACGCGCGTGCGGGCAGCCGAACACTGGAACACGCTCGATCCCGTCGTGCTGTCTTGGCAAAGCGATGCGGAGGATCAGGCAACGCTTGCCGAAGAACTGTTCGAACTCCGCCTGTCGATCGAGCCGCTTGCCGCACGCCTTGCCGCCAGACGTGGATCTGCGGCCGAACATGCCGAGATCCGCGCCGCCTTCGAGCGGATGGCAGAGGGTGGCGCCCGTGTCGAAGACGCGATCGAGGCCGATATCGCCTTCCATCTCAACATCTTCCAGGCCGCGCACAACCGTTTCCTCCTGCCGGTTGCGTCCGTCATCCGGGCGGCGCTCTCCATCAGCATCCCGAAGACGATGGCGGCGACAGGCGGTTTTGGTCAATCCCTGGCCCAGCACGAGGCGATCCTGATCGCGATCGAAGACCGCGACGAGGACAAGGCGTTCGACCGCGCAGCAGCGTTGATCGCTTCGACCTACAAGCGCAATTTCGCCTCTTAACCAGTAGTTCCGGCGATAAGGCCCGCACGTTCGAGATCGTCACCGCGCCTCAGGGGGAGACCTGATCCAAGAAAATCAGGCGCAGAGGTTCTTCAAGGAGAGCATCGATTTCGGCGGCGAAGGCTTGAAAATGGGGTGCCGCGAAATGTGCGTCGAGCGCAGCCTGGTCGGCGAAAGCCTCGCGCATGTAGAAGGTTCCGGGCTCATCGCGCAGCTCGAACAAGACATAGTCGAGGTTGCCGGGTTCTGCCCGCGTTGGGGCGATGAGGCCGAGCAGGCCCTGCCGGAGGGTCTCGTGCTGGTGCGGCTTGGCCTTCAAGATCGCGATGGAGATTACCTTTTCTGTGGTCATGACGGCTCCTTTCGTCGGACGTTGTCTTGGCGATCATCCAGCCGAAGCTTTCCCACGGGCGCTCGACGACCCTGTCTGTGATTCTGCGGATGGTTGGTGCAAACGGGTTGAAATGCTTTGGGCCGATCAGGACACGTCCTCATCAAGGAGCCCCGATCGACTACGAGAGACGTTAGTACCGTGCGGCGTGGTCTGATAATCCGTGACGAACAGAAATGTTATTTCGGAACTGCCGAATAATCTTGGCTCGGTGTGTCGGTTCCGGCTCGGGGCCGTCGGCCAGTGCCCAAGCCGACCTCCAGGCAATCGCCGACGCGACCTGCGCTTTTCTATGATCGAATGGCGTCGAGGACGGTCTGGATCAGTCGGCCGGACGGCACGTTGCGCGGTCGGAGCAAGCCGATCTCACGGTTTGGCGCATTCGGTAGCGGCAGACGAGCCACGCGCAGGTTGTCGAAGAGCGGCGAGCGCCAGTCGGGCATCAGCGATACCCCGAGCCCAGCTTCAACCATCATCGATATGGCTTCCAGTGAATCGAGCTCCAGCCACTCACGCGGAAGAATACGCTGGGTTTGAAGGTAGCTATCGGCCAGCCGGCCGCCCCAGTTGCTTCGGTCGTAACGAATGAACGGTTGCTCGCGAAGCAGGCGATCGACGGGAATGTCTGCAAGGTCCGACGGGGCCAGGAGAACGAACCGTTCCGACCGGATGAGGTCCCAGCTGAGCGTTTTGGGGATGGGGAAGGGCGGTTTGACAAGGATCGCCGCGTCGATCCTCTCCTCCGCGACACTGTTATAGAGTTCGGCCGACGTACCCGGCAGCAGGAAGATGTCGACGCCCGGCATCCTGTCGAAGACCCGCCGCAAGGCGTTCGGAAGCAGGCCGGTCAGCACCGTCGAGATGGCGCCCAGCCGGAGTTCTCCGAATGCCTGGTCGTCGCGCGCCAGGCCCTTCAGCTGCCTGACTTCGGCCAGAACGCGCCGGCTCTTTTCCAGGATTGCGACGCCCGCTTCGGTTGGCTTCACCCGCCTGCCAGAACGCGCAAGAAGAGGCAGTCCGATCTCGTCTTCCAGCGCCTGGATGCGTTGCGCGACCGCCGCCGGCGTGACGCCCATGCGGCGCGACGCCTCGGCGAGAGAGCCATGCTGAACCACTGCCAGAAAGGTTTCGAGAAAGCGTGTTTCCATCGTTAGTTTTTCTATCGTCTGAAGGGATAAAAAGGAAGGTTTTTCTTCCGTTTTCGCCTTGTCATAGTGCCGCCAAACACAGGAGGAAGAGTTGGATCTTCAGTTGAATGGCAAGACGGCGCTCGTATTCGGCGCCGGTGGCGGACTTGGTGGCGCGATCGCCAGGTCGCTTGCGGCCGAAGGCGTTTCCGTCGTCGTGGCCGACATCCACGAGGAAAGCGCCAAGGCGACCGCGCAAGCAATCAAGGAGACAGGCGGCAAGGCCATTCCGCTCGTTTGGGATATCGGCGACCTTTCCCTGATCGGTCAGAAGCTCGATGCCATCAAGGCTGCGTTCGGGCCGGTCGACATCCTCGTCAACAACACCGGCGGGCCGCCGCCGACGCCCGCCGCCGGACAGTCGCCCGACGATTGGTCGAAATATTTCGATCTCATGGTTCGCTCGGTGATTGCGGTCACCGATGCGGTGCTTCCGGGCATGCGCGAGCGCAAATGGGGCCGCATCGTTACTTCGACGTCTTCCGGCGTCGTCGCGCCGATTGCAAATCTCGGCATATCGAACAGCCTGCGGCTGGCCTTGGTCGGCTGGTCGAAGACCCTGGCGCGCGAGGTCGGCCGCGACGGCATCACCGCAAACATCGTGCTGCCGGGGCGCATCGCCACCGGCCGGATCGTCTTTCTGGACGAGCAGAAAGCCAAGCGCGAGAACCGGCCCGTTGCCGATGTCACGGCCGAAAGCACCGGGTCGATCCCGGTCGGGCGCTACGGCGATCCGAAGGAATATGGCGACACCGTCACTTTCCTTGCCAGCCCCCGCGCCTCCTACATCACCGGCTCAGTCATCCGTGTCGATGGCGGCCTGATCAACAGCATTTGATTTGGGTCTCCCATGACACTTGAACCTCACGTCGTTGAAACCCTGAAGAGCGTCTCCACTGCGACGCTTACGACGGTTCTCCTCAAAAAAGGGCTTCGCAACATCTGGATGCGCGGCACGAAGCCGCTGAAGCCCGGCCAGGGACGGGTTGTCGGCAAGGCATTTACGCTGCGCTTCATTCCTGCCCGAGAGGACCTCGCTACGCCTGCAAGCTGGGCGTCGCCAATCTCTACCCGGGCGGCGATCGAAGCGATGCCGGAGGGCTGCATCGCCGTCGCCGATGCGGTGGGCGTCAGTGACGCCGGCATCTTCGGCGATATCCTGTGCGCCCGGATGGCGAAACGCAAAGTTGCCGGCCTCGTCACCGATGGCGTGATGCGGGACGGCGAGGGGGTGCTGGCGAGCGGCATGAAGGTGTGGTGCAATGGCATCGCAGCACCGCCTTCCGTCGCAGGCCTGACCTTCGTTGGGTGGCAGGAGCCGATCAATTGCGGCGGCGTTGCCGTTCTGCCTGATGATGTTGTCGTGGTCGACGACGACGGCGCAGTCCTTATCCCGGCCGCGCTCCTCGAAGAGGTGCTCGCTGAGGCACCCGAACAGGAACGCATAGAAGGCTGGATCATGAGCGAAGTGGATCGGGGCGTACCGCTTCCCGGTCTTTACCCGATGAACGCTGAAACGAAGGCCCGCTACGAGGCCTGGAAGGAAAAGCAGAAATGACGTTCAGCACGCAATCCAAGGGCGTCTACGCCATTGCGACGACACCGTTTTTCGAGGACGGCTCGATCGACTTCAACTCGATCGACAAGTTGACGGACTTTTATGAGGAGAGCGGTTGCACCGGCGTCACGATCCTTGGGATCATGGGGGAGGCCCCGAAGCTCGAGCCGGAGGAAAGCCGAGCCATCGTCAAGCGCGTTGTCTCCCGGTCGAAGATTCCAGTGATCGTCGGGGTCTCCGCTCCAGGCTTTGCCAGCATGCGCTCGCTGGCGCGTGACTCGATGGAGATGGGTGCTGCCGGCGTCATGATCGCTCCGCCACCCGCGCTGCGCACAGATGATCAGATCGTCAACTATTTCGCCGGGGCGGTGGAAGCGGTCGGCGAAGATGTGCCGTGGGTTCTGCAGGATTACCCGCTGACCCTCACGGTTGTCATGACACCAGGCGTCATCGCGAAGATCATCACCAACCACCCGTCCTGCCTCATGCTGAAGCACGAGGACTGGCCCGGTCTTGAGAAAATTTCGAAGTTGCGCGCCATGCAGAAGGCAGGCGACCTTCGCGAGTTTTCCATCCTCTGCGGCAACGGCGGCCTGTTCCTCGACTTCGAGCCGGAGCGCGGTGCCGATGGAGCCATGACCGGCTATGGCTTTCCGGACATGCTTACCGAACTGATGAAGCTTTCTGCGGCCGGAAAGAGGGATGAAGCACACGATCTCTTCGACGCGCACCTGCCTCTAATCCGTTACGAGCAGCAGCTCGGGATCGGCCTTGCCATTCGCAAGCACGTTTTGAAGCGTCGCGGCGTCATCGCCACCGACGCGCAGCGCAAGCCGGCACAGATGCTCACGTCGGCCGCGCGGGCAGAAGTGGATTACCTGCTTGCCCGCGTCGCGCGACACGACAAGCGCGCTGCCCTTTAATTACCCGCCTGTCCCAAGCCCGTCCACCGCCGATCAAAGGCCGCGGACGGGCGTAGAGGGGGCCATCCTCCACCATCCTGAGCCGAGGGCCATGAGGACGGGATTTCGATCTTGGCGATCGTCGAACATGGCGGTTGAAGAACGAGGCTTGACGATGCAGGGCCAGGAAGATTTCCTTGAACGGACGTTGCGGATCGGTGTGATCGTTGCGGTCGCGATCCTGCTTGCGACGATCCAGTACGTGGTCTCCTCGCGATCTCTCTATCCGGCTCTTTGAGAGAAAGCCGCGCCCGCACACCTTAAGCTGGCGGGCTTGGCTGCTTTCCTCGCGCATCTCTTTCAACGAGTGAAATAGCCCTGCCACCCAACAAGCAATCGCTTGATGGGTGGCAGGGCTTTGCCCGAGACTTACGCCAGCGTGTAGGCCGTCTTGACGGTTGTGTAGAACTCGGCGGCGTAGCGTCCCTGCTCGCGCGATCCGTGCGACGAGCCCTTGCGGCCGCCAAACGGCACGTGGAAGTCGACACCCGCCGTCGGCAGGTTGACCATCACCATGCCGGCCTCCGCATTGCGCTTGAAATGGGTCGCGTGCTTCAGGCTGGTGGTAGCGATGCCCGACGACAGGCCGAAGGGTGTGTCGTTGGCGACAGAGAGCGCTTCGTCGTAGCCCCTGACCCGGATGACCGATGCGACCGGCCCGAAGATCTCTTCGCGGGAAATGCGCATGGCGTTTGTCGCCTCGGTAAACAGCGCCGGCTGCAGGTAGAAGCCGGGCGTGTCGCGCTTCAAGAGTTCGCCGCCGAAGGCAAGCTTGGCGCCTTCCTGCTTTCCGATAGCGATATAGTCGGTGTCCTGGTTGAGCTGGCTCTGGTCGACCACCGGGCCGATCTGGGTGCCAGCCTTCAGCGCGTCATCAATGGTCAGCCCCTTCATGCGCTCGCCCATCGCGGCAACGAAACGATCATGAATGCCCTCGGTGACGATGAGGCGGGACGACGCGGTGCAGCGCTGGCCGGTCGAGAAGAAGGCGGAATTGACCGCTGCCTCGACCGCGACACCGAGGTCGGCATCGTCGAGCACGACGAACGGGTTCTTGCCACCCATTTCCAGCTGGTATTTGCGATTGTGCTCGACCGAAGCCAAGGCGACGCGTTTGCCGGTACCGGTCGAGCCGGTAAAGGTGATGGCGTGCACGTCGGGGCTGTCGAGCATCGCCTGGCCGACGACCGAGCCCTTGCCCATGACGAGGTTCAACACGCCCTTCGGCAGGCCGGCGCGGTGCAGGATATCGACGATCGCCCAGGAACTGCCGGGCACCAGCTCGGCCGGCTTGAAGACAACGGTGTTGCCGTAACAAAGCGCCGGCGCGATCTTCCAGGCAGGAATGGCGATCGGGAAATTCCAGGGCGTGATGATGCCGACGACGCCGACCGGTTCTCGGGTGATCTCGACGCCGATATTGGGCCTTGCCGACGGCAGCACTTCGCCCGCCAACCGCAGGCATTCGCCGGCGAAGAAGTCGAAGATCTGGCTGGCGCGCACCGTCTCGCCGATGCCTTCGGCCAATGTCTTGCCTTCCTCGCGCGACAACAGCCTGCCGAGCTCGTCCTTGCGGGCAAGGATCTCGTCGGCGGTTTTTCTCAGGATCGCATGGCGCTCGAGGATGCCGGAGCGCGACCAGGCCGGAAACGCCGCCTTCGCAGCGGCAATCGCCGCCCGCGCATCGTCCGCTGACGCGCGGGCATATTCGCCGACCACGTCGTTGGTGTCGGACGGGTTGATGTTGCGGAACGCTTCGCTACCGGCGATCCATTCCCCATCGATCAGGTTTTTCTGCACCATATCTATCCTCCGCGGCGCTCACACTTTGACTATGTCTCTGCTTATCGGACGCGATGGGGCCGGCAGAAAGAACAATCTTTCGACCCCGCCATTGCCGAAACGGCAAACCTGAAGGTCGGTCCGAGCGTTGCCGTATCGGCAATACCAACCGCTAAAAATTGTGCTTTATGAGATGCCAAATTCCATCATCATCGCTCCCATAACAAGCAAGGGGAACGATATGTCTCGTTTAATGATGAACCGCCGAGGTTTCCTTTCTAGTGCGGCCGCAATGGGCGCGATTGCCGCCACCCATAACCTCATCAATGTTTCACCCGGCCTTGCGGCCGATTCCGCCACCATCCGCATGCAGCTCGGTTGGCTGCCGTCGAACGGGCTTCTCGGAGAGCTCGTGGCCCGCAAGAAGGGCTACTACGCCGAACAGAACATTGAGCTCGAAATCGTGCCCGGCGGACCGAATGTCGATGGCGTTGCGGGCGTTGCCGTTGGCCAGTCGACCATCGGCCAGATTTCCTCCAGCCCGTCCGTCATGCTGGCGCGTTCGGCCGGCGCCCCGATCAAGGCATTCGCCGCCGGCTACCAGAAACATCCCTTCGCCTATTTCTCCCGCAAGGCAAATCCGATCGCCAAGCCTCAGGACATGATCGGCAAGACGATCGCCGCGATCCCGACCTCGGTCATCCTTCTGCGCGCGCTGCTCGCCAAGAACGGGATCTCGGAAGACCAGGTCAAGATCGTCAACATGGGCTCGGACATGAACCAGCTGGTGACCGGCCAGGCCGATGCGGTCTGTGGATGGCTGACGAACGTCAACGCGCTGAAGGTGCTCGGGGATGACAGAGTCGATCTGACGCTCTGGGATGGCGGTATCCGGCTCTATGCCAACGTCTACTATACCACCGACGACCAGCTGCAAAATCACGCGGACCAGCTCGCAGCTTTCGTATCCGGTTCGGCCCGCGGTTGGGGTTATGCCCGTGACCATCAGGAAGAGGCCGTCGACATCCTGCTCGAATCCTACCCCAACCTCGACAAGGCGAGCGAACTGGAGGCCATCGGGCCGCTGATGAAGTTCGTGTTCAACGAAACCACCGCGAGCGAGGGCTGGGGTGGCATGGACCAGGCAAACTGGGCGGAGCAGATCAAGACCTATGCGGATCTCGGCCAGTTCACAGGTCCGGTTCCCAACGTCGACGACGTCTACACAATGGCGATCCTGGATGCGACCGCCGATGTCCGCAAAAGCGTAGGATAAGGCGATGCTGGAAACGCTCATCAGACCTGGCCAGGCTTCGGTCGGCAACGCCGCCGTGTCGGTGAAGAACCTTCACATCCGCTTTGGCGCGGATGATTCAGGCTTCACTGCACTCTCGGATGTCTCGGTCGAGATACCGGCCGGCTCGCTCGTGACCATGCTCGGCCCATCCGGCTGCGGCAAGTCGACCTTGCTGCGTACGGTCGCGGATCTCGTGCACATCACCGACGGTTCGGTGTCGGTGCATGGCCAGACGCCACGCAAGGCGCGCGAGGGACGCGATTTTGCCTTCGTCTTCCAGGAAGCAACGCTGCTGCCGTGGCGCAATGTGATCGACAATGTGCGTCTCCCGTTGCTGGTGGGGAAACGCGAGGCGGGCGCGACCTATGCCGATCCGGAGGAGCTTCTCGCCCTCGTGGGGCTCAAGGGGCGTGAAAAGTCGATGCCGCACGAATTGTCGGGCGGCCAGCGCCAGCGCGTGGCGATAGCACGCGCGCTGGTGACCCGCCCGCGTATTCTCCTGATGGACGAGCCCTTCGGTGCGCTGGACGAGATCACGCGCGACAAGCTCAACGAAGAGCTGCTGCGCCTCTGGCAGGAAACCGGCACGACGATCCTCTTCGTCACCCATTCGATCCCCGAGGCGGTCTTCCTCGGTCAACATGTGCTGATGCTCGCCGCCCATCCTGGCCGCGTCAAAGAATTCATGAAAGTCGACCTGCCCTATCCGCGGTCCCTGGCGATGCGCGACACGGTCGAGTTCATCCAGGTGACCGCCCACCTGCGCAAACTTTTGGGAGAATGCTGATGGCCAATGCCCTTCCTTCACCGGCGGAAGGCCGCGCTTTGACCGACGGCAACCGGTTCCGGATCCTGGACGGTCTTGCCGCTGCGATCCTGCGGCATCTGCCGGCGACACTCGCGATCCTTGGCTGCATCCTTTTGTGGCAACTCGTCGTCTGGGGTTTTTCGGTGCCGACCTTCATGGCGCCCGGGCCGGTCGACGTCATCAAGGCCTTCGGCGAAAACGCCGGCGTGCTCTGGACGAACTTCTGGCCGACGCTCATGGAGGCGGTTCTCGGCTTCATCTTCGGCAACGTGATTGCCGTCCTTCTGGCGGTCTGGTTCGTATATAGCCCGCTCGCGGAACGCGCCTTCTATCCGATCGCCGTCATCATCAAGTCGATCCCGATCATCGCGCTTGCCCCAATCCTGGTGCTGCTCGTCGGAAACGGCATTGCGCCGAAGATCATCATCGCCGGCCTGATCTGCTTCTTCCCGACGCTGGTCAACATGGTGCAGGGACTGAAGTCGGCGAGCCCCGCAATGCTCGATCTGATGCGCATCCTGTCTGCCAGCAATTCCGAGATCTTCTGGAAGGTTCGCCTGCCGGGCTCGCTGCCTTTCCTTTTCGCGGCCCTTAAGATTGCGGCGACCAGCAGCGTGATGGGCGCCATCGTCGCCGAATGGATCGGCTCCAGCTACGGTCTCGGTGCGCTCATCATCGAGGCGACCTACAATTTCCGTTCGCCGCTGCTCTATGCGACGGTGGTGATTGCGGCCTCGCTTGCCGTGGTTCTCTTCTTCGCCGTCTCCTACGCGGAATCGAAGATCGTCCGCTGGAAACCGACGACGGACCACTGACCCCTCAAACCCTTTGCTGCCGGACCTGGATACCCAGGTCCGGTCAACGACGAAGTTACTGGCTGTGAGCTCCTCACATTTCGCCGGACACTTCCCCTATGGAGGAAACGACTATGGAAACAATCAGAGAACCCCTGCGCAATGCCCGGATCGTCGACCGCTCGGACGTCGTCGTCGTGGGCGGTGGCCCGGCTGGGATCTCCGCCGCGGTTTCTGCGGCACGCACCGGAGCGAGCGTCACATTGCTCGAACGCTATCCTTATGTCGGTGGCCTTGCGGCAGGCGGCATGGTTCTGGTGCTCGACGACATGGTCAACGGCGTCGAAATCACCGTGCGCGGCATCTGCATGGAAATGATCGAACGGATGAAGACGCTTGGCCTTTGCGTCACGCCGACCGATGGCGACCGCCAGCTCGATATTCGCGATACGCCGGAGGCCTGGCAAAGATGGGCGCGCTGGGGCCTGTTCGACTTCCACACGCCGTCTGCGCCGCACCCGATCTGCTACGCGGCCGCCTTCGATCCGGACGCCTTCAAGCGCGTCTCCTATGATATCCTTCGCGAATCCGGCGTGAAGCTCAGGACGCACAGCTGGTTCTCCTCGGCAATCGTCGAGAACGGCACGATCAAGGGTGTGGTCTGCCAGACGAAATCTGGCCGCGAGGCCATCATGGGCGACGTCGTCATCGACGCCTCGGGCGACCTCGACGTTGCCGCCGATGCCGGTGCCCAGCATACGGACGGCAATTTCATCCTGACGACGGTTTCCCGCTGGGGCGGCATCGACACTGAAGCCGCCGAGCGCTTCGAGTTCGAGGAGCCGGAAAAGTTCAAGGCAATCGATCACGAGGCCAAGCGTCTGATCGGTGGTTGCTGGTCGTTCTGGTGGCTGAAGACCCCGCTGCCGGGCGTCATCTGGCTCAACTGCCCGCACATGCCGAAGCTCTCCGGCCTCCGTGTCGAAGACCTGACCTATGCGGAACTCGAGGGCCGTGGCCGCATCGCCCGCCTGCTCGACTTCGCCCGCGCCAACCTGCCGGGCTTCGAAAATGCCCATGTGATCGATTTCGCGCCGCAGACGGGCGTGCGCCAGTCACGGCTGCTCCAGGGCGAATATGTCGTCACCAAGGACGACGTGATGAACCGCCAGCACTTCACCGACACGGTGTGCCGCGGCCGCGATTACTACACGCCCTATAGGGCCATGCTGCCCAAGGAAGTCGATCAGTTGATCGTCGCAGGCCGGCATTATTCCGCGACCATTCAGGCGCAGAAGTCGAGCCGCGAGATCCCGCCCTGCATGGCGATGGGCGAGGCGGCTGGTGTTGCCGCCACTGTCGCGCTCAATGCCGGCGTCAAGGTGCGAGACGCCGATGTCAAGGCGATCCAGAAGCAGCTGCGGGCGCAGGGTGCCGATCCCGGCGACATACCATCTGAAAACGCAACCTATCTGGAGGCCGCAGAATGACGTCTCTTCCCCTCGACGGTATCCGCGTCGTCGATTTCACCCAGGTCATGCTTGGCCCGTGCTGCACGCAGATGCTGGCCGACTACGGCGCCGAGGTCATCAAGGTCGAAAAGGCCAAGATCGGCGACCTCTCGCGCTGGTCGCTGGGTTCGGACCCGGATGGCCTCAACAATCCGGTTTTCTCCTCGCTCAACCGCAACAAGAAGAGCCTTGCACTTGACCTCAAGCAGGACGAGGCGCGGGCGGCCGTGCGCGCGCTGATCGACACGGCCGACGTGGTTGTCAACAATTTCCGCCCTGATGTGATGGAGCGCATGGGCTTCGGCTACGAGGAGCTCAAACGGACAAACCCGCGACTGATCTACGCTGTCGGTACCGGCTTCGGCCTTGAGGGTCCCTACCGGCACAAGGGCGGGCAGGACATCCTGGCGCAGGCGCTTTCGGGCGTCATGCGGCGCAAGTCCGATGCCAGCCATCCGCTGTCGATCTACGCGACGCCGCTTGCCGACTACTCGGCCGGCATGCACCTGGTGCAGGGCATTCTGCTTGCCTTGCTGCATCGGGAAAAGACCGGGCACGGGCAGCAGGTGGCGGTCAGCCTCTACAGCTCCATGCTCGCCATGCAGATGCAGGAAGGCACCACGCACATGATGCGGGAAAAGGACCTGAACTGGGGCGCCTTCCCGCTGACCGGCGTGTTCGAGACCACCGATGGCGCCATCGTCATGGTCGGCGCCTTCAAGCAGAATCCGCTGCGCGACATCTGCACTGCGCTCGAGATCGAAGACCTGTCCCTCCAACCGCAATTTGCCGACTTCGACGCGCAGATGCAACGCCGCCCGGAATTGCAGCAGGTCTTCCGCGAGGCGTTTGCAAAGAACAGCAGCGCCCATTGGCTCGGCCGGCTGGAGCAGGTGGACATTCTCTGCGCACCGGTGCGCTCGCTTCCCGAAGCCCTTGACGACGAGCAGACGACGATCAACCGCATGATCCTCGAGGCCGGCGAAACGAAGGCCGGGCCGATCCGGCTGGTCGGCTCGCCGATCGACATGTCGGCGGCGACCGTGACGGTGCGCATCGCCCCGCCGAAGCTCGGCGAGCACAATGACGAGGTCCTTTCGGGA
The DNA here is from genome assembly GCF_016919405.1 of Ensifer sp. PDNC004. Taxonomy (NCBI): domain Bacteria; kingdom Pseudomonadati; phylum Pseudomonadota; class Alphaproteobacteria; order Hyphomicrobiales; family Rhizobiaceae; genus Ensifer; species Ensifer sp. PDNC004. Next base: position 255,308 of record NZ_CP070354.1, read on the forward strand.
CTTTCCGTTCGTCGGGGAGATGCGGCATGAGCGTCACCTTCGTCGTAGAGGATCGCGTCGCCAGCGTCACGCTGAACCGCCCGGAACGGATGAATGCGGTGGACGCCGCGACCGAACGCGAACTGGAGGCGATCTGGCAAGAGATCGAAGCGCGCGACGACATCAGCTGCGTCGTGCTGACGGGCGCCGGCGAGCGGGCATTTTGCGCCGGGGCTGATCTGAAGGGTGCCGAAAAGACCGGTCTTGAATACTGGACCGAAAGCCGCCCGAACGGCTTCGGGGGACTGGCGTTTCGCCGCTCGCTCGACGTGCCCGTCATTGCCAGGGTCAATGGCTACGCACTCGGTGGCGGGTTCGAGATGGTTCTCGGCTGCGATATCGTCATCGCTTCCACGGAGGCGGCGTTCGGCCTGCCCGAAGCCCGCGTCGGGCGCCTGCCGCTCGACGGCGGCATGGTACTTCTCCAGCGCCGGATCCCGCACAATCTTGCCATGGGCGTGCTGTTGACCGGCCGGCGTTTCTCCGCAGCCGAGATGCATGCCTTCGGCATCGTCAACGAACTGGTCGAACCGGGTGCGCTTGACGCGGCCGTTGCCCGCTGGGTGAAGGAAATCGTCGCCTGTGCGCCGCTCTCGCTGCGCGCCATCAAGCAGACGGTCAATCGCACCGGACATCTGTCACCGGCCGAGGCCCAGGGACTGCGCACGCCCGCGCTCGTCAAGGCGCTGAACAGCGAGGACGCGATGGAAGGCGTCAGCGCTTTTCAGGAGAAGCGCGCGCCCGTTTGGAGGGGACGATGAGCGTGTTATAGGTCGGAGCCCAGGGGAGGAGGGGTCCAATCGAATGCACGCCAGCATCCTGAAATACTTCGTCTCGGTCGCGCGATCCGGGTCCATTCGCAAGGCCTCCGAGGAGCTTCATGTCGCGTCCTCGGCGGTCAGCCGGCAGATCAAGAAACTGGAGGACGAGCTTGGGATAGCGCTCTTCGAGCGGCTCTCGAATGGCTTGCGGCTGACAGTTGCCGGGGAAAACGTGTTGCGCCACGCCAGGGTGACGCTGGAAAATTTCGAACTGCTGCGCAGCGACCTCGGCGCCCTGCAGGGGAAAAAGACCGGTCGCGTGCAAATGTCCTGTCTCGACAGCCTGGCCATCCAGTTCCTGCCGGACATGGTCAACGCGTTCCACAGCATCCACCCCGGCGTGAGCTTTCACATCCATACCGCCGGTCACGGCAATATCAGCAGCCTGGTCGCCGAAGGCGATGTCGATATGGGCATGACCTTCGATCTCGCCCGGCCTGACGATACCGAGATGCTCTTTCGCGTGCCGATGCCGCTGATGGCTTTCGTTGGTCGGGAACACCCGCTGGCCAAACAGCGGCAGGTCTCGCTTGCCGAATGCGCCCAGTACGACCTTCTCCTGCAACTCGACACGCAACCGATCCGCTCGCTCATCGAAATCGAACTCTCGGTCTTCGAGCGGACCGGGCGGCCGTTTGTCCTCTCTAACAGCCAGATGATGCTCAAGCCATTCATCCTGTCCGGTCAGGGTGTGGCGTTCTTCACGCCGATCGGATTCCTTGCCGAGATCAGGTCGGGCGATCTCGTCGCCATACCGCTTTCCGGCTCGCGTCTTCAGAACCTGCATATCGGGATTCTGGTGCAGCGACGTCGGCAGCGCACGCACGCGGCCGAGGCCGTCATCGAATTCGTTGGCGCAGAACTGCAGAAGTTCAGCGACCAGATCATGGAGGCGATTCATCCGTGAGTGCAGCATCCGTTCCCGGGCGGCTTCTCCTGCAACCTGGCCACGAGGCTGCAGGGCGCGCGAAAAATCTCTTGGACCATTTGCCTGAGGGCGCCTCATGGACGGCGATCCCGGCCGATGCTCTGCTGATGCCGCCGCCCGTCAATGCCCATGACCATGGCTATGGCATCCGCACACTTGATTTTGGCAATGTCGACGATGCCCTGGAAGTGTGGATCCCGGGACTGCGGCTCCGGCCGCGAACCGACCCCTATCTGGAAGCGCTGGTGGCCTTCTCGAGGTTGGCGCAAACGGGCGTCGGCGCGACCATGCATTGCCATAATTCTCTGAACATCGACCGTCTCGTCGACGAGGCCGGTGCGGTCATGCGGGCGGCGAGCGAGGTCGGCATAAGACTTGCGCTTTCCTGTCCGCTTCTCGACTACGATCCGTGGGCCTATGACGGCGGGCCTGAGCGATTGCGGCCGTATCTCGCTCCAGCAGACTGGGACGATCTCAGCGCCTCGATCCCGAAATATGCGTCGCCATCGGTGCAGATCTCGGCAGCCGACGCGGTCGCCGCGGCCAATACAAGTCCGTTGATCGATGTGCAGTATGGTCCGATCGGGCCGCAATGGTGTTCCAATGCACTGCTCGAAGCGATCGCCGAGGCCTCTCACGCAACCGGCCGGCGCATTCACATGCATCTGCTCGAAAGCCCGAGGCAGAGGCAATGGCTGGATCGGCGCTTCCCGCAAGGGATCGTCCGATATCTCGACGAGATCGGCTTCCTCTCGCCCCGCCTTGCCGTCGCCCACGGCGTCCAGCTCAGATCGGACGAGCTGGAACTTCTGGCTGCGCGCGGCGCACAGCTCGTTTCGAACCCGTCGGCGAACTTGCGCCTGCGGTCAGGTGTGGCACCGGTCGCCACGCTTCCGGCGAGCGGTCCCGCCTTCGCGTTCGGCCTCGACGGAACGGGCTTTGACGACGACCAGGATCTCTGGCGCGAATTGCGCCTTGCCCATCTTTTGCATGGCGGCCGCGACCTGACGCGAGCCTTTACGGCGGGACGTGTCTTCGATGCCGCGATCCATGTCGGCGCCAAGGTGGTGAATGCACCGGCGAACGAAGACCTGGTGCTCGTGGATTATGCTGCGCTGATTGCCGACAGCCTGATGGACGACCTGGATGAAGCGGAGCTGCTGCTCACGCGGATGACGGCCGCGCATGCAAAGGCGCTCTATGTCGGCGGACAGGAGATCATGTGCGATGGACGGTTGACCCGGGTCGATTTCGAGGCTGCCCGGGCCGAGCTTCTGCAGCAGGCGCGCGCGGACCTTCCGCGGCTGACCGCCGAGCGCGGACGCGTGACCAAGCTGGCCGCGGCAACAAGGGCCTATTACGCCGACTGGTGAGCGCGGCGACGAGGCGGTAGGCGTCGCCCTCTGGTCTCCCAAGGGGCGAACTTGCTAGCCGATCGCGGCTGTTTTCTCGAAGGCGGCAACGAACGGATGGTCCTGCGTCGTGGAACTCTCCTTGCTCCAGCCGCCGGGCGACCCCATCCCCGTGACGTCGGACCCGAAGAACTCCTTGTTCACAGCGATGAAATGGCGCTGGCTGTCAGGTATCTCCTGATCCCAGACAATGGCATCGACGGGACAGATCGAAAGACAGAGGCCGCAATTGATGCACTCATCCGGGTGGATGTAGAAGGTACGGCCACCCTCGTAGATGCAGTCCACCGGACAGGCGGCGGTGCAGTCGCCATCCTTTATGTCGATGCAGGGTTCGGTAATGACATAGGCCATCTTGCGGATCTCTGAAGAGTTGCTTGCAAGGCCAATTATTCAGAGTTTCCCTTGCCGAAGAAGCATAGATATTCGCAATGTCGATTGCCAAAAAGGCAACGACCGCTGCCTCTTCTATCGTGGTGATCCCGTGACAAGGCGAAGTGCAGCACAAGCGCGAGCCGTGAAACGCGCGTAATCGCCCGGCCGTGGAAAACCGGCAGGTTATGCCGGCGGAAGAAGCTCTGTTCGCTTGTCGGCTAGGGCTGCCGGAGAATGCCTCTCAGGATCGTCTCGGTGATCGTGGCGGCCGCCTTTTCATAATCGTCGGCTTTCAAGCGGGGCTTTCTGAGCGCATCGACGGCGACCGGTTCGAAGTCCGAGTAAAACTGCGTCGACGCCCAGAGCATGATGAAAAGATGGCGCGGATCGACCGGCAGCATCTTGCCGGCGGCGATCCAGCCCTCGACAACGGCCACATGGGTATCCGTGACCTGGCGGATATGCTCGCGATCCTTCCGGGACAGGAAGCGCGCGCCCTGAATCATCTCGCTGGCAAAGAGCCGGGATTCGGCCATGTTCTTGCGCGTGTATTCCAGCTTCGCCTTGATGTAGAGCTTGAACGCTTCGGCCGGCTCCCGTTCGGGCGAGATGTATTTCAGCGCATCGTCCCAGCTGGCGATGAGATGTGCGATGATGGCGGTATAGATCTCCTCCTTGGACGAGAAGTAGTAGTAGACATTTGCCTTGGGCAGCCCCGAAGCCTCGGCAATCTCGGCGATGCGCGTGCCGTCGAAGCCCTTGCGAGCGAAGATTTCGATCCCGGCCTTGATGATGAGCCGCATGTTGCGTTCGCGGATGCGCTCTTCGGGATCTCGTACTGCCCTTGCCATATGGTTTCGCCTCCATTTCGCTTCGCACCAGGCAATCGTGCGTGGTGGCGGGACTGCTATCGCAATTGCCGCGTTTTCCAGCGAAAAGCAAGCGTATCGACCTTCGCCAGAAAGTTGACGATATGGTCAGAAAAACTTGACCGAGTCGTCATTTTTTATCTTTTTGAAAGTTGACACTTTGGTCAGCTTTTGTCTAGTCTCACCTTCAACGAACGGAAGAGGAGCCGTGATGCCGATGCGCTTGAGGGAGGCAATGGCGGAAACGTTTGCGGGCTGGGAGAACGACCTTCCGCCTGTTTGGCGCGATGCGCTCGGCGCCGTCGGCGACGATTTCTCCCGTATCGATGCGGACCTTGATCTCGAGCCGTGGGAACCGATCTTCCCGGTGCGCCGCGGCCGGGTTTTTCCCGGCCAGCCACGGGGCGCACATGCGCTCGCGGCGTTTGACGGCATTGCACCCGATGGCGTGCGCTGCCTCGTGCTTGGGCAAGATCCTTATCCCGAGCCGGGTTTTGCAACGGGGCGGGCGTTCGAGGCGGGCAACCTGGCGGCGTGGGGCGAGCTGGACAAGATGTTCTCAAAGAGCATCCGCGCCTATATGCAGCTGATCGCGGCTGCGCGGCTGGGCGACGAGGATCTCGCGCGCGATTTCGGCCGGTGGCCGGATGTGCGGCATCTGCTTTGCGATCCCGCAGGGTCGTTCGAGCCGCCGAGCCTGATCGCAGATCGTTGGGTCAGGGAGGGGGTACTCCTGCTCAATGCGTCGCTGACGCTTTCTCGCTTTCGTGTCGATATCGATCCGCACCAGTCGCGCGGTCACCTTGCCTTCTGGCGGCCGTTGATGCTGCGCGTGGTCGACGCGCTTTTGGCGCGCGGTAAGCCAATCGTCTTCCTCGGCTTCGGTGGCGCGGCTGCTGACATCTTTGCAGAAGCCGGCGTTGCCAAGGGGCGCAAGGATCATGTCGCCTATATACAGCGCGAGCATCCCGCCTTTGCCGACAAGGTGCTCGGCCGGGAAAATCCTTTCCTTCTCAGCAATTCTCATCTGGAGGCGATGGGCGACCGGCCCATCGCATGGTGACCCATGGCGCGTAACCCGGAATATGATTTCATCATCGTTGGTGCGGGTTCGGCCGGTTGTGTTCTCGCCAACCGCCTGTCGAAGGATCCGGCAAACCGCGTGCTTTTGATCGAGGCTGGCGGCAAGGATCGCAACCCCTTGTTCCGGTTGCCGATGCTGATGGGCAAGCTGTTCCATTCGGGCGTCTACAACTGGCATTATCACACAGAGCCCGAGCCCCATCTCAACGGCCGCTCGCTCTATTGGCCTCGGGGCAAGGTGCTGGGCGGGACGTCCACCATCAACGGCATGATCTACGTGCGCGGCAATCGCCATGATTACGATCGGTGGTCGCAGCTCGGGCTGCCCGGCTGGTCCTATGACGAGGTGCTTCCGGCATTCCGACGTTCCGAGACCCATGTCGAGCGCAAGGACGCTTTCCACAGCGGCGACGGAGAGCTCACCGTCTGCCGGGCACGCGGCAACAATCCGCTGATGGACGTGTTCTGCGAGGCGGGCATCCAGGCGGGTTACCCGGCCAACGACGACTTCAACGGAGAGACGCAAGAAGGCTTTGGCCGCTACGACTTCACCATCCGCAAGGGAAAACGGTGGTCCACCTCGTGGGCGTTCCTGCGCCCGGCGCTCGGCCGTAAGAACCTCACTGTGCTGACGGGGGCGGAACTCACGCGTCTGATCATCGAAGGCGACCGGGCGTGCGGCGTCGAGTATCTGAAGGACGGCGTCCTGGGACGCGCCCGGGCGGCGCGGGAGGTGATCCTCTCTTCCGGCGTTGTCAATTCGCCAAAGGCGTTGCTTCTGTCCGGCATCGGGCCGGCGGACGAGCTTCGGGCGCTTGGCATCGCACCGGTGCTGGACCTGCCGGGCGTCGGCAAGAACCTCCAGGACCATGTCGACTGCGTCATGAGTTGGGAATGCCGCGAGCCGATCACGCTGTTCAGCGACCTGCGGGCGGACAAGCTCATCCCCGCTGTTGCCCAGGGCATGTTGTTCGGCGAGGGCGTCACCACGACGTTCCCTTATGAGGCCGGTGCCTTCATCCGTTCGAACGATGGCCTGATTGCGCCCGACATTCAGCTGCATTTCATGCCGGCGCTGGAAAAGACAGCCAATCTGCACTTCCCCAATCCGTTCCGAAAGAAGCAGGCGGTGGAAGCCAACCACGGGTTCACGATCCGCGTCGGCCCCGTCAATCCGGTGAGCCGCGGCGAGATCACGCTGCGCTCGGCGAACGCGACGGACAAGCCGAAGATCCAGGCCAATTACCTCCGCGACGATTTCGACGTGCGCACGATGATCGATGCCATCCGGCTGACCCGCGACATTGTCGGCCAGAAGGCTTTCGACCGCTATCGCGGCAAGGAGCTGGCTCCGGGGCCGGAAGCGCTTGACGATGCCGCTTTGACCCGCTGGCTGCGGGCGACCGCGATGACGACGTTTCATCCGGTCGGGACCGCCAAGATGGGTAACGACCGCATGGCTGTGGTGGACGCGCGGCTCAAGGTGCGCGGCATCGAGGGGCTGCGGGTCGCGGACGCTTCGATCATGCCCGTAATCTCAAGCGGCAACACCAACGCGCCAGCCATCATGATCGGCGAGAAATGCGCCGAATTCATCCTGAACGCATAGGGAGTAACCTGATGATCCTGGAACACCGCACCTACACCTTCAAGCCCGGCACGGTCGACAAGTGGATGAAGAAGTACGAGGCGGACGGCTTGCCTGTGCAGAAGCGCCATCTGAACAAGTTCGTTGGTCTCTATGTGTCGGAACTGGGCACGCTCCACACCACGGTTTTGATGTGGGCCTACGACAGTCTCGCGGACCGAGAAGCGCGCCGGACGGCCATGTATGCCGACCCGGACTGGCAGAAGTTCATCTCCGAAGTCTGGGCGCTGGACGCAATTCAGAAGCAGGAGGTGATGATCATGAACCCGGCCCCCTATTCCCCGCCCCTTTGAGGCGGGAAGCGGCGCAGGGCATTGCCTGCGCCCTGGCATGCGCATGAGAAACGACAAGACAAAAAGAGGGAACAATTATGACGGACAAGACTGGAAATGGCGCACAGCACATGATGCATCGCCGCGCATTCCTGCAGGCGAGCGCGGGTGCCGCAGCGCTGGCCTTTGCGGCGACCATCGTCCCGGAATTCGCCCGCGCGTCCGGAGGGCTGGTCGCGCTGGTGCACACGCAGGCTGCAGGCGACAATGGTCCGGTGGACCAGATGATCGCCAAGCTCAAGCAGCTTTCGGAAGAAAAGGGTTTTGAGTACCGCGCCATCTACGCGCAGGACCCTGCAACCTACGAGACTGTCTACCGCACGCTCGGCGACGCCGGAGCGGCGATCATCGTCTCGACCTTCAACGAAGTGGCCGAGCCATTCAAGGCGCTCGCACCTTCCTACCCGAATACCAAGTGGATCCAGCTGTTCGCCGATCCCTTCGAGCCGGCAATCCCGAATGTGGTGACCGTCTCCTACGACTATTATCTTGGCTGCTATCTCTCGGGCGTCTTTGCGGCCAGGATGACGTCGACCGGCAAGACCGGCTTCATCGGCGGGGTTTCCATCCCTCCGCTCAACGCAGACTTCAACGCGTTCAAGGCCGGCGTGCATTCCGTTCGACCGGATGCCACGGTTATCGCCGCCTTCGCAGGCTCGTTCCAGGACCCGGCAAAGGGCCAGGAAATCGCCACCCAAATGTACAATGATGGCATCGACTACATTCAGACCGACGCGGCGGCCACCGATGGCGGCATCATTGCTGCGGCGAACGAGAAGGAAGGCCGCATGGTGAGCTGCCTTGCGCCGGGACAGTATGAGCTCGGCCCGAAATCGCTGATCTCGATCGTCAGCCTCGACTTCGGCGTTTCGCTCTACAACGAAACCGGCAAGGCGGTCGGGCCCGAATGGAAGGGTGGTGCGCACGAGCATACGGGTCTTGGCACGGGCGTCATCGACTTCATTCTCTCGCCGGTCTTTGCCGAGCAGGGGCCGGCGGACCTGAACGCCAGGGCGAAGGAAGCGTTGGTCGAGGTCGACAAGGTTCGTGCCGGCATCCTCGATGGATCCATCAAGGTACCTTTCAACACCACCCTTTGATCTCCAGGTGCTGGCTGCCGAGCCAGGCCGATCGTTCGAAAGACGTCGGTAAGGCCTCCCCCTTGGGGAGGTCGCTGGGGTTCGCGGACCGGCTCCAGCCCTTTTGACGGTCGCGAACGCCTGCTCTCGATGGGAACCACAATGTCCAAATCTGCGAAATCGGCCCTGGAGTGCCGCAACGTCACCGTCAAATTCGGCGACGTGACGGCGTTGTCGGCGGTTTCAGCTTCGTTCACGCCGGGGCAAATCCATGCGGTTGTCGGTCAGAACGGCGCCGGCAAGACCACCTTTGCCCGCGTGGCGGCCGGCCTGGTCCAGCCCACTTCTGGCGCCGTCAATGTGATGGGACACGACATCCGGACGGGGCAGGTCAGCGAAAGCCGGGCCGCCGGGGTGGAACTCGTCCACCAGAGCTTTGCCTTGCCGCCGTCCTTCACGGTTGCCGAAGCCATGGAGTTTGGCGCAACGGGCAGGGGCGGCGTCTTCAGCCGCAGGGGTCTCGTTGAAAAATGGCGGTCGCATCTTGCGGGTCTCGACGTTCAGGTCGATCTGAACCGGCGGATCAGGGACCTCCCGATCGAGACACAGCAGGGGATAGAGATTGCCCGCGCCCTGGTCACGGATGCGCGCGTCCTCATTCTCGACGAGCCGACCGCGGTCCTGTCCCCGGCCGGCATCGACATGCTGTTCGCGCGCGTTCGCCGCCTTAAGGAACGTGGGGTCACAGTCATCCTTATCCTGCACAAGATCCGCGAGGTGCTGGGCATCGCGGACACAGTCACGGTGTTGCGGGGCGGCCGGAAGGTTGAAGGGCCGCTGCCGGTGGCGGAAGTTTCAAGTGAGCGGCTGGCCAACCTCATCGTCGGGGAGGCCATAGCCAAGACGCTCGGTGGCCAAGACCGCGATGCATTGGTCGGAACGAAGCCAACCGCGCATGGGAACTCCGTTCCGCACACGCATGCGGTCGGGCCTGCCATCCTTTCGATGAAAGCCGTCTCCACGAGGCCGGACAGCGGGGGCATCGCTCTCGATGCCGTTGACCTCGAGATCCGCCCGGGCGAGATCGTCGGTGTCGCCGGGGTGGAAGGCAATGGGCAGAAAACCCTGGTGCGGGCGATCTCCGCACTCGCAGATCTCGAAGGCGGAACGATCAATCTCACTGGGCACGACGTGACCTGGCAGCCACTTGCCGCACGCCGCAAGATCGGCCTTCGGATCATTCCCTTCGAGCGCAATGTGGAGGGCCTCAGCCTCACGAGCTCCCTCTGGCAAAACTGGAGCGCGCGCGAACTGTTGCAGGGGAGCTTGCTCAAGGGCATTCGGCCCGCTGCAATCCGTGAAGCTTGCGATCGGTCGCTAAAGGCGTGGAGCGTCCACTATAACAATTCCGGGCAGAGGGCCGGGTCGCTTTCGGGCGGCAACGCGCAAAAGGTGATCCTTGCGCGGGAAATCGATCCTGAGGCCAAGCTGATTATTGCGGCCCAGCCGACACGCGGCCTCGACATCGGGGCGACCGCCTTCGTCTGGCAGGCCCTGCGGCAAGCGCGCGACGGTGGCGCGGCCATACTCTTGATCTCGTCGGATCTCGACGAGCTCTTCGACATATCGGATCGCGTCGTGGTGATGCTGTCGGGACGCCTGAATGGCGAGTTCCAAGCGCCCTTCGACATAAGCGTTGTGGGGGCGGCCATGACCGGTGCCGCTGCGGGGGCAAGCGCATGAAAGACAGTCTCATCACCGTCGTTCGCAGCCTGATCTTCGTGACGTTCGCGCTCATCCTTTGCGCGCTCGTGTTCCAGCTTGCCGGCTATAATGCGCCGGTGACACTTTGGGCGGTGCTCGACGGGGCGTTTCTCCGAACCGGGGCGATCGAGCAAAGTCTCCGATGGGCACTGCCGCTGTTCATAACGGCCGTCGGTGTCGGCATCTCCTTCCGCGCGGGATTCTTCAACATCGGTGCCCAGGGGCAGTTCTATGTCGGTGCGATTTGCGCCGCCTTCGCAGCCGAAGCGGTAAGAGGCGGGCCCGCCTTCCTCGTGATCCCGACCCTGCTTCTAGCCGGCATGCTCGGCGGTGCACTCTGGGCGCTCTGGCCGGGATTGCTGCGGCTTCGCTCCGGCACCGACGAGGTCATCACCACGCTCATGGGCAACTTCATGGCCGGTCTGCTGCTCGTCTATGTCACTTCGGGGCCGCTCAAGGATCCCTCGGGCTCCGGTCAGCAGGCATCGAGCCGTCCGCTGGACCCGGCCTACCGCATCTCGGATTCCCTCGGTCTTTCGCCAACGATCATCGCGATTGCGGTCGCTGTCGGCATCCTGATGTGGCTGCTGGTCAACCGGACCGCCTTCGGGGTTCTGGCAAGCCTTGCCGGTCGCAACGGCACCATGGTGGAGTGGCAGGGCGCACGTCTCTGGAAGCTCGGCCTCTCAAGTTTCCTGATATCGGGTGCGCTAGCGGGTCTTGCCGGTACCATCGAGTTCATGGGGCCGAACGGCCGCATCGCCTCTGGTTTCCTGCCAGCCCATGGGTTTACGGCGATCCTGATCGCGCTCGTCGCCAACCTCTCCGTTCTCGGGACGGCGGTGGCCGCGGTGTTCTTCGGCGGGCTGGCGTCGGCGGCGCTTTATCTGCCGATCATGGCCGGGCTGCCGTCGGCGGCGATCGACATCATCAATGCGGCGATCGCGCTGTTCATAACGGCAAGGTCGACCGTCATCGATAGGGTGCTGCGTCTCGGAGGGCGCAAGACATGAACGAGATCATCATCTCCATTCTGCGTTCCGGAACGCCGCTGATCTATGTCACGCTCGCCGGCGTTATCGCGCAACGGGCAGGGGTCTGGAACCTCGGCCTCGAGGGACTGATGATCATCGGTGCCTGCGCAACAATTCTCGGCATCATGCTCACCAAGTCCGTTGGCGCTGCCATCCTGATAGCCATCCTCGCCTGCGTCTTGGCCTCGGTGCTTCTGTGGTTCGTCATCGACAGGCTGAAGGCCAATCCCATTATCGCCGGTCTGGGGCTGACGGGTCTTGGCATCGGCGGTACGGCGTTGGCTGTCCAGTCGATCTTTGGCACCCAGGCAACCGTGACGGCACCCTTCGGCATTCCGAAACTGGGGCCGGCCTTTGGTTCCTATGGCGTGCTTTCGGTCGCGGTCGCGGCCATGCCCTTCGTCGTCTTTGCCATGTGGGTGCTGTTGCGGCGAACGCGTTTCGGCCTGCGGCTTGCCGCCTGCGGAGAGCATCCGTTTGCTGCGCGCGGTGTCGGCGCCGACCCTTCGCGCATGCGGTTGGCAGCACTTTCGATCGGCGGCGTCCTGTGCGCCATTGGCGGCGCGGAACTTGCCGCGGGCAGCCTGCAATTCTTTGCCCAGGGCATGACGGCCGGTCGCGGCTTCATGGCGTTTGCGGCGGTCATCTTCGGTGCGGCCCATCCGGTTGGCGCCACCTTCGCCGCCCTGTTCTTCGCCATCGTCGGCGCCATCGGCATCCGGGCGCAGTTGACGTTCGGAGACCGGATCCCCCACGACCTCTTGCAGGCCTTGCCGTATCTGGCGACGGTCTTCGGGGTCTGGCTGTCCGGAAAGCTCCGCGGCGGAGCGAAGGGTGCGAGCTCTTTTGCCGAGCTCAGGGATCAATAGTCGCGATGTGGCGGCGGGCGCCATCATCGGATCGTTCAGTCATTTCCGGGACGTAGTCATGCGCGAAATTCTCATCCGCAATGCGACACTTGTTGCAATGGACGGTGCTCGCGGCGCCACCCCGTTTGCCGCCGACATCCTGATCGAAGGCTCCGAGATCAAATCCATCGGGTCGGGGCTTGCAGCTAGGCCCGACGCTCAAATCATCGATGGGCGTGGCAGGCTAGTAATGCCAGGTCTGGTCAATGCCCATACGCATTCCAGCGAGACATTCCTGCGGGGGCGCTATGAGCGCATGCCGCTCGAAGTCTGGCTGCTCTATGCCTATCCCCTATTGATGAATGACCCGATCGGCGAGCGCTTGCTGTACCTGCGCAGCCTGCTCTTGGCGATGGGATCTCTGCGCAACGGCGTCACGACGCTTTGCGACGACTTTTTCGATCCGCCGCGTCACGACCTCGACCGGCTCGCCACCGTCTTTCGCGCCTATGACGATGCCGGCATCCGCGCCAATGTCTCCAGCGCGGCGATGAATGTGCATACGCTCGATGCGCTGCCATTTGCGCGGGAGGTCATGCCCTCGGCGCTGCAGGAGCTGCTTGATTTCGGCCCGCCGATGTCGGCTGAAACCTATGCGGATTATTGCCGAGCGGCCTTTTCCAGCCTGCATGGCATGTCTGGTCGCCTGCGGTTCATGATCGCCCCGTCGGCGCCGCAGCGCTGCACACCGGATCTCATGGCCGCCTGCATGGACCTGGCGGTGGACAAACACGTGCCGTTCCACACGCATATCCTCGAGACCAAGACGCAGGCGGTAACGGGGCTCGTTCGACACGGCAAGTCGCTGATCGCCTACATGCACGACCTTGGGCTTCTAAAGCGCAATACGACCATCGCACACTCGGTATGGGTGAGCGACGACGACATCGAGCTCATGGGGCAGGCGGGCGTCTCCATCGCTCATAATGCCGTCTCGAACCTGAAGCTTGGCGCCGGCATCGCGCCGATCCGCCGCCTGCTCGATGCCGGCGTCACTGTTGGCCTCGGCACCGATGGCGTTTCGTCGAACGATACATCGCGCATCTTCGACGTCATGCGCGTCGCCGGTCTCGTACATAGTGCTGCCGGTCCCGACTATGAGAGATGGCTGAAGGCGGACGAGATTCTCGCCATGGCGACCATCGGCGGCGCGAAAACGGCGATGCTGGAGCAGGTGACCGGCTCCCTCGAAGTCGGCAAATCGGCTGATCTCCTGGTCCTGAACACGCGCAACTATCCCTTCCAGCCTCTCAATGATATCGCCAAGCACCTTGTCTATTCGGAAAATGGATCCTCGATCGAGACGGTCATGGTTGCCGGACGGGTTGTGATGCAGGACGGTCGTTTGACCACGGTGGATGAACAGGCCGTGCTCGATGAGATTTCCGAGCTCGTACCGGCCTATCTTGCCGAACATGCCGAGCTTGAGCGCCGCAATGCGATCTTCGAACCCGCCATGGCACAAATCCATCGCATGGCGACCGGGATGGATCTCCCGCTCAACCGATACCAGGGCGATATGGTGTGAACTAAACTGGCGCAGCACACGATATCGGCCAAGAACACCGATCGTCCGCCAGCGCATTTTGGCCGCATGAGGCCAAAGGGGTCCGGCAGGGCCGTCTGCGCCGAAATTTGCGACACCATATGGCCCCTGGACCACTTTATAAAAAGTGGTCCTTGTCGATCCAGGTGTTCCCCGTTCTGTTCAGTCCGCAACAAGAAGGAGGAATGCCGTGGTTGTCGACAAAGGCGGGATCGTATTTGCAAACGGTCAGGGAGAATTCTGGACGGATGAACGGTGCTACATCACCGAACTGCACAATTGCGACGCGTCGCCCGAGGCGTCGCTTGCCGTCGCCCGGGTGGAGGTCGGGGTTACCACGCAACTGCACAGCCTCACCGGTGTGATCGAGCGCTACGTTCTTCGCCAGGGCGAGGGCATTCTCGAGGTCGATGGGGTCAAGCAGAAGCTGCGCGTCGGCGATCAGGCGGTGATACCGGCCGGTGCGGCGCAACGTATCGAAAACACAGGCTCGGTCGACCTGGAGTTCTATTGCCTGTGCACGCCGCGCTTTTTCCCGGATTCCTACGTGAACCTGGAACAATAACGAAGCGTTGCGGCGCCTAGCCGGCGGATTTTCCGCCTGCCAGGCTGCAGATGGTTTCGATTGCGAACTGCATGGTTTGCAGCGGGCGGACAAAGGGCAGGCGTATGACGTCGCCGAAATTTTCCCGCGCGGAATAGCCGGGTCCGGCAGACAGGAACAGGCGGTGGCGTTGTGCTTCCTGGCACAAGGCCACCGCATCGACGCCGGGCATGTGGATCCACATCGCAGTCCCTCCCGAGGGACGCGACCAATGCCAGTGGCCCGGCGCATGATCGGCGATGATCCTTTCCGCCGCCTCCAGATGCTCGGAAATCTCGCGGTGACGATAGACCCGCGCCTCGCGAATGTTTTCGAGCAGGCCGACGGCCAGGTGCTGATCGAACATCGAGCAGCCGAGATCGTTGACCGCCTTGAAGCTCGCCAAACGCTTCACGACCGGCGGCGCGGCACGGATCCAGCCGATGCGCAGGCCGCCCCAGAACAGCTTCGAAAGCGTGCCGATGGTTGCGACAAGCTCCGGGTTGGCTTGTCCCGCCACAGGGCGCGGTGTTCGTCCGGCGATGGTCGAAAGCTCGTTCTGCGCGCCGTCCTCGATCAGAAACGTCGGATAGCGCTCGAGGAGGTCGAGGAGCTCACGCCGGCTCTGATCGCTGAGCGAACGACCGGTCGGATTGTGCGCCTCGGGAAAGAGATAAAGCAGCCTCGGGCGGTTCTTGAGCGCCTTCTCCAATTTGCCGATATCAAGGCCCTCGTCGGTCACCGCGATCGGAACGATCCGCGCGTTGCGGCGGCGGAAGGCTTCGAGCGAACCGCGATAGACAGGGTCTTCGACCACCACCGCGTCCGACGCATCCACCATTGCATTGGCGAGCAACCAGACGGCCTGCTGCGCGCCGCTGGTAATCAGGATGTTGTCCGGATGCGTCGGCAACCCAAGGTCCGCGTAATAGCGCGCGATGGCCCAGCGCAGCGCCGGCAGGCCGGAGGCGTCGTAGCCGAGGCCTGCTGCCACACTGGCAAGGTCCGCCCCTTTCAACGCCGCCAGCATTTCGGTCAGGATGGGTGACGGCTGCAGGGCGCCGCTCGTCATGTCGATGTCCTGCGGCAGCGCCCGGATCTCGCCGGCCAGGCGCGTGTGCGCAGCTCCTGACGGCGCCGCGGCCGCGACGATGCGGTGGCCGCTGCCATGGCGGCTGTCCAGCACCCCGGCGTCCCGCAGCGAGCCGTAGGCCGCCACGACCGTCCCGCGGCTGACCGCAAGCGCCGTCGCCAGCGCCCGTTCCGACGGCAAGACACCGCCGACGGGCAACTCCCTTGCCGTAATCAATCTGCCGATCGAAAGGCTGAGCTGCTCGCTGACCTTGCCGTCTGGGGTTCGCCAGTTGCCGATAAGCCGGCCGATGCGGGCGGGAGAAATCCTGTTCATGTGTGATCCACTTCTCGACAAGTGGACTTTGTCAGATCCCCGTGACTGGAGCAACGTGGTTCCCGGAGAACAGAGAGGAAGAGTTTCCAAGCGGAGGCTCGAAGGGAGGATATATGGGTTCCTTTGCCACGAGGGGCGAGCATGCCCCGTTGGCCGTGAGGCAGGTTGCACCGACGCGCTCGCATGCAAACAAGCGCTACCTGGTGCTTGGCGGCGCCGGCGGCGCCGGCAAGGCGGCTGCAGGATTGCTCGTTGCCGAGGGTGCCTCGGTCGTCATCGGCGATGTCCGTGCGCAAGCGCTGGAAGAGGCGATTGCCAGCCTCGATCATGACCGCAAGGCACTGTCCGGCGTTGTCGTCGACCTGGCCGATGCAGGCTCGATCGCAGCTGCGATCAAGGAAGCCGAAGCGCGCCTCGGTGCAATCGACGGGCTGGTAAACTGCGCGGCGATCGTTTGCCATGTCGATCCGCTCGAAACGCCGTGGAGCGATTGGGAGCGCATCTTCTCCATCAACGTCTACGGCGCGTTCGAGGCAGCCAGGCTCGTTTCCAAGGCAATGATTGCCAAGGGCATCAAGGGCGCGATCGTCAATGTCGCTTCGGAGGCCGGCAAGAAAGGCCATACGCAGTCGCTGGCCTACAGCGCCAGCAAGGCGGCCATGATCAATTTCACCCGGGTTCTGTCCGAAGTGCTTGCGCCGCAGGACATCAACGTCAACTGCGTCTGCCCCGGCGGTATGGCGACGGACATGTTGCGTGAGGTTGCTGTCGCCTATGGCGACCTGGTCAAGCAGGCGCCCGACGAGGTCTTCAAGCAGCTCGTCAGCTCGCAGTTGCGTCGTCATATCGACCCGGTGGAAGTGGCGCGGACGATTTCGTTCCTGCTCAGCGACGACGCGATCATCATTCGCGGTCAGGCGATCAACGCCGACGGTGGCGACACGCCGTACTGATCGGTGCGTCGGCGAACCGGCGTCCGCAGCGTTCCACCATCGCGACACACTTGCTCATGGAGTCCAAGATGACGACTACCAGCAAATTCCTGCATATCTGCCTCGGTTCCTTGCTCGCCGTTGCGGCGACGACAGCGTCCGCCAGGGCCGACGACACGTCCTATGTCCTGGTGACACCGAGCCGCATCGGCGTGAACAAGTTCCTCGGCCTCGGCAAGACGGGGATCGAAAAGGCCGCCGAGGCTCAAGGGGCGAAAGCGCGCATATTCGAGGGCACGGATCCGTCGACCCGCCGCCAGAACGTTCAGGCCGCCATAGACATGGGCGCCCCGATCGTCACGGTCATGGGCTTCGAGTTCGGCGACATCATTGCCGATCTGGCACCGGAAAACCCGGAAACGAAGTTCGTAATCATCGACACCTGCATTCCGGAAGCACCGGAGAATGTCTATTGCGCGGTGTTCCGCGAACAGGAAATCGCCTATCTCGCCGGGGCCGAAGCTGCCCTGACGTCACAGAGCAAGACGGTGGCCGTGATCGGTGCGCTCGATATTCCGTTCCTGCATCGCTACACGGATTCCTACGAACTCGGCGCTAAGGCTGCCAACCCCGACATCAACGTGCTGCCGACGGCGTGGATCGGCGGAGACAATCCCTTCCAGGATCCGGTGCGGGCACAGACCCAGGCGGTCCTGCAGCTCTCTAACGGAGCAGACCGCATCTACGCGGTCGCGGCCGGCAGCAACGGCGGCGTGTTCAAGGCGGTGGCGGAAAAGCCGGGAGCGATGGCGATCGGCCTCGACGTCAACCAATGCGGCGATGCGCCCGGCGCGATACTCGACAGCACGCTCAAACGCGTGGACGTCGTTCTTCCCGCAACCATCGACGGCATCCTGAAAGGCACGGCTAAGCCTGTCGAGAGCTTCGGTCTGGCGGAAGGCGGGCTCGAACTCGTTGCCATGTCCGAGGACCTGGCCGCGTCCGGCTGCATGATCGCCAAGGCGCCTGATGTCATCGGCAAGCTGACCGAGATCCAGGCAAAGATCGTGTCGGGCGCCATCACCGTGCCTGACCCCATGGCCCAATAGCGGTCCGGGAGCTGAAGCAATGACCTTGCTCCAGATGAAGGGCATCTCGAAGCGATTTGGCAGTCTCGTTGCCAATGACGGGATCGACCTTTCGGTCAAAAGCGGTGAAATCCATGCCTTGATGGGAGAAAACGGGGCCGGAAAATCGACCCTGATGAATATCCTGTATGGTTTGCTCAAGCCGGATGCCGGCGAGATCCGGATCGATGGCAAGGCGATGGACTTCGCAAGCCCGCTCGGTGCCATCGCTGCCGGTGTCGGCATGGTCCACCAGACGTTCAGGCAGTTTCCCGACCTGACCGTCTGGGAGAACCTGGTGTTCCAGAACGAACCGGGACAGGGGCCGTTTGTTTCCGCAGCTGCCGCGCGCGATGTCGTGCGGCAGCTCGGGGAAAAACACGGCCTGGAGATTAATCCCGACAGCCGCGTGCGGGATCTGGCGGTGGGCATTCGCCAGCGTCTCGAGATCCTGAAGGCGCTTTCGCGCCAGGCAAAGGTACTGATACTCGACGAGCCGACGGCGGTGCTTACGCCGCAGGAGCGCGACAGTCTCTTTGTGGCGATGCGCCATCTGGCAAGCCAGGGCATGGCTCTCATCCTGGTGACGCACAAGATCCCCGAGGTCATTGCCGTCACCGACGAGATCACGGTCATGCGTGACGGGAGGGTCTCGGGCGCGTTGACGACCCGGCAGACCAACGAGGCGGAGATCATCCGCGCGATGGTGGGGCGCAACGTGCCACCGACGGTCGCCGCCAAGGTCACGCCGACCGCACAGCCGATGCTCTCTGTCCGGAACCTGTCGGTGCGAAAGGGCGGCGTAGCCGTGGTAAACGACGTCACATTCGATGTGCGGCCGGGCGAAATCGTCGGGATCGCCGGCGTTTCGGGAAACGGGCAGCCGCAGTTGATTTCGGCCGTAACCGGGCTTGAGGATTCGACCGGCGAGGTCGTCATCGCAGGGCGGAACGTTTCGGGGCTTTCGATCGCCGAACGCCGCGCCGTCGGCATTTCATACGTGCCGGAAGATCGTCACCTGACGGGCACGGCACCGGCCGCTTCGATCGCCGAAAACATTGCCTTCGGCACGCATAGAACGGCCGCGGTGTCGAGCTACGGGTTTTTGAAGAAGCAGGCGATCCGCGCGCAGGCCCGCAAGCTCATCGAACAATTCAAGGTGAAGGCAGCCTCGGAAGACGTGCCGATCGGATCGCTGTCGGGCGGCAACATGCAGAAGGTCGTCATCGCGCGCGAAATCGAGCACGGGTCGCCGCTGATCGTCATCGAAGAGCCGACACGGGGCGTGGACGTCGGGGCGATCGAATTCATCCACAAGACCCTGATCGCCGAACGGGACAAGGGCCGGGCCATTCTGGTGGTCTCGTCCGACCTCACCGAGCTGCTGGCGCTCTCAGACCGGATTCTCGTGATGTTTGAAGGCCGTATCGACGCCAGCCTCAGTGGGAAAGACATGAACGAAGACACCATTGGGAGATGGATGATGGGGGGAGCGGCAGGGGCATGACAGGAGTTGGTCTCGAGACGAAATCTCGATTGACGGCAATCTTGCTGTCCATCGCGGTCGCCGTCGTGCTTGGGGGGCTCGTGGTGCTTTCGACCGGCGCCAATCCCCTCTCGGTCTATCAGGAAATCGTCCAGGGTGCGCTTCTGGGGCGCGGCCTGGGTGAGACGCTCAGCCGCTCGGTCCCGTTGATCGGCATGGGTCTTGCAGCCGCAATTGCCTTTCGCGCCGGCCTCATCAATCTTGGCGGCGACGGGCAGATGCTGGTGGGCGGGCTCGCGGCCGCGTTCGTTGCACTCTATGTTCCGGCACCAGGGGCCGTGCGGGCCGTGCTCGCCTTGACGGCCGCCATTTGTGCGGGCGGGCTTTATGCCTGGATCGCGGCAGTACTTCAGCTTGGCCTCGCCATCCCGTTTCTGATCACGAGCCTGCTGCTCAGCTACATCGCACGCGGCGTCACATCCTATCTGGTACGCTACCCGTTGCGCGATCCCTCGACGGGCATGCCGGAAACCTATCGCGTCGCCTCTGCGGCGCGCCTCCCAAGCAGCATTTTCGATCTGCCGGTCAGCGTCGGAATGTTGATCATGGCCGCGGTTGCGATTGCCGTCATCGTCAACGACAAACATGGCGTCAACGGCTTCGAGTGGCGAATGACTGGGCTTAATCCGCGTTTCGCCGGGTACTCGGGCACGAACCTGCCGCGGCAGACGCAGCGGGTGGCCTTCCTGAGCGGCGCTCTTGCCGGTCTGGTTGGGGCGCTGTTGATCCTCGGGCAGCAGTACCGGTTCACCGACGGGGCCTTGCTTGCGCCGGGCTATACCTGGTCGGGGCTGATGGCTGCGGTTCTTGCGATGGCAAACCCGATCGCGACGGTCGTCACCGCGGCGTTCTTCGCGGCGCTGCAGGTGGGGGGCTTCGCCATGGAACGGGCGCTCGGTCTTCCGGCTGTCCTCACATGGGTTCTGCAGGCGCTGATCATTCTGTGCCTCGCTGCACGTCCCGTGTTCTTCAAGAGGCGATAGACCATGCTCAACATGCTTCTTTCGCAGGTCCTCGATCTGATGACGCCGGTGCTTCTGGCGGCGATGGCCGGAACATTGTGCGAGCGCGCAGGCGTCTTCAACATCGCGCTTGAGGGCAAGATGCTGGTCGGCGCTTTCGCCGCGGTCGCGGCGAGCGTTGCCTTCGGCTCGCCGATGGTTGCGGTTCTGTTCGCCGTCGTCTGCACCGCGGTCTTCGCGTTCCCCCTTGCGCTCGGCGGCGCCCGCTTCGGCGGCGATCCGATCGTAATCGGCATCGGGCTGAACCTGCTTGCCGCAGGGCTGACAACCTATCTTCTGAGCGCGCTTTTCGGCGTTACCGGCACACTGGTCGATCCCGCGGTGATCGCCTTGCCGCGCTTCGGCATCGGTGCTCTTGCCGGGATTCCCGTCCTCGGCGCCATCGCCGATGGGCACAATCTGCTGGTCTATCTCTCATGGCTGCTCGTGCTCGTCCTCAACGTCTACCTGTTTCGCACGCGATGGGGCCTGCGCTTGCGGGGGATCGGTGAAGTGCCGTCTGCAGCAGCGGCGATGGGCGCGAATGTGAACCGTTATCAGACGGCGATCGTGCTTCTCGCGGGCGCTCTGTGCGGTCTGGCGGGTGCGCAGCTGGCGCTCGGCTCGGTCGCCCTATTTGCCGAAAACATGACGGCCGGTCGCGGTTGGATCGCGGTGGTTGCCGTCATGCTTGGGCGCGCCCATCCGCTCGGCATCGCGCTCGCCTGTTTCGGTTTCGGTCTCGCAGACGCGATCGGCCTCCGGCTGCAGGGCCAGGGCTTGCCGAACCAGATCACCGATATCGCGCCCTACGCGATCACCCTGTTGGCGATGATCGGCCTCGGCCTGCGCGGGGCGATGAGAAAGATAAGAAATACCTGAGGAGGAATGAATGAGTATAGCCAAGACGATTTATGTAGCGGGCACTTTCGACACCAAGGGTGACGAGCTGCGCTACGTGGCGGAGCTGATCAGGGCGCAATCGATGCCTGCGGTTCTGGTGGATCTTTCTACCGCCAAGCCTTCGGCGGATGCCGATATCGACGCGAGAGAGGTAGCCGGTTTCCATCCGGGCGGTGTCGCAGCCGTCTTTACCGGGGATCGCGGCAGCGCCGTTTCCGCCATGGGGGTGGCGTTCGAACGGTTCATCCTGTCGCGTGACGACGTCGGCGGCATCATAGGCCTTGGCGGATCCGGAGGAACCGCGGTCGTCACCCAGGCCATGCGCGCCCTGCCGGTCGGAACGCCGCGGGTGATGGTCTCGACGGTGGCGGCCGGAAACGTCAGCGCCTATGTCGGTCCGAACGACATCGCGATGGTGAATTCGATCACGGATATCGCCGGCCTCAACCGGATCTCGCGAACCGTCCTTGCCAATGCCGCCAATTCCATCGCCGGAATGGTGCGCAACCGGCGGGAAGCCGAGCAGGACGACCGGCCGGCGCTTGGCCTGACGATGTTCGGCGTCACCACCCCTTGCGTCACCCAGGTCGTCGAGCAGCTGCGCGACCGGTACGAATGCCTGGTGTTCCACGCGACCGGCATCGGCGGGCAGTCGATGGAGAAGCTTGCTTCGTCCGGCTATCTCGCAGGCGTTCTCGACATCACCACCACTGAGGTGTGCGATCTGCTGTTTGACGGCATCTTGCCGGCGACCGAAGAGCGGTTCGGCTTCCTTGCCCAATCGGACCTTCCTTATGTCGGATCCTGCGGCGCCCTCGACATGGTGAACTTCGCCGGCCTCGAGACGGTTCCGGAGAAGTATCGCCACCGCAATCTCTATGTGCACAACCCGCAGATCACGCTGATGCGCACGACGGTCGACGATAATGTCGCGATGGGCAAATGGATCGGCGAGCGCCTGAACCGCAGCATCGGTCCGGTTCGCTTCCTTCTGCCGATGGGCGGGGTGTCGCTGCTCGATGCACCGGGCCAGCCTTTCCACGACCCGGAGGCAGACGAGGCCCTGTTCACCGCCATCGAAAATACGGTTGAGCAGACCGACGAGCGTCGCGTCCTGCGCGTGCCGTACGCGATCAATGCGCCCGAATTCAGTTCCGAAATCCTTCGTCATTTCAACGAAATCAGTAGAGGCAGTTAGTATGAAGTTTGAAAGACGCCAGTTGCTGGACAAATTTCGCCAGCAGATCAAAGCGAAGATCCCGATCATCGGCGGCGGCGCTGGCACCGGCCTTTCGGCCAAATGCGAGGAAGCCGGCGGCATCGACCTCATCGTCATCTACAACTCCGGCCGCTACCGCATGGCCGGACGAGGGTCGCTTGCCGGCCTCCTTGCCTATGGCAACGCCAACGAGATCGTGCTCGACATGGCACGCGAGGTGTTGCCCGTGGTCAAGCACACGCCGGTTCTTGCCGGCGTGAACGGCACGGATCCGTTCTGCAATTTCGATTTCTTCCTGGACCAGCTGAAGGCCGTCGGTTTCGCCGGCATTCAGAATTTTCCGACCGTGGGTCTCATCGACGGCACCTTCCGGGCCAATCTCGAAGAGACGGGCATGGGTTACGCCCTGGAGGTCGACCTCGTTCGCCTGGCGCGCAGCAAAGACATGCTGACCACGCCCTATGTGTTTTCGGCCAACGATGCCCGGGCCATGACGGAGGCGGGGGCAGACATCGTCGTCGCCCATATGGGGCTGACGACCGGCGGCGCGATTGGCGCTGACACCGCGCTGACGCTTGAGGCCTGTGTCGATGAGGTCAACGCGATCGCGGCTGCGGCCCGAAGCGTCAATCCCGACATTATCGTCCTGTGCCATGGCGGCCCGATCGCCGAGCCGGAGGATGCCCGCTACATCCTCGAGCGGTGCCCGGGTTGCCACGGGTTTTATGGCGCATCCAGCATGGAGCGTCTTCCGGTCGAAAAGGCCCTCGTCGCCCAGACGCAGGCCTTCAAGAAACTTGTCATCCAGCACTAGGAGGGAAATGTGGCAAAGGCATATGCAAGCGCAGTGATCGATGCGCCGATTGAAACCGTCTGGAAGATCGTTCGCGACTTCAACGGCCTGGCGACCTGGCACCCGGCCATCGCCAGCAGTGAAATCGAAGAGGGACGAGGCAGTGCCGAAGTCGGTTGCGTGCGCTCCTTCTATCTTCAGGATGGAGCCCATGTTCGCGAGCAGCTCCTTGCCCTCAGCGATAGCGAGCATTCGCTCTCCTACAGCTTCGTGAAACCGGCCTTTCCGGTGACGAACTATGTTGCGGGGATCAGGCTGCTTCCGATCACCGACGGCAACCGCACCTTTGTCGAATGGACCGCCGTTTTCGACGAGGCACCGGAGGATGCCGGAAAGTACGTGGAGATCATCTCTACGCATGTCTTTGCAGCCGGCTGGTCGGCGCTCCGGGCGAAGCTCGCCGGGTAGACATGTTCGTTTGGCGGGTGGCGCGAACGTTTCGCCACCCGCCAAATGCCTACGACTGTAACGGCCACCGGACGACGGCGCGCGACAACACGGCCGACCCAATGATATTCTGGGTGGGCGGCAGCTCAAGCGGATCGCCACGACCTCCGCCTGCATGATCGGTGACAGCCGCCCGCACACCTGGCCGACAACGCCTCACTTTTGCCTCTTCGATCCCTGGGAATGACCGTCCGAACCTGCAGTCAGCAGTTTCGCAACGGGTCTATCACGCGGAACCGTTCGCGCGCTGCTGCGTTGGGACTAGCCTTTGACGAACACAAAAGTCGAAGGCGTGGGTGATGGCCCTCTTGTGCTGCCACGTAACGCGCGCCGTTCGTACGGCGCCGACGGGCGCCGGGGCCTCCCAGTAGAGGAGTGAAAGTCATGTCGATTCCTTCCAAACTTTTCGCAACGGTCGCCCTTCCAGTCTTCGCCGCATCACTCGTGATTCAGCCGGCGCTGGCCGAGAGCCTGAGGGCGCCGTTCCAGGTCGCGCAGGAAGGGGTCGATCAGCAGTCGCCCGAGGACTTGCTGCTGCTCAAGAAGCGCAAGAAGCAGCAGGCCGCCGAGGAAGGGCAGGCAGAACAGCAGCAACCGCAGGCCGAGGAGCCGCAGCGCCAGACAGAAGAGCCGTCTCGCAAGAAGCGCAAACAGCAGGCTGAAGAACAGCAGCCCGGCGCCGAGGAAAGCGCACCGCGACAGGCGGACCAGCAACAGGCGCCTGAACGCAAGAAGCGAAAGCAACAGGTCGAAGAGCAGCAGCCTGGCGCTGAGGACGTGGCACCGCGGCAGGCCGAGGAGCAACGGGCGCCCGAGCGAAAGAAGCGCAAGCAGCAGGCCGAAGAACAGCAACCCGCCATCGAGGAAGGCGCTCCGCGGCAGGCCGAGGAACAACAGGCACCTGAGCGCAAGAAGCGCAAGCAACAGGCCGGAGAGCAGCAGCCTGGCGCCGAGGAAGTGGCACCGCGGCAGGCTGAGGAGCAACAGGCCCCTGAACGCAAGAAGCGCAAGCAGCAGGCGGAAGGACATCAGCCTGCCATGGAGGAGAGCACTCCGCAGAACACTGGGGAGGAGCAGGTCCCAGTGCCCAAGAAACGCAAGCAGCAAGCTGAAGGTCAGCGGCCGGACGAGCAGAAGGCGCTCGAACAGCGTGCCGCACCGTCCACGGAACAGCCGGCGCCACAGACCGGCGAGAGTGAGCAGCAGCCGGTTCCAGGGTCTAAACAGCCCGCGACTGCCGAGCAGCGTCAGGGTGAGGAGCCTCAGGGCAAGCCTGCACCTGTCGTCGTCGACAAGCGCACGAAGGCTGAGAAGGGCAAGATCGCTGAGGACCCGGCGGCGACCGACGAAACCGTCGTGCTTCCGGTCGATAACGGTGCCGCCGTGCTTGACAGCGACAAGGATGCCGACAAGTCGGGTGGCGACCGGGCGCGCGAGGCTCGACGCAAGCAGCGCGAAGAGCTGCGCACCGAGCAAAAGACCGTAGCGCCGCCGACGGATGACGCCGCCGCCCAGGCCGAAATCCCGGCCGAGGTTCGGCAGGCGGCCCCGCAGAGGATCGAGGCGGCGATCAAGGAGGAGGGCCGGCGCGTCGAAGCGGCGCCTGCCTTTGCGGTTCCGGACACGACGAACATCATCAACAACACCGTCATCAACAATACGGTGATCAACAACAGGACCGTCAACAACACCAGGAACAAGGATGTGAACGAGGTGCACGTGGTCGAGAGGCTCGACGATCGTGTCGTCCTTGGCGTTGGCGACCAGATCTTCGTGCGTGGCGACGATCGCCCGCGCCTGCGCCACGATGCGCAGGAAGCGTACTACGACGACCTTCCGCGCGGCCGTGTGCGTGAAACGATCGTGCGCCCGGGAGGCTACCGGATTGTCACCGTCTATGACCGCTATGGTGACGTCTTGCAGCGCTCGCGTGTCGACGGCGACGGCAACGAGTATGTGCTGATGTACGCGCCGGATTACCAGGACGAACGGCGCCCGGCGATCGTCGACGTCGGTTATGACCTGCCGCCGATGCGCCTGACGATCCCGGTCGACGACTACGTCGTCGACTATTCGCAGGAACCGGATCGGGACTACTACGCGTTCCTGTCCGAACCGCCGGTCGAGCGCGTGGAGCGCGTCTATACGATCGACGAGGTCCGCAATTCGGCCCGCCTCCGTGACAAGGTCCGGCGCATCGATCTCGACACGATCCATTTCGATACGGGAAGCGCCGAAGTGTCGATGTCACAGGCAAAGACGCTCCGAACGGTCGCGGACGCCATGCAGAAGGTGCTCGGCAAGGATCCCGGCGAAACCTTCTTCATCGAAGGGCACACGGACGCTGTCGGTTCTGACCGGACGAACCTCGTTCTCTCCGACGAGCGCGCCGAATCTGTCGCGGTTCTCCTTACGGAAGTCTACGGCATCCCGGCGGAAAACCTGGTGACGCAAGGCTATGGCGAGCGCTTCCTGAAGATCGGCACGCAGGAGCCTGAGGAAGAGAACCGCCGGGTGACCATCCGCCGCGTCACGCCACTGGTGCGCCCGGTCGCGCAGCGATAGTGCGCGCGACATTCAGCCAACGGCGCTCGCGTCGGCGCAGGGAGGCTCAATATTGTTCGACCCGATGATGTGGCGAACCTGACGGTCATCCTGCGTGGCACGCTTAGCCGTGCGACTGGTGAAAACGTCTGAGGAACGGGCATCCAGGCGTCGCCTGTTCGACCGTTCCTTTTCCTCTTCGAAGAGAAACTTGCTGGCGCGCTTCCTGACGATCGGCACGCGGGAGCCCGAGGACGAAAACAGGTGTCTCGCTCCCGCCGCGGAAAGCGCGCATGATTTGTAATTTAATTTCGAAAAATATTGACATTTCAACATAAACTGGACATTTAAAGATAACAACAAATCGTCTGGATTTTGAGATGCTCGTCATTGTCGCTGATGATCTGACCGGCGCTCTGGATGCCGCAGCGCCCTTTGCCGCGAGGGGCTTTTATGTCGAAGTCGCCTTGGCACCCGAGGCGATTGATGATGTCCTGAAAACGGGGCCGGACGTGGTTTCGGTCAATCTCGGATCGCGAGAGCTCAGCCCCGCATTGGCCAGGCAACGAACCGTTGCCACGCTCGCCGCGCTGCCTTCCGGTTCGCGCATCTTCAAGAAGGTCGACTCCCGTCTCAAGGGCAACATCGTTGCCGAACTCGACGCGATGTCTTTCGGGTCAGCGCTCGTGGCGCCCGCCATTCCAGCCTTCGGTCGGGTCGTCATGTCTGGGAGCGTACAAGGCTTCGGGGTCGATACGCCCATTTCGATTGCCGAGAAGCTCGGCTCGCATGCGACCAAGGCCGTGATCCCGGATGTCTCCACCGAGGCGGAAATGCGCGCCCTACTTCAGGATGCGGAAAGAAGCGGCACGGATCTGCTGATTGGTGCGCGTGGTCTGGCCGAGGCGCTTGCCGAGCGGATGAGTGGCGGTCAACAAGGGCGGGCTGCCGAGGTGTCGGCCGGCCCGGCCTTGTTCGTCATCGGGTCTCGTGATCCGATTACCCTTGCCCAGATCGACACGCTTCGCGACGGCCTTGCCCTATCCTATTTGCCCGCGCCCAACGGCCGGCTTTCGGTCGCAGGCGACACCGGCGGCGCAATCACGCTTGTTCAGGCGGTGCCGGGCGACGGGGAGGTGACGCCGGAGGCCGTTTCCGAGGCGCTGGCCGAAAGCGTTTGTCCGGGCCTTGTCGAACGGGCGGGCACACTGCTTCTGTCCGGCGGCGCAACCGCCGAGGCGGTATTGAAGAGGATGGGCATCCAGCGTTTTCGCCTGCTGGGCGAATGCCTGCCCGGCCTGGGCTTGGCTGAGGTCGACGGACGTTGCATCATCGCCAAGTCTGGCGGATTCGGTGCGCCGGGCACGCTTAAGGAAATCGCGGAGGCTGTCCTCCGCAAGATGGGATGACGGATGGGACTGGAGAACGGAACAGCACGCAAGAGCCTCGGCGATCTCGTCTTTGAGCGTATGCACCGCGCGATCAAGTCCGGCGCCTACAAGCCGGACGAGCGCTTGCCGACCGAGCACGAGCTGGCAAGCGAGTTCGAGGTTTCGCGTCCGATCATCCGCGAAGCGCTGCGCCGACTGCGCGAGCAGGGCTTCATCTATTCGCGCCGCGGTGCCGGCAGCTTCGTTCGTGCCGTCGGCATGCGTGAGCCGCTGGGCTTCGGCCAGCTTGAGAACGTTGCCGATCTCCTGAACTGCTACGAGTTCCGTCTGACGGTCGAGCCGGCGGCGGCCGCCGCCGCCGCGGAGCGTCACGACGCGGCCGGCTTGGCCGCCATCCGCCAGGCGCTGGAACTGATGCGGGACGCCACCAACCGGCAATCGCACCGGGAGGATGCCGACTTCCAGTTCCATCTTGCGATCGCGCGCGCCGCCCAGAACAGCTATTTCTTCACGGCGATGGAAGCGCTCAAGGACCACATCGCCGTCGGCATGCGGTTTCACGGCGCCTCGGTCAAACGGGAGACGACCGGGCTGACGCGCGTTTTCGGTGAGCACGAAGCGATCGCGGAAGCGATTGCCGCGCGTGAAGGCGCAAAGGCGAGGCAACTCATGCATGACCACCTTGCCGGATCCCGCGAACGCCTGTTCCAGGCGACCAAGTAATCGATAAAACGAAAACCCCGGCAGACGCCGGGGTTTTGTTTTTTGCATTGGTCTATTGCTCAGAAGGCTGCGTTGTAGACGGCAAGCACGTCCTCCACGCTCATGTCGCTCGGATTGTTGTCCATCAGCCTTCGGTTGGCATGGGCCTCGCTTGCATAGAGCGGCAAATCGTCTGCACTTGCGCCGTGAGCGGCAAGCGACATCTCGATGCCGAGGTCACGGCAGAAGCCACGGGCAGCGCCCAGGAGTTCCCGGGAGGAGAGATTTTCGCCAAGACCCAGCGCCGTTGCGACTTCCGCCGTCTTGCCCGCCGCAACTGGTTGGTTGAAGGCGAGCACATGCGGAAAGATGATGGCGTTTGCCAGGCCATGGGGCAGGCGAAGCCGCGTGCCGAGCGGATAGGCGATCGCATGGCCCGCGGCTGTGTTGACCGGGCCAAGGCAGATGCCACCGTAGTAGGAAGCCAGCATCATCCCTTCTCGCGCCTCGGTATCTGATCCATCCCGGACGGCGCGAGCGAGATATTTGCCGACGAGCTTGAAGCCCATACGGGCAAAGCCGTCGATCATCGGATGGGCGCGGCGATTGGTGAAGGCTTCCACGCAATGGGCCATGGCATCGACGCCGGTCGCGGCGGTTACCGCTGACGGCACGGAATAGGTGAGTTCCGGATCGAGAACGGCGAAGTCGGCAATCATGTGCGGGCTTTCGACCGCGATCTTGTTTCCCTTCGCAGGATCGGTGATCAGCGAGCGGATCCCGGCCTCCGAGCCTGTGCCTGCCGTTGTTGCGACCTGGGCCAGGCGCGTGTTGCGGCCGAGAACCCGGTTCGGTCCGGCAACATCGGCAAGCGTCTGCTGAGAGTCCCAAAGCACGGCAACCAGCTTGGCAACGTCGAGCACCGATCCGCCCCCAAGGCCGACGATGAGGTCCGGCTTGTTTTGGCGCGCGAAGTCGAGTGCGGCATCGAGTGTGTCGACATCGGGTTCGCCTGGAATGGCGTCGAACACCGTGACGCGGCCGGAAAGCTTCAGGCGATCGACGAAGCCGGTGGTGATCGGCGTGGCGATGACGAGCACTGAACGGGCATCGGCCGCCCAGGCGCCGACCTCTGCGATCGTGCCGGCGCCGACGGCGAGGCGACGCGGCTGATGAAGGGTGATGGGAGCGATGGTCATGGTGTCATCCTCGCTTGGCGTCGCCTGCCACCAGCTTGCGGGCATAGGCGATGGCGGAGTTCATGTTGCCGTGGTTGGCGATCCCCTTGCCGGCGATGTCGAACGCCGTGCCGTGATCGACCGAGGTTCGGTCGATCGGCAGGTCCACCGAGACGTTTACGGCGGTGTCGAAGGCGACGAGCTTCACGGGGATGTGCCCCTGGTCGTGATACTGCGCGACCACGAGGTCGAAGGCGCCCGAATAGGCGCGATGGAACACCGTATCTGCGGAAATCGGTCCATAGGCATCGATGCCTTCCGCACGTGCTGCTGCAACAGCCGGCGCGATCTGCTCGTCGTCCTCGGTGCCGAACAGGCCGTTTTCGCCGCAATGGGGATTGATGCCGGCGACCGCGATTTTGGGTGCCGCATAACCGATGCGTTTCAAGTGAGCGTCGCCGGCGCGGATGGTGGCGAGCACCCGTTCGGTCGTCGAGCGCCGGATCGCCTCCTGCAACGCCACGTGGGTAGAAACGTGGATGACCTTGAGGCGTTCGGAGGCAAGCAGCATGTAAGCGGCCTTGGAGCCGGTGAGGCTGCGCAGCATTCCGGTGTGGCCGTCATAGTGATGACCGGCAAGGTTCAGTGCTTCCTTGTTGATGGGCGCCGTGACGATGCAGCCGATCACACCGGCTTCAGCATCGCGCACCGCCTTTTCGATGAAGCGAAAGGCCGCGTCGCCGGCGACGGGGCTCAACTGTCCCCAGGCAAGCGGAGCCCCCTCGATCGGCAGATCGACGACATGTCCGGCGAGATCGACCTCAAGGCCGAGAGCGGTCCGGGCCGCTTCGAGCGTGGCGAGATTGCCGTAGATCCGGACCGTGTCGCGCTCCTGCTGTGACATGTCGGCCAGCGCGCGCACCGAAATCTCGGGGCCGACGCCGCACGGGTCGCCCATGGTTATGCCGATGATGTTGCTCATGAAGGTCTCCGTTGGTCGGCGTGGTCCCAGCCAGGGGCTAGGCGGACATATTTGATGGCGCGCCGGTGGTAGGTGTAGGCAAGGTGCATGGTCCCGTCCGGCCCTTCGAGCAGCCAGGGATAGGACATCTCCTTGTTGCGGCCGTCGGTCGAGTCGTTGGAGAGGCAGGTGCCGGGGCCGTCCTCGATCAGCAGGCGCACGGCAAAGGTCTTGCCGCCATCTTCAGAGAGGCAGAGAGAGACTGGCGCGCGCCGGACACCCCAGATCGGCACGCAGCCGCCCGTGGAGTCGGCGTCCGGGCGGTTGTCGTCCTCGCCGAGTTCGTCATAGAGCGAGGCGCGTCGCTCGTCGGTGTCGGCCGCACTGACGGGATTGCAGATCATTGCGATCCGGCCGTCTTTCAGGCGCAGGGCGGCAATCGAGGAATTGTTGTTCGGGACGTCGCTTGCCTCCGGCGCGGACCAGGTTCTGCCTTCATCGAGGCTCTCCGTCCTGTAAACCCAGTCGGCCTGGCGCCGGCGGAAGAGGGCGGCGAGGCGACCCTCGCCGAGCGACACCGGCGACATGTGCACGCAGCCGGTGGAGTGAGCCAGCTCGTCCAACTGCCATGTCTCGCCCTGATCGAGGGAAATGCCAACGGCGGCGGTGTCATGGCTTCCGTTCCACTTCTGGCCCGGGCGCTGAACGCATCGGAAGATCGGCAACAGCCAGGCGCCATCACTTCGCGCCACGAGCGGCGCGCGGATGAAGCAACCGCGGGGAAGATCGAGATAGCGGCCTTCGGTGGTTGTCAGCGCGAGCGGGTCCGCCGGATCGCGACGGACTTCCGCCATCCGGATCCGGCACTCATCCTGATTGCCGGAGGGTTGGGAGGTGTGAAAGAGCCACAGCCTGCCGTCGGATGCGGTGAAGAGAACCGGGTTTTGTTCAGAATGCGCGGCATCGAAGCTCAGGCGCTGTGGCGGTCCCCATTGCGTTGCGTCCTTCGGCAGCACCGAGGCAAAGATGGAAATGTCGGACTTACCCTCGAGCGTGCCGCCGAACCAGGCGCAGGCGAGCGCGCCGTCTGAAAGCGGGTGCAGGAAGGCAGCATGGTTCTGGATCATCGGCGACGGCAACAGCGCTTCCACGCGCTCGGGCGCCACGGTTTGAAGCAGACCGTTCATGCTGCGGGCGATTTCTTCAGGGTCCATGAGTTCCTCCTGTCTGCCTCGAAAATCGCTCAATTTTCAAAGTTGTCAAGTTTGATAAAGTTACAAATCGGCATGAATTCTCTTTTCATCTTTCTTAACATGCTGATTTTATTTTTATATTTTTCGATGTGGCGTCATAATAAAATTTACATCACGAATTAATTTGACAAACTTTGGTGAAAGGTGGATGGTCTGGGCAAGCCGGCAAGAGGATGCCGGGAGGAGGTCTTATGCCGGAAGCCAGCTCGAAGGGGGCTAAGATGGCGGTCATGTTCGCGGTCGGCGCAGCGATCCTTGCTGCCGCCGACGCGGTGATCGTGCGGGCGCTGAACGGCGCTGTGCACCCCTTCGTCATTGGCTTCTTCCGCGCCTTCTTCGGTGCGGTCATCCTTCTGCCCTGGATTGCCCTGTGCCCATCGGTCTTGAGGTCGAGCCACCCCTTGCGTCAGCATGCGGTCCGTGCCGGCTTCAAGCTGCTCGCCATGGTCGCCTTTTTCGCTGCCTTCAGCTGGGGACCGCTTGCCGACGTGACCGCCATCGCCTTCACCTCGCCGATCTTCCTCTTGCTCGGTGCCGCACTGGCGCTGGGCGAAAGGCCTGGTCCGGCCATGATCGGTGCGGTGGTGCTCGGTTTTGGCGGCGCGATGCTGATCATCGGCCCCTCGGGAACCGGCTTCAGTCTCGCCATCCTTCTCGCGCTCACCGGCGCGGTGCTCCAGTCGACCATCCAGCTGATCCTGAAGTCCATGTCGAAGGGCGACAAGACCGCGACGCTGGTCGTCTGGAACCTCCTTTTGACCGTTCCGATCGCGCTTCTCTTCGCCTTGCCGTTCTGGACCATGCCGGGGACGAGGGAGGTGACGCTTCTGGCGCTGCAGGGCGTCGTCGGAACGGCCTGCATGGGCATGATGACCCATGCCTTTTCGCTCGCGCCCGCCACGATCGTCGCGCCGGTCGATTTTTTGCGCCTGCCGCTCGTGGCGCTCGGCGGCTTCGCGCTTTTTGGTGAAGACATCGCCCTCACCACCCTTTGCGGCGGCGGGCTCATCGGTTGTGCGGCGCTGATCGCCGCGCGATCCGGAAAAGCAACATCCAGCTGAACGAATTTCACTAGGGAGGAAATGCCGTGAAGAAACTATTCGTCTTGAGTGCGCTCATGTTGAGTTCGGCCCTGTCGCCCGCATTCGCGGGGTCTGGCCCCATCAAGATCGTGCTGGCCGAGGAGGCCGACCTGCTAGAACCCTGCATGGCCACGCGCTCGAACATCGGCCGCGTCATCATGCAGAACGTCAGCGAAACGCTGACCGAACTCGACGTTCGCGGCGACAAGGGCGTCATGCCGCGCCTGGCCGAAAAATGGGAGCAGAACGAAGACAGCAGCTGGCGCTTTCACCTGCGCAAGGGCGTCAAGTTCTCCGACGGCACGACCTTTGACGCCAAGGACGTCAAGCACAGCTTCGATCGCATCATGAGCGACAAGAACACCTGTGAATCGCGCCGTTACTTCGGCGGCATCACGGTGACCCCGACGGTCGTCGACGACTACACGATCGATTTCAAGGCCGATCCGGTTCAGCCCATCCTGCCATTGCTGATGTCTCTCGTCACGATCGTGCCGGAGGAAACCCCGCTTGAGTTCGTGCGCGAACCGGTCGGCACCGGTCCGTACAAGCTGACCAACTGGACCCCGGGCCAGCAAATCGTGCTGACCAGCCGTGACGACTATTGGGGCGCAAAGCCGGAAGTGACGGAAGCCACCTATCTGTTCCGCGCCGACCCGTCGGTGCGCGCGGCCATGGTGCAGACCGGTGAAGCCGACCTTTCGCCGTCGATTTCGCAGCTCGACGCCACAAATCCGGCAACGGACTTTTCCTACCTCGACAGCGAAACCGTCTACCTGCGCATCGATCACAACATACAGCCGCTGAACGACGTTCGTGTCCGCCGTGCGCTCAACATCGCCATCGACCGCCAGGCCTTCCTCGGCACCCTGGTTCCCGAAAGCGCGCTGCTTGCCACCGCGATCGTGCCACCGCCGACGCTTGGCTGGAACCCCGACGTCAAGGTCTTCCCCTACGATCCGGAAGGCGCCAAGAAGCTGCTTGAGGAAGCCAAGGCCGATGGCGTCAAGGTCGACACGCCCATCACCATCATCGCCCGTTCGGCGAACTTTCCGAACGTGACCGAGATCATGGAAGCCATTCAGGCGCAGCTTGAGGAAGTGGGCTTCAAGGTCGAGCTGAAATTCGTCGAGGTCGCCGAGCACGAGCAGTACTACTCAAAGCCCTTCAAGGAAGGTCGTGGTCCGCAGATCGTTGCCGCCATGCACGACAATTCCAAGGGCGATCCGTCGTTCTCGATGTTCTTCAAATACGCAACCGAAGGCACCCAGTCCGGCTTCTCCGATCCGAAGGTCGACGACCTGATCAAGCGTGCGTCGGCTGCCGTCGGTGACGAGCGCGCCAAGCTCTGGTCGGAGCTGATCGCCTATCTGCACGACGACGTGGTTGCCGACGTCCTGCTCTTCCACATGGTAGGCTTCTCCCGCGTATCCGAGCGGCTCGATTTCAAGCCGACGATGGCGACCAACGGGACCCTGCAGCTCTCGGAGATCAAGATCAAGTAATCTGCCCTGGCGAACGACAGGTTCGCCAGTCACAACAGCAATCAAGGCGGTGGGATGATCCCGCCGCCGGATTTCTTCGAGGGCGCCATGCTGAAATTCGTTCGAAAACGCGCCGTGGCCAGTCTGATCTCGCTCGTCGGGCTGCTCGTCATGGTCTTCTTCCTGTCGCGGTTGACGGGTGATCCGGCCGCCTTGTTCCTGCCGGTCGAGGCCTCCGCAGAGATGAAGGCGCAATTCCGCGAGCTGCACGGCTTGAACGATCCCATGCTGGTGCAGTTCGGACGCTATGTCGGCGACGTCGTCACCGGCGACTTCGGCGAATCCCTGCGCAAGGCTCGCCCTGCCTTGGATGTTGTGCTGGAGGCCTTT
Source organism: Ensifer sp. PDNC004 (assembly GCF_016919405.1). Taxonomy (NCBI): domain Bacteria; kingdom Pseudomonadati; phylum Pseudomonadota; class Alphaproteobacteria; order Hyphomicrobiales; family Rhizobiaceae; genus Ensifer; species Ensifer sp. PDNC004. The sequence goes on from NZ_CP070354.1 coordinate 290,150, forward strand.
ACCTGGACGCTCTGGCTTGCCGTCATCACCATGACGCTGGTCGCCGGCGCTGCGATCGTCGTCGGCTCGCTTGCCGCCTTCCGCGCCGGCGGCTTCTTCGATCGGCTCTCCTCGCTGATCTCGCTGGTGGGCGCTTCCGTTCCCGATTTCTGGATCGCCATCGTCGCGATCGTCGTCTTTTCGGTCAACCTCGCCTGGCTGCCGACGTCAGGCACGGGGTCGCTGCTGCATTGGATCCTGCCGATCTCGGTTCTGTTCATCCGCCCTTTCGGCATCATCGTACAGGTGGTGCGCGGCTCGATGATCGGGGCGCTTTCTTCGGCGTATGTGAAGACGGCGCGCGCCAAGGGCGTCAAATCCGGGCCGATCATCTTCGTGCATGCGCTGCGTAACGCCATGCTGCCGGTCATCACCGTTATCGGCGACCAGGCCGCGAGCCTTCTGAACGGCGCGGTGATCGTCGAAACCATCTTCGGCTTTCCGGGTGTCGGCAAGCTGATGATCGATTCCATCCTGCAGCGCGATTTCAACGTCGTGCTTGCCGCCATCCTCGTCACGGCGCTGGCGATCTTCGTCATGAACCTGCTGATCGATCTGGCTTACGCGCTGCTCGATCCGCGCATCCGGCATTGAGGAGGGGACCATGACCCTGCAGACCGCCGATCCCGTCATCGCCGAAGAACCGCGCTTTGCGACCCGCATGTTCCGCATGCTGCTTGCCGACAAGTTCGCGCTTTGCGCTGCGATCTTCCTGCTTTTCGTTCTTATCCTCGCAATCATCGGGCCGACCTGGCTCGGCGATCTCGCGACCAAGCAGAACCTTCGAGGCCGCAACGCCGTTCCCTTCGACTGGGAGCGCGGCTGGGTCTGGTGGATGGGCGCCGATGCCCTCGGGCGGCCGCTGCTTGCCCGCATCATCGTCGCCACCCAGAATACGCTGATGGTGGCCGCCGGTGCCGTCGCGCTTTCGGCAACCGTCGGCACCATCCTCGGCCTGGTTGCCGGCTTCTCCTCGCCGCGCGTCAATCAGATCATCATGCGGCTCGCCGACGTCATCATGTCGTTCCCGTCCCTGCTGATCGCCGTCATTGTTCTCTACATTCTCGGCTCGTCGGTCCTGAACCTCATGCTGGTGCTGGCAATCACCCGCATCCCGGTCTACCTCAGAACCACACGCGCCGAAGTGCTGGAAATCCGTGAACGCATGTTCGTGCAGGCGGCGCGCGTCATGGGCGCATCGAGTAAGCGCATCGTCTTTCGCCACATCCTGCCCGTGGTGCTGCCGACGCTGACGACGCTTGCGACCCTCGACTTCGCCTATGTGATGCTGGCCGAAAGCGCGCTTTCGTTCCTCGGGATCGGCATCCAGCCGCCGGAAATCACCTGGGGCCTGATGATCTCGCAGGGACGCCAGTACCTCACCAACGCATGGTGGCTTTCGTTCTGGCCGGGCCTTGCGATCATCCTTACCACCATGTCGCTGAACCTCTTGTCGAACTGGCTGCGCATCGCGCTCGATCCGGTACAGCGCTGGCGTCTCGAAATGAAAGGTCGCAAGAATGGCTGACCATCTCCTCGAAGTCCGCGACCTGTCGGTCGAGTTCCACACCGCGGTTGGCGTCGTGAAAGCGGTCCGCAACATCTCCTACCATCTCGACCGTGGCGAGACGCTTGCAATTCTCGGCGAGAGCGGATCCGGCAAGTCGGTCTCCTCCTCGGCGATCATGAACCTGATCGACATGCCGCCGGGGCGCATCAGTTCGGGCGAGATCCTGCTCGACGGCGTCGACCTTCTGAAAATGCCGGCGCAGGAAAGGCGCAAGGTTAACGGGCGCCGCATCGCGATGATCTTCCAGGACCCGCTGAGCCATCTCAACCCGGTCTATACCGTTGGTTGGCAGATCCGCGAGGCGCTGACCACCCACGGAACGGATGCGACGAAGGCCGCTTCCGAGGCATTGCGACTTTTGACCCGCGTCGGCATCCCCGACCCCGAACGCTCGCTGGACAAGTACCCGCACGAATTCTCCGGCGGCCAGCGCCAGCGCGTCATGATCGCCATGGCATTGGCGCTCAGACCAGACCTGTTGATCGCCGATGAGCCGACGACGGCGCTCGACGTTACCGTGCAGGCCGAGGTGCTCGCCCTGCTCGAAGAGTTGCAGCGGGAGACCGGCATGGCGGTTCTCATCATCACCCACGACCTCGGTGTGGTCGCAGAGATCGCCGATCGCGTGGTGGTGATGGAAAAAGGCGTCCTGGTCGAAGCGGGCACTGTGAGCGAGGTCTACAAGAACCCGCAGCATCCCTATACCAAGAAGCTGATTGCTGCTGCCCCCGGCAAGGGGGCGATGCATGCGCCGGCCGCCCGCGCCGAGCCTGTCCTTTCCGTTCGCGACGTGCGCAAGCGTTATGGCTCCTTCGAGGCGCTGAAGGGTCTGTCCTTCGATCTCATGCCCGGCGAGACCATGGCCGTTGTCGGAGAGAGCGGCTCGGGCAAGTCGACGCTGGCGCGCATCCTGCTTCGCCTCGATGAGCCGGATAGCGGCAGTGCTCTGTGGAAGGGCCGTGACCTCTTCACGATGTCGCCTGCGGAACTCTACAAGCTGCGCCGCGACCTGCAGATGGTTTTCCAGGATCCGACGCAATCGCTCAACCCGCGCATGACCGTCTACCAGCTCATCTCGGAGGCCTGGGTCATCCATCCGGATATCCTGCCCAAGGCGAAATGGCGCGAGCGCGTCGCCGAACTTCTGGTGCAGGTCGGTCTCGGTCCGGAACACATGGGCCGTTACCCGCATCAGTTTTCCGGCGGCCAGCGCCAGCGTATCGCCATTGCCCGCGCACTCGCACTCGAGCCGCAGCTCATCATCTGCGACGAGGCGGTCTCGGCACTTGACGTTTCGGTGCAGGCGCAGGTGATCGCGCTGCTCGACCGGCTGCGCAAGGAAATGGGCATCGCCTTCATCTTCATCGCCCACGACCTGCCGGTGGTGCGCGACTTTGCCGACCACGTCATGGTCATGCAGAAGGGCAACATCGTCGAGCTCGGCACGGTGCGCGAGGTGTTCGAGACGCCGCAACAGGATTACACGCGCGCGCTGCTCGCCGCCGGACTCGATCCCGATCCCGATGTCCAGGCAGCCCACCGCGCCGCCCGCCTTCAGCGCGCCTCGTGAGGCGTCGTCCATTGAGAGGAATACCCGCATGACCAAGAAAGCTTTCGTCGCCCTCGTAACCTGCTTCAACGAGGACGAAACCATCAACTACCAGGCGACGCGCGCCCAGGTCCGCCGCCAGGTCGCAGCCGGCAACAATATCATGTGCGCCGGAACCAACGGCGACTTCTCCGCGCTGACCTTTGAGGAAAAGGTGCGGCTGACGGAAGAGGTGGTCGACGAGGTCGGCGGTCGCGTCAAGGTGATCGTCAATGCCGGCATGCCGGCCACCTTCGAGACCGTCAAGCTCGCCCGCGAATTCGACCGGATCGGCGTCGACGGCATTGCGGTGATCACGCCGTTCTTCATCGCCTGCACCCAGGATGGCCTTATCCGCCATTTCTCGACCGTCGCCGATGCCGTGAAGACGCCCGCCTACCTCTACGATATTCCGGCCCGCACGCAGAACCATATCGAGCCCGACACGGCGCGCACGCTTGCCGGCCACGGCAACATTGCCGGCATCAAGGATTCCGGTGGCGCAAAGGAGACGTTGGAGGCCTATCTGCAGGTCGCCAAGGAGGTCGACGGTTTCGAAGTCTATTCCGGCCCTGACCACCTCGTGCTCTGGGCGTTGCAGAATGGTGCGGCCGGTTGCATCTCGGGCCTCGGAAACGCCATGCCGGATGTGCTCGCGGGCATCTTGAAGGCCTTCAATGCCGGCGATATCGTCGAAGCGCAGAAGCAGCAGGCAACCTTTGCCGCCTTTCGGACCGACCTCTATGCACTCGGCTTTGCCCCGGCGATGGTCAAGCGCGCGCTCTACCTTCAGGACGCATCCGTCGGCGCAAGCCGCCAGCCAGCTCTTCTGCCCAACAGGGAGCAGGACGAACAGATCGCCGAAATCCTGAAACGCTACCGCCTTCTCTAGCGGCTCTTCAACAGGCAGGCGAATTTGATTCGCACGACGCGGCACCTCCCCGTACCGCGTCGACGTCGGTGCGCCACGTTGCCGGTCGCCGCTCGGCGTGATCGTTTCATGAAACGGATGCGGGCTCGGACCCCTCTTGGGTGATGTTCGTCGCTTCACACACGCGATCGGCGGCCCGCTGGAGTCCATTCAGCGCCCGTTTTGCGGAGGCGTCTCCGTCTGCTTTTTGCTGACCATTCGCGCCCGATCGGCCGGCCTGGCGAAGTGCCTGGCCGATAAAAACGATTAGGGAAAACTAAAAAGCGACAAGAATGGACGGATTCGCGGCAAAGCGTACTGGACAGTACTCTCAAGGTTTGCTTGTTCTGCTGTCGCATTGTTGAGGGACAAGGCATTGCCTAGTCGGCAGGAGAGGACAGACAAGCATGGCGATTAAAATTGGCGCGCCGCGGGAGGTCACCGCAAGCGAGGCGCGCGTGGCGCTGACACCTGACAGCGCGGTGCAACTTGCGAAACTTGGCTATAGCAGCATCATCGAAACGGGTGCTGGCGTTGCGGCTGGCTTTTCCGACGATTCCTATCGCGCCGCGGGCGTCGAGGTGGCGCCGTCGGCAGAGGCGCTGTGGGGTTCGGCCGATGTGGTCGTCAAGGTACGACCGCCTGAGCCGAGTGAAGTCGCGCACCTGTCTGCGGACAAGACGCTGATCTCGTTCTTCTATCCCGGCCAGAATGCCGAACTGCTGGAGCTTGCCAAGGCGAAGGGCGCCAACGTCATCGCCATGGACATGGTGCCGCGCATCAGCCGCGCCCAGAAGATGGATGCTCTGTCGTCGATGGCCAATATCGCCGGCTATCGCGCGGTGATCGAGGCCGGCAACAATTTCGGCCGCTTCTTCACCGGCCAGGTAACGGCCGCCGGCAAGGTGCCGCCGGCAAAGGTCCTGGTGATCGGTGCCGGCGTCGCCGGTCTTGCCGCGATCGGTGTCGCCACCTCGCTCGGCGCCCAGACCTATGCCTTTGACGTGCGTCCAGAGGTCGCCGAACAGATCGAAAGCATGGGCGCCGAATTCGTCTATCTCGATTTCGCGGATGGTGAGGGGGGCAGTCAGCAGGACGGCGCTGCCACCGGCGGCTATGCGGCTCCCTCTTCGCCGGAGTTCCGCGAGAAGCAGCTTGCCAAGTTCCGCGAGCTTGCGCCGCAGATCGATATCGTCATCACCACGGCGCTGATCCCCGGTCGCGACGCGCCGAAACTCTGGCTTGCCGACATGGTGGCCGCAATGAAGCCGGGATCGGTGGTGGTCGACCTTGCCGCAGAGCGCGGCGGCAACTGCGATCTGACGGTTGCCGACCAGCGGATCGTCTCCGACAACGGCGTCGTCGTCATCGGCTATACCGATTTCCCGAGCCGCATGGCCGCGCAGGCGTCCACGCTCTATGCCACCAATATCCGCCATATGCTGACCGACCTGACGCCGGGCAAGGATGGCAAGCTCGTCCACAATATGGAGGACGACGTCATCCGTGGCGCGACCGTCACCTTCGAAGGCGCGATCACCTACCCGCCGCCACCGCCGAAGATCGCCGCGATCGCGGCGCAGAAACCCAAGGAGAAAGTGAAGGAACCGACGCCGGAGGAAAAGCGCGCCACCGAGGCCGCAGCCTTCAAGGCCCAGACGAAGAGCCAGCTGACGCTTCTCGCCGTCGGCACAGCGCTGCTGCTTTTGGTCGGCGCCTTTGCGCCGCCGGCCTTCATGAGCCACTTCGTCGTCTTCGTGCTCGCCTGCTTTGTCGGCTTCCAGGTCATCTGGAATGTCTCGCATTCGCTGCACACCCCGCTGATGGCCGTCACCAACGCGGTATCGGGCATCGTCATTCTCGGCGCGCTGCTGCAGATCGGGTCAGGCAACTGGCTGGTGGTGTTGCTTGCGGCGCTGTCGGTGTTGATCGCCACGATCAACATCGTCGGCGGCTTCCTCGTCACACGGCGCATGCTCGCCATGTTCCAGAAATCCTGATCGGGCAGGGGTAGACATTATGATGATCGGTATCGTATCGGCCGCCTACATCGCGGCAGCCGTCCTCTTCATCCTCTCGCTCGGCGGACTTTCGGGCCAGGAAAGCGCCAAGCGCGCCGTCTGGTACGGCATGACGGGCATGGCACTCGCCATTGTCGCCACGGTCTTCGGACCCGATGTCGGCAACTGGTTCATCATCGTCCTGATGATTGCCGGCGGCGCCGTGCTCGGCCACTTCGTTGCCTCCCGCGTCCAAATGACCGAGATGCCGCAGCTTGTTGCGGCCCTCCATTCCTTCGTCGGTCTCGCCGCAGTCTTCATCGGCTTCAACGCCCATATCGAGGCGGCTGATGTCGCCGGCCTCGATGCGGCGGCCCGCTCTGCATTGACCGGCTTTGCCGCGATCCTTGCCCACAAGGAACCGGTGGAACTGTCGATCATGAAGGTCGAGGTGTTCCTCGGCGTCTTCATCGGCGCCGTCACCTTCACCGGCTCCGTCATCGCCTTCGGCAAGCTTGCCGGCAAGGTCGACGGCAAGGCAAAGAAGCTGCCGGGCGGTCACCTGCTCAACGCCGGTGCTGCTCTTCTCTCGCTCGTGCTGCTGGTGCTCTACGTCAATGGTGCCGGCACCTGGACGCTGCTTGTCATGACGCTCGCCGCCTTCTTCATCGGCTATCACCTGATCATGGGCATCGGCGGCGCCGACATGCCGGTGGTGGTGTCGATGCTGAACAGCTATTCCGGCTGGGCTGCCGCCGCGATCGGATTCACGCTCGGCAACGACCTTCTGATCGTCACCGGTGCGCTGGTCGGCTCCTCGGGTGCGATCCTCTCCTACATCATGTGCAAGGCGATGAACCGCTCTTTCGTCTCGGTCATTCTCGGTGGTTTCGGCGCCACCACGGGGCCGGCGATGGAAATCACTGGCGAGCAGATCGCCATTGATGCCGATGGTGTGGCCGCTGCCCTCAACGACGCCGACAGCGTCATCATCGTGCCGGGCTACGGCATGGCGGTGGCGCAGGCGCAGCAGTCGGTCTCCGAGCTTACCCGCAAGCTGCGGGCGGCCGGCAAGAACGTCCGCTTCGCCATTCATCCGGTCGCCGGCCGTCTGCCGGGCCACATGAACGTACTCTTGGCCGAGGCGAAGGTTCCCTACGACATCGTGCTCGAGATGGACGAGATCAACGAGGACTTCCACGAAACCGATGTCGTCATCGTCATCGGCTCAAACGACATCGTCAATCCGGCCGCCCAGGAAGACCCGAACTCCCCGATCGCCGGCATGCCGGTGCTCGAAGTCTGGAAGGCCAAGCAGGTATTCGTCTCCAAGCGCGGCCAGGGTACCGGTTACTCCGGCATCGAGAACCCGCTGTTCTACAAGGACAACACCCGCATGTTCTACGGAGACGCCAAGAAGAGCATCGACCAGCTGCTGCCGGCACTGGCGTGACGACACCCTGAAACGGAAACTCACCGCCCTTCATACCGGGGCGGTGAGTTCAAATCCGTTGATGAAAGACTGGCGCGGTGTAGCCGCCGGCGCTTGGGTCGCCTCGCAATGGCCGTGCAACGCTGTTGCGCCCGCCGGCGTCGCCCTAGGCGCCGAAAATGCCGGCTAGGTCGGGTTTGACGACCATCAGCGCTATGACCAGAGCGAAAAGTAAGATCGATGCCAGGCGGCCGCACAGGGCGCGCTTGTTTCGAAGAAGCGCTCGGACTTCGATTGTGTCGATCGCGCCTTGAAGGGCTGGTTGCACCTGTGCCTCCCATGGCCGTACGAACCTGCTTTCGACAACCATCAAGGTGGCGATCAGGGTGAATGACACCAGTAGCCAGGGTGTCGATAGCGGCCACCCGCCCAAGACGATGAGCCCAATGCCTCCGGCAATCCCTATCCCCGTGAGCAGGCCCGCAATCCTGTTGGCGGTCAGCGCCAATTTCCCAGCGCCTATTTGCCCTCGCGAGGCAGTAATGAAAAGCAGCTCCCGTGCTGCAAACAGCAGAAATGCCGTGCCCATGGCCGCGGCATGAATCATCACGACGTGTGCGTACATCTTCCTGTTACCTTGGTCTGGGGCTTCGAGAAGCGGTTGCTTGACCGCTCGTTTGGCATTCGATGTCGAAACGAGGCTGGTTGTCGGAACGGCGGCGTGCAGACAAATTGTGAGCGATTGCTCGCAAAAATCTACTCGCGTTCGGGAAGCTGTCTAAGCGGGCGCTACCCCTCCAAATTTCCCCGGCAATTCATGCAGTTGGCCGCAGGCGTTCACGGAGCGGCGTCACGTTACCAAGACCCTGCTCGCATCTTGGATGTCTGGACCCGGAGGACGTTACTTCAGGTAGCGCGTGATCAGCGTCGTCACTTCGTTGATGAAGGCGTCGACGTTCCCATCGTTTAGCTTATCTGGACTGCCGACGACGGCGCCGTGCGTCAGCGCTTCCGTGCAACTGACGCAGATGTAAGCGGCCAGGTCCAGATCCACCGGCCGCAGTTCTGCCTTGTGCAATTCGAGATACGCCCTGATCAGCCCGTAGAACTCTCTGTCAAAGCCGTCGATCGTGCCAATCCGTCCCGCACGTGGCGTTTCCTCGACCAGCACCCGATGAAGGTCCGGGTCCACACGATGCGCATCGATCATCGTCTTGACCAGTTCGCGCACTGCATTGTCGAGCGGTAGCGTCGCCACCTTTGCGAGGGTACCCCGCAAGACATCGACCATCTCGCCCTTATGCCGTTCTATGACGGCAACGACGAGCGCTTCCTTGCTCGGAAAATATTGATAGAGGGAGCCGATGCTGACGCCGGCCTCCTCGGCAATGCGATTTGTGTTTGCGCGTTCAAATCCTTCCTTGATCAGGACACGCGCCGTCGCTTCCACCAGCGCCTCGATCATCGCTCGCGAGCGTTGCTGCGAAGCGGCCTTTCGGGGCGTCAGGAGAGCTTTCTTGTCCATTCGGCTTTGATCCGGTCGCGGCGGCTCACTTTCAGTTGGCGATCGATAGCGACTGACGCGGCGTTTCCATCGGCGAGAAGCCGAAGCGCTTCTTGTAGCAGGTGGCAAAATACTGGCTCGATGAAAAGCCGCAATCAAAGGCGATATTGGTGACCGAATGCGCGCCGCTTTCGAGAAGCTGCCGTGCGGCGTTGAGCCGGAGCGCCTGGAGGTAGCGGACCGGCGTCATGTTGGTCAGCGCCTGGCAATGCTGCGAAAATTGCGTGCGGGAAAGATTACACTCTGCCGCCATGTTCTCGAGCGTCCACTCCTCGTCGAGCGCGTGACGCAGCCGTTTCAAAAAGATCTCGACCGTGCGTTTCGAGCTTGCGAGAGCAAGATCCAGCACCGGTGCCTGGCTTTCCAGCATCTGGCGGAATTGCAGTAGCATCATCGAAATCAAAAGGCGCAGATGTGCTTCGCCACCGTCGATATCGCCGCCTGCCACCACCTCGTGGATATCGAGGAAGGTGCGGGCGGCCTCGCGCGAGGCGTTGTAGGAAATCTGTTCGTTCTTCGACAGAAGTTCGCTCAGGCGCTTTCGGTCGCGCTCGGGCCAGCCGATCCAGTCGGGCCACAGCCAGGTTTCGTGCGGGCGGCGCACGCCCATATCCATGAGCACCCAGATGATGTGGCTGGCGCCGACATTGGGATCGCCGAGCGCGTGCAACTGCCAGGGTCGCACGACGAACATCTGGCCTTCCTTGATCGTCGTCCTGCGGCCATCCATGGTGATCGTCAATGAGCCGCGCGCCAGATAGGCGATCTTGACCCCTTCGTTGCAATGTTCGCGCAGGCCCCAATCCTGCGGGGTCGTCGCATCCCAACCGCCGACGGAGCAGACCTGCGGCAGCGCCGCGCCGAGATCGATGCCGGGATAGCCGCGCCGCGTCCAGGCGTTGAGCGACACCTGGCCCGCAAGCGAGGCCTTCATCAGGTCCTGGCAGTTGCCGGCATAGAGCAGGGCGCCCGGCTCGCGGAAGACCGCAGGCCGATTGACGGCCCGTTCGTTGCTGCTCCTCGTCATGCTGCTCCCCCGCAGATGTATAAAATTTACCAGTCGTCTATTTCGAACGCCGGCAGCGATTTATTGCGCAATGCTTGGGCATCATCAAGCGACATTTTGGAGGCGCTGGTGATTTGCCGTTGAAACTCAATGGCATGGAGGGGAATTTGGAGGATTTTGCCGGTGCGGATAGGCTTCCACACGGACGCGTTCAACTCGGCCTATTGGTCGTTTGAAAAATGCTTGCAATGGGCAAGCGACAACGATTTGCACTTCATCGAATGCGGCCTGATCGACGGCGTGAGCTGGATCCACGGACTGGGTTACCAACCGCATGTCGCGCTCTACGAGGATCCCGTCCTCTTGCGTCGCAAGATGGAGCGCTACGGCGTGTGCTTTTCGCAGGTCGATGCGGCCTATCCGCTGTCTGGCGAGGACGGGCCGCTTAGAGGTGTGCCCTATGTGCTGAAGTCGATTGCCTGGGCAGCGCAGGCCGGCAGCCCCTGTGTCGACACGACGGACGGGCTCCACATGCCGCCCGGACTGACCGAAGAAGAGTCGATGGCGCTGATGAAGCGTAGCTACGAAAAGATCGTCGAAGTCGCCGAAGCACACGAGATCGTCGTCAACATCGAGCCCCATGGTCATTTCACGACGCGTCCGGAATTCATGGAGCGCATGCTCGCCTTTGCAGACAGCAAGTGGCTGCGCATGAACATGGACACCGGCAACACGTTCATCGCCGGGCAGGAACCGCCGCAGTTTCTGTCGCGGTTCATCGACAGGGTGTCCCATGTCCATCTGAAGGACGTGTCGCCGTCGCTGGCAGCGGCCGCCCGCGGCGGACAAACCGGGATCGCGGTCAGCCATTGCGCGCTCGGCGATGGCGTCAATGCCGAGAACATCAAGGCTTGCCTCGCCACGCTTCGCGACCATGGCTACGACGGTGTGCTCAGCCTCGAATGTGAAGGCGCCGCTGGCCCGATGATCGAAACGTCACTGGCCTGGATCCGCGCGACCTGTCGCGATCTCGGCATATCTTTGAATTGAGCGCCCCATGAAGCTTGGTATCAATCTCCTTTGCCTGACCGATTTCGTCGAGGAGAGGCATCTCGGCAACATCGGCCGGTTGCGCGATCTCGGTTATGACGGCGTCGAAGTGCCGGTTCTGTCGGGCAAGGTAAGTCATTACGAACGCCTGGGCCGCGAACTGGACGGGCTCGGCCTTGGTCGGTCCACCACATCGATCGTCCCGACGCCTGAGGCAAGCCCCGTCAGTTGCGATGCCGACGTGCGGGCGCGCGGGCGCGCCCATCTCGACTGGGCGCTTGACTGCGCCATCGCCCTTGGCGCCGAAAGCATGGGTGGGCCGTTTCACGCGCCGATCGGCTTCTTCACCGGCCGGGGCGCCAGCGAAGACGAGCTGAAACACGGGGCCGACGCGCATCATGCACTCGCGGAGCGGGCGGCGGCCAACGGCATGCATTTGAGCCTCGAGCCACTCAATCGTTTCGAGACCTATTTTCTCAACACGATGGAGCAGGCGCGTGCCTATGTGGATCGCGTGGCACATCCTGCCTTCAAGATCATGTACGACACCTTCCATGCCAATGTGGAGGAGCGGCGGCCGGAGGCGGCGATCCGGCTGATCGGCCAGGATATCGGTGTCTTCCATGTCTCCGAGAACGATCGCGGCATACCCGGGCGCGGGCATATCGACTTTGCCGCGATGTTCACGGTGTTGAAGGAGATCGGCTATGACGGTTGGCTGACGCTTGAGGCATTCGGCGCCGGGCTGCCGGCGATCGCGACGGCGACCCGCGTCTGGCGGCCGCTGTTTCCCGATTTCGATACGCTCTTTTCCGAGAGCGCGACATTCATCCGCAAGACATGGGCTGCAGCATGAACACTCAACATCCCGCCATCGAGATGCGCGGTATCACCAAGAGTTTCCCCGGCGTCAAGGCGTTGAAAAGCGTCAGCTTCTCCGCGCATTGTGGGGAGGTTCATGCGCTGGCGGGCGAGAACGGCGCCGGCAAGTCGACGCTGATGAAGATCCTCTCCGGCATCTATCGGCCGGACACAGGCGCGGTCGTCGTGAACGGCGAAGAACGGCATTTCACGCATCCGCTGGCGGCGATCCGGGCGGGCATTGCCGTCATTTATCAGGAATTCTCCCTGCTGCCCGAGCGAACCGTCGCACAGAACATCTTCCTTGGCCGCGAGCCGACGCGTCGCGGTCTGATCGACCACAGGGCGATGAACGACGAAGCGCGGCGCGTGCTTGCGCTGTTCGGCTCGGCGCACCGGATCGAGCCGAGCACTGTGGTCGCCGACCTCGACGTCGCCAGCCAGCAACTGGTCGAGATCGCCAAGGCGGTGTCGCTCGAGGCAAAGGTGATCGTGATGGACGAGCCGACGGCAGCGCTGAACGAGGCCGAATGCGAGGTGCTCTTCGGTCTCGTCGACACGTTGAAGGAGAGCGGTGTGGCGATCGTCTATATTACCCACCGCATGCCTGAAATCACGCGGTTGGCCAATCGTGTGACCGTTCTCAAGGATGGCGAGGTGGCGGTTTGCTTCGACCATGTACCTGAGCCGGAGGCGATCGTGCGGGCGATGGTCGGCCGCGACCTTGGCGATTTCTATGCGGAGCCGGCCGCACCGCAGGAGATCGGCGACGTCGTGCTCTGCGTCAGCAATGCCGGAAACGACCGGCTGAAAAACGTGTCCTTCGAGCTGCGCGCCGGTGAGATCGTCGGCTTTTCCGGCTTGCAAGGGGCAGGGCGCGTTGCGCTCGCGCAGGCGATATTCGGCCTTTCTCCCTTCACCGAGGGCGAGATCACCCTTGCCGGTAAGCCGGCGCGGTTTGCCAGTCCGCGCGAGGCGATCCACGCCGGGGTCGGGCTGCTACCGGGCGATCGCAAGGCCGAAGCGCTGGTGTTGATGCAATCGGTCGTCGACAACGGGATGCTGACGTCCCGCGCGCTCTCCTCCCTTTCCGGCAATGCCAATGCGACGTCATTCGCCTCGACGGAAGCGATGGAAAAGCTGCTGCGTGAACTCGACGTGCGTGCCGGCAGCTTTGCCCAGGACATCAAGGCGCTGTCGGGGGGCAACCAGCAGAAAGCCATCGTCGCGCGCTGGCTGGCGCTGGCGCCCCGGCTGTTGATCTTCATCGAGCCGACACGCGGGATCGACGTCAATGCCAAGGCCGGGATCTACCACCTGATGCGCGATCTCGCGCGCAAGGGCACGGCCATCATGATGGTCTCGTCCGATCTTCCGGAGGTTCTCGGCGTATCCGACCGCGTCCTTGTGATGCGGAATGGCGAACTCGTCGCGGCGTTTTCGCGTGGGGTCAGTGAGGCCGACGTGATGTTGGCGGCAACTGGCGAGGAGGCGGTGGCAGCATGAACAAGGCAAGTCTCATCCGACGTCCGGCCTGGCGCATGGAACACTACGCGCCGGCGCTGCTGCTCGGGCTGGCCGTCCTCATCTATGTCGCGATTGCGCTCAGCCTAGGCCTTACACGCTTCCTGACGCCGGAGGCGACCGTCTCCATCCTCAACCGGTCCATCGCGCTCGGCATCACCGCCGTCGGGCAGACCTTCACCATCCTGGTCGGTTCGATCGACCTGTCGGTGGCCCATCTCATCTCGGCCTCGGCCGTGGTGTCCTCAGCGATCATGAACGGCGATCCGGCGATGATGGTGCCGGCGGTTGTTGCGGTGCTCGTCATGGGGGCGGTGGTCGGCACGCTCAACGGGCTCCTGATCACCCGCCTCGACGTCAACCCGCTGATCGCGACGCTCGGCATGGCACTGATCATTCAGGGCTGTCTTGCCTCCTTTCATGGCCGGTTCGGCGGTTCGGTGCCGGATGCGTTCCAGTATTTTGCCTATGGCGAGGTGCTCGGGCTACCGGTCAGCCTGATCGTCCTGGCGCTGCTCGTCCTTGGCGCATGGATCGTGCTGCGCTTCACGCGCTTCGGCTCCAACATCTATTCGGTTGGGGGCAACCGCGACACGGCGCGCGCCGCTGGCATCAATACGACGCGGGTCGTGATGGCGAGCCACATCATCTGCAGCCTTTGCGCAGCGCTCGCCGGCCTCTACCTGGCCAGCCGCCTCAAATCCGGCTCGCCCTGGATCGGCACGGAGGGCGCTTACGATCTGGAATCGATCGCCGTCGTCGTCATCGGCGGCACGATCCTTGCCGGCGGCAAAGGTGGGATCTGGGGCACGGTCGCCGGCGTGATCATCTTCTCGCTGATCGATTCCATCTTCAATCTCGCCGGCATCGACGCCTTCGCCAAGCAGGTGATGCGCGGCATCATCATCGTCGCCGCCGTCGCCTTCTACGCAGTCCGTTCAAAGAGGATAGTGGCATGATCCAGGAAACCGTCGGCTCCGCAAAGACGCGCGGCGTGGCAAGCGTTGGGCGGCTGCCGAAGATCAATCCCGTCTTCTTCGTGCTGGCAGCCCTTCTCGTTGCCATCACGTTTTCGAACCCGAACTTCATCGAGCCCACCGGCTACATGAATTTCCTGAAGCGTGCCGCTCCTCTCGCCATCCTCGCGGCCGGCCAGATCTACGTCATCGTGTCCGGCGGCTTTGACTTATCCGCAGGCTCGCTCATCACGCTGACGGTTGTCGGCTCGTCGATGCTGCTCGACAACAGCGCCGATGCGACCTGGTGGGTGATTGCGGTCATGTATGCGGTGGGGCTTGCCGTCGGCGTGGTCAACGGCATGGTCGTTTCCTACCTCCGGGTGCCGTCATTGATCGCGACGCTCGGCATGATGATCACGCTCAACGGTGCTGCCTTCATGTGGTCGAGCGGTTCGCCGCGCGGCTATCTGCCGGAGACGTTCCGCTTCTTCGGGCGCGCCAGCCTTCAGGGCATTCCGCTCATCCAGTTCGTGCCGGTCGCATTGCTGGTGCTATTGGTCGTCGGCTCCGTTCTGTTCTGGCTGATGCATCGCACCAATCTCGGGCGCATGCTGCACGCGCTCGGCGACAATCCGCGGGCGGCGCAGATGTCGGGTGTGCCGATCGTGAGGGTGCGCATCATCGCTTTTGTCGCCTCGTCGCTGAGCGCGGTGACGGCCGGCATCCTGCTCGGTGGATTTGCAGGCGTATCGACCGATGTCGGTGTCGGCTACGAGCTTCAGGCGATCACCGCCTGCGTCATCGGCGGCGCGCAGCTTCTCGGCGGCCGCGGCTCCGTTTCGGCCTCGATTGCAGGCGCGCTGACGCTGACCGCCATCTTCACGCTGCTCAATTTCATCGGACTGCCGAAGCCGACGCGCGATGTCGTCCAGGGCCTGATCCTGATCGCCGCAGTCGTGCTTGCCACCTACCGGCGCAACCGCGTCGCCGGGACCTGATTTCGCCGGCCTCAAGCCGTCGGGAGGAACTGAAAAATCATGATCAATGGGAGTGAGACATGAAAAGATTGCTGACCGCCGCCCTTTCGGCGGCACTCGTCGCCGGCACGGCGCATAGCCAACAACTGAACTTCGACGATACCGCCGAGTTCGACAGGCAACGGACGCTGCTGACGGCCAAGGCCAATGGCCCGGAAGGGGAGCCCTGGGAGCAGTACTACGGCGACCAGATGGCCGACACCGCAAAATACAAGAAGCCAGGTCCCTACACGATCTGCTTCTCGAACGCCGGCGTGAACAATGCCTGGCGGGTAACCGGCTGGACGAACATGCAGGCCGAAGTGAAGCTCCATCCGGAGATCAAGGAGCTTATTCACGTCGATGCCGAAGGGTCCGACGACAAGCAGATCGCCGACATCGACGACCTCATCAATGGCGGCAAGTGCTCGGCCCTGATCGTCTCGCCGAATACGACCGCAGCCCTGACGCCGGCGGTCGAAAAAGCCTGTGCCAAGTTGCCGGTGATCGTCTTTGACCGCGGCGTCAACACCAAGTGCCCGGTCACCTTCATCCATCCGGTCGGCGGTTACGGCTTCGGTATCCAGGCAGGCGAGTTCGTGGCGGCCACGGCACCGGCGGGGGCCGACGTCCTGATGCTCCGGATCGTACCGGGTGTCGATGTGCTCGAGACCCGCGCGTCCGCGGCCAAGCGCATTTTCAAGGAGACTGGCCTGAACGTCATCGGCGAGGAATTCACCGAGGGCGACAATGCCAAGACCAAGTCGATCGTCGAAGACTACCTGCAACGCGGCAAGATCGATGCGATCTGGATGGATGCGGGGGCGACGGCGGTTGCAGCCCTCGAAGCCTTCGAGGATGCCGGCCTGCCGCCTCCGATCATTACCGGCGAGGACCAGCAGGACTTCCTGGTCAAGTGGAAGTCGGAAGGCTTCAAGGCGATAGCGCCGACCTATCCGACCTACCAATGGCGCACGCCGATCATCGCGGCAGTGAAGGTGCTGCAGGGAGAGGCCGTGCCCGGCCCGGAATGGGTCATGCCGCAGCCGGCGATCACAGCAGAAACGCTCGACCAGTATGTCGATGCCAAGATGCCGCCGCTGCATCACGCCATGTGCGGCTGCGAGAAGCTGCCGGATTATCCCGCCGCCTGGGGTGGAAAGTAGGCTTGGAGACCGAGCCGCTTGCGGCTCGGTCTTAACTCCTCAGCTGAGTAGCCCGGCTTTCTCATCGTTTTGGGCGGCCTTCGGCTGACGACCGAAACGTCCAATCGCTACGGCCGTGACAACAGCATCGAAATGCCCTGTCCGACGCCGATGCACATGGTGGCAATCGCACGCTTCGAACCCTGCGCCTCAAGCTCCAGGGCCGCGGTGAGGGCCAGACGCGCGCCGGACATGCCGAGCGGATGGCCGAGCGCGATGGCGCCGCCGTTCGGATTGACGTGGGGCGCATCGTCGGCCAGTCCAAGCTGCCGCATGCAGGCGAGCGCCTGTGCGGCAAAGGCTTCGTTCAACTCGACGATATCGATGTCGCCGATGCCGAGACCAAAACGCTCCAGCAGCTTTCGCGTCGAAAAGACCGGGCCGATGCCCATGATGCGCGGCGCGACACCGGCCGTTGCCATGCCGTCGACGCGGGCCAACGGCTGAAGTCCGTAACGCTCGACTGCGCCGGCCGAGGTGAGAATGAGCGCGGCAGCACCGTCGTTGACGCCGGAAGCATTGCCGGCGGTCACCGTGCCATTGGTGCGGAAGGGCGTCTGCAGGCTGCCGAGCTTTTCGATCGTCGTCTCGCGGGGATGCTCGTCCTGTTCGACCCATGTCGTCTCGCCCTTGCGTCCTTTGATCGCATAAGGAGCGATCTCGCCGGCAAGACGTCCACTCTTTTGCGCAGCCGCCGCGCGCGCCTGGCTGCGCAGCGCAAAGACGTCCTGGTCTTCGCGCGAAATGGAAAACTCGGCGGCGACGTTTTCGGCGGTCTCCGGCATCGAGTCGATGCCGTATTGGTTCTTCATTCCCGGATTGACGAAGCGCCAGCCGATGGTGGTGTCGTGGATCTCGGTGTTGCGCTGGAACGGACTTTCCGCCTTCGGCATGACGAAGGGCGCACGCGACATGCTTTCGACGCCGCCGGCGACCATGATCTCGGCTTCGCCCAGCCTGATCGCGCGGGCAGCGTAACCGACAGCGTCCAGACCAGAACCACAGAGCCGGTTGATCGTCGTTCCGGCAACCGTCTGCGGTAGCCCGGCGAGCAAGGCGGCCATGCGGGCGACGTTGCGATTGTCCTCGCCGGCCTGGTTGGCACAGCCAAGCACGACTTCGTCGATCGCTTCGGCCGGAACGGATGAAACGCGCGCCAACGCCTCGCGGATAACATGCGCTGCCAGATCGTCCGGGCGGGCGCTCGACAGCGCACCGCCGTAGCGGCCGATCGGCGTGCGGACGCCGCCGACGATATAGGCTTCAGCCATGAGATTTATCCTTTGCTTTGCCCGGCGGCGAACATCGGCCCACCCTTGTGCGCGGGAAATCCGTAGCCGTTGATCATCACCAGATCGATGTCGCCGGGACGCGCGGCAATGCCTTCGGCGAGCAGCGCGTTACCTTCGTCGTGCATGGCGTCCAGAAGCCGGCTCATGATCTCGTCGGAACTAAAGGCGCGCGGCGTGATGCCCTTGGCTGCCCGCGCCGCCTCTATCACCGCCGTGACATCAGGATCGACGGTGCGCTTACCATCGGGATAGGCGTACCAGCCGCGACCACTCTTGCGACCGAGACGGCCGGCCTCGCAGAGCCTGTCGGCGATTTCGACATAGCGTGCGGCAGGATCGCGGGTCGCGGCCTGTCGCTTGCGCCGTGCCCAGGCGATCTCGAGCCCGGCCATATCGTTGACGGCGAAGATGCCCATCGGAAAACCATAGGCCTCGAGCGCGGCGTCGATCTCGTGCGGGAGTGCTCCATCCTCGAGCATGAACTCTGCTTCGCGGCGATAGGCCGAGAAGATGCGGTTGCCGATGAAGCCTTCGGTGACGCCGGTTACGACCGGCAGCTTGCCGAGGCGTTTGACGAAGGCAAGTGCCGTTGCCAGCACGTCCGGCGCCGTCTCGGCACAATCGACGACTTCGACGAGCCGCATCACGTTGGCGGGAGAAAAGAAATGCAGGCCCACAACACGCGAGGGATCGGCCGTCGTCGCCGCGATCGCATCGGGGACGAGATAGCTGGTGTTGGTCGCGAGAATGGCGCCAGGCGCAACGATGTCGTCGAGCTTCTGAAACAGCTCCGTCTTGACCATGAGGTCGTCGAACACCGCTTCGATGACGAGTTCGGCCTTCGCGAGTTCCGCCGCTTTCGCCGTCGTCTGCAGTCGCGCCAGGCATTCGTCGCGTCCATCAGCAGTCAGTCGTCCGCTGCGCACGGTCTTCTCCAGCGTCTCGGCGATGCGCGCCCGCCCGCCGGCGGCCGCTTCCTCCGTCTGCTCCATCGCGATCACACCGTAGCCGGACGTCAGGGCCGAGACGGCGATGCCGGACCCCATCAGCCCAGTGCCGACCACGCCGACAGTCACGATCGGCCGAGGCGAAACCTTGTCAAGTCCCTCGACCTTGCCGGCGGCGCGCTCGGCAAAGAACACATGCCTGAGGGCTGCTGACTCGGCGGAATCGCGAAGCCTTAAGAAGGTCGCGCGTTCCTCAGCCAGTCCCTGTTTCAGATCGAGTTCGCCGGCTGCCTTGATGAGGCGAACGGCTTCAGTGGGCGCGGCCTGGCCACGAGCTCGCGCCAGAACCTTCGCTTCCACCGCGCCGACGGCTTCGCCGTCCGCAGGCAGAACCGCGATCATGCCGGTCCGACGAAGCGGCTTGCCGGCCTGTTCCTTTGCGAAAGCCAGCGCAGCAGCGACGGGATCGGCGGCAAGGCTGTCGGCAAGCCCAAGTCTCACAGCTTCGGCGCCCTTGACGGCACGCCCGGTTCCGATGAGTTCGATCGCCGCGACCATGCCGATCAAGCGCGGCAGACGTTGCGTCCCGCCGGCGCCCGGGACAAGGCCGAGCTTGACTTCGGGCAGGCCGAACGATGCCTTCTCGCCGGCGATGCGGCCGTGGCAGGCAAGCGCTACCTCGCAGCCACCGCCAAGGGCGGCGCCGTTGACAGCGGCGATGACAGGCTTGCCGAAGGTCTCGATGCGCTCGATCACCTCGGGAAGGATCGGTTCGATCGGCGGCTTGCCGAACTCCCTGATATCGGCGCCGCCGATGAAGGTGTTGCCGGCACCGGTGATGACGAGACCCGCAATCGCCGGCTGCTCGGCAACATGATCGAGCGCCGCCGTCAGGCCGGACCGGACATGCGCGGAGAGCGCATTGACCGGCGGGTTGTCGATGGTAGCGACCAGAACATCGCCTTCGAGTCGGGCGGACACGCTTTCGGAAAATCGGATATCGGCCATGCTGCCAAACCTCAATCGGGGACGACGGCGGTGGCCTGGATCTCGATCTTGGCGCGGTCCTCGACGAGCGACACCACCTGCATCGCCGCCATCGCCGGGAAATGCCGGCCGATGGTCTCGCGATAGGCCTGGCCGATGCCGCGCAGATTGCCGACATATTCCTGCTTGTCGGTGAAGTACCAGGTCATGGTGGTGATGTGCTGCGGCTCGGCGCCGCCGGCTGCAAGCACGGCAACGACGTTCTTCAGGGTCTGGCGCACCTGCTCGACGAAATCGTCGGTCTCGAACTCGGACTGCGCATTCCAGCCGATCTGGCCGCCGACGAAGACAGTGCGGCCCTTGGCCGAAACGCCGTTGGAATAGCCGATGGGCTTTGCCCAGCCTTCAGGTTGCAGGATGGTGTGCATCGGTCGTCTCCAGATGTTGTGTCAGCGCGGCGCGGATATCGTCCGGCCAGGCAAAAGAAGCGTGCGTGTCGAGCGAGGTGGCAACGACCCGCTGTTTTGCTGTCCAGAGCACGGTGCCTTTCGCCGAGACCGTGTGCTCCATGTCGAGCGATGAGCGGCCGATGCCCGCGACCTTGAGCGCGAAATCCAGTTCGTCGCCCTGGAAGCCCGGGCGAGAGAAAGTGAGATCGAGGCGCACCGTCGGCACGCCGATCCGCCGCTCGTCGTTCATGGCCTTCCAGGGAAAGCCGAGAGACGCAAAGAAGTCCTCCGTCACCCCGACGAGAATGTTGAGGTAAGACGGGAAATAGGCGATCCCCGAGGGGTCGCAATCTCCGAAGCGCAGCGGTCTCCTGGTCCTGAACATTTGTGCCGGACCTCAGTTCGCAAAGGCGGCAATGCCGGTGATGGCACGGCCGAGTATCAGCGCATGGATGTCGTGGGTGCCCTCATAGGTGTTGACCACTTCGAGATTGACGAGATGGCGAGCGACAGGAAACTCGTCCGAAATGCCGTTGCCGCCGAGCATGTCGCGCGCCGCTCGGGCGATCTCCAGCGCCTTGCCGCAGGAGTTGCGCTTGAGGATCGAGGTCAACTCGACCGGCGGATTGCCTTCATCCTTCATGCGCCCGAGGCGCAGGCAGCCCTGCAGGCCAAGAGCGATCTCGGTTGCCATGTCCGCGAGTTTCTTCTGGATCAGTTGGTTGGCGGCGAGCGGCCGGCCGAACTGCTTGCGGTCGATCACGTATTGCCGCGCCGTCTCGTAGCAGGACTCGGCTGCACCGAGTGCGCCCCAGGCGATGCCGAAGCGCGCGGAGTTGAGGCAGGTGAAGGGGCCCTTCAGGCCGGTCACATCAGGAAGCATGTTTTCGTCCGGAACGAAGACCTCGTCCATGACGATCTGGCCGGTGATCGAGGCTCGCAGGCCCACCTTGCCATGGATCGCCGGGGCGCTCAGACCCTTCCAGCCCTTTTCGAGAATGAAGCCGCGGATCAGACCATCCGATGTCTTTGCCCAGACGACGAAGACATCGGCGATCGGCGCATTGGAGATCCAGGTCTTGGAACCCGACAGCAGATAGCCGCCATCGACCTTGCTAGCCTTCGTGATCATGGATCCGGGATCGGAACCATGGTCCGGTTCGGTGAGGCCGAAGCAGCCGACTTTGGTGCCGGCAATCAGTCCCGGCAGATATTTACGCTTCTGCGCTTCGCTGCCGAAGGTGTAGATCGGCACGATGACGAGCGAAGACTGCACGCTCATCATCGAGCGGTAGCCGCTGTCGATGCGCTCGACCTCGCGGGCGATCAGGCCGTAAGAAACGTAGTTGAGGCCGGCGCCGCCGTATTCCTCCGACACCATCGGACCCAGCAGGCCAAGCTCGCCCATCTCGGCGAAGATCGACGGATCGGTCTTTTCGTGGCGGAACGCCTCCTGGACGCGCGGGGCTAACCGGTCTTCGGCATAGCTTTGCGCGGTGTGCCGCACCATGCGTTCCTCTTCGCTCAACTGCCCATCCAGGTTGAACGGATCCTGCCAGTCGAATGACGCCTTCGAACCATGCATGTTCGACATCCCCTCGTTATCGTCCCGTGCCCTTCATCAGCTCGCGGCCGATGATGAGTTTTTGAACTTCGGTCGCGCCCTCGTAGATCCTGAGCGCGCGGATCTCGCGATAGAGCCGCTCGGTGATCTCGCCGACTTGCACGCCGCGGCCACCGAAGAGCTGCAGCGCTTGGTCGATCACCCATTGCGCGTTCTCTGTCGCCGTCATCTTCGCCATTGCCGCTTCGCGCGTCGTCGGCCGCTTCTGCACGTCGCGCTGCCAGGCGGTGCGGCCGGTCAGCAGCGCTGCCGCGTCAATCGCGGTCGCCATCTCGCCGAGCGTGCTTTGCGCCGTCGGCAGGTCGGCAAGCGTCGCGCCAAACATCTTGCGGTTTTTCGCGTGCGCCACCGCCTCGTCGAGCGCGCGGCGGGCAAAGCCGATTGCGGCGGCAGCCACGGAGGGGCGGAAGATGTCGAGTGTGCGCATGGCGATCTTGAAGCCTTCGCCAGGCGTGCCCAAAAGCTGTGAGGCTGGGATGCGGCAATCGTCGAAGCGAAGCCGGGCAAGCGGATGCGGCGCGATCGTCTCGATGCGCTCGGCGATCGTGGAGCCCGGCGTATCGGCAAAGACCACGAAGGCCGAAATGCCGCGCGTGCCGGGCGCCTCGCCGGTGCGGGCAAAGACAGTATAGACGTCGGCGATACCGCCGTTCGAAATCCAGGTCTTTTCACCGTCGAGCACGAAGTGATCGCCGTCGCGGCGCGCGGCGCATGCCATCGCCGCGACATCAGAGCCGGCCTCGGGCTCGGAAAGCGCAAAGGCGGAGATCCATTCGCCGCGGGCGACCTTGGGCAGGACAGCCTGCTTCAATGCCTCGGAGCCGGACAGGCTGATTGCGCCGGTCCCGAGCCCCTGCATGGCAAAGGAGAAGTCGGCAAGGCCGTCCGCATAGGCAAGCGTCTCGCGGATGAGGCAGAGCGACCGGCTGTCGATCTCTTCGCTGGCGCCGCCAAAGGCTTTCGGCACACAATGGCGAAGCACGCCGGCGGCACCGAGGGCGGCCACCAGTTGCTTGCAGGCCGCATCGACGGTCGCGTGATCGATGTCGCCGAGGCCGCCACGAGAAATGAAGCCATCCAGTTCGGCTCTAAGCGCACGATGGCTGTCGTCGAAGAACGGCCAGTCGAGGTGGTCGCGGGTCGGCGGGCGCGAGGCCGTCTCATGGGAACCCATGCTCAGTTCCCCTTGAATTCCGGCTTCGCCTTGGTGGCAAAGGCCTCGAAGGCCCGGCGGAAGTCGCCGGTCGCCATGCAGATCGCCTGCGCCTGCGCTTCCGCCTCGATCAATTGGTCGATGCCCATCGCCCATTCCTGGTCGAGCATCTTCTTGGTCATCGCATGGGCAAACCAGGGACCGTCGGCGATATTGCGTGCGAATTTCTGCGCTTCGGCAAGCAGCGACGGACGCTCGTGCAGGGCGTTGTAGAAGCCCCAGGCATTGCCCTCCGTCGCGGTCATGACGCGGCCGGTGAAGAGCAGTTCGGCGGCGCGGCCCTGGCCGATGATGCGGGGAAGAATGCCGCAGGCGCCCATGTCAGCCCCCGCCAGCCCGACGCGGGTAAAGAGAAAGGCCGTCTTCGCCTCCGGCGTTGCCACGCGGAAGTCCGACGCCATGGCCAGAATGGCGCCAGCGCCAGCGCAGATGCCGTCGACCGCTGCTATGACCGGTTGCGGGCAGGCGCGGATCTGGCGCACCAGTTCGCCGGTCATGCGGGTGAAATCCAGAAGATCGGGCATCGGCATGCGCGTCAGGGGCTCGATGATCTCGAAGACGTCGCCGCCGGAGGAAAAGTTGTCGCCGGCACCGGTCAGCACCACGGCGCGCACGTCGCTGGCGCGGGCAAGCGAGCGGAAAAGATCGCAGAGCTCTTCGTAGCTTTCGAAGGTCAGCGGGTTTTTCTTTTCCGGACGGTTCAGGGTGATCGTGGCGACCCGCCCGTCGGCATCCGTCTCGAACAGGAAGTGCTTGGCCTTGTGGTCTTTGAAGGCGCGCTTCTTGGCCTGCATCGGATTTGTCATCTCTATCCTCCGAGAACTTCGCCGCCGGCGACGGCAACAGCCTGGCCGGTGATTGCGGTCGCTCGCTCCGACGCCAGCCAGGAGACGGTGTGGGCGACTTCTTCCGGCGTCACCAGACGGCCCTGCGGATTGGAGCGGGCAAGGCTGGCGCGTGCTTCCTCGCGCGAGCGGCCGGTCTTTTCGCTGATCGTATCGAGCGCGCCGTCGATCAGCGGTGTGTCGGTAAAGCCGGGGCAGACGGCGTTCACGGTGACGTCGGTGCGGGCAAGCTCGAGCGCCAGCGCACGCGTCAGGCCGACGACGCCGTGCTTCGACGCGCAATAGGCCGACACATAGGCATAGCCGGTGAGGCCCGCGGTGCTCGCGACGTTGACGATCCGGCCGTTGCCGGCCCGCCGCACGGAGGCAAGCGCTGCCTGCGTCACCAGATAGACCCCGGTGAGGTTGATGGAAAGCACCCGCTGCCAAAGCGCGAAGTCGGTCTTTTCAAACGGTGCCGAGGGCGCTTCGCCTGCGCAGTTGACGAGAACAGCGATGTCTCCGGCTTCAGCAATTGCGGCGGCAATGCCTTGCTCGACTGCCTCCGGATTGGTCACATCGAAGCCGGCACGGACAAGGGCCTGTCCGCCGGCCGCAAGGATTTCGTCCCGCACGGCTTCAAGTGGTGCTGCGCGCCGGCCGGCGAGGCTGACGACATGGCCGTCTGCGGCCAGTGCCAGCGCGATCGCCTTGCCAATGCCGCTGCCGGCACCCGTGACGAGGGCGTGCCTCTTGCTCATGACTTGCCCGCCGTCGTTGCGGCGCGCGCCAGGTTGTTCACATACTGCGCTCGAGCCGAATGGTACTGTTTCGGCCAGGGCTGCTCCTCGTAGCCGATCTTCGCCGCCTCGTGCATGACGAAGGACGGGTCGGCCAGATGCGGACGGGCGATCGCGCAGAGATCGGCCCGACCGGCGGCAATGATCGAATTGGCGTGGTCGGCCTCGGAAATCGCCCCGACGGCAATGGTCGGGACCTGGATCTCGTTGCGGATCTTGTCGGAAAATGGCGTCTGGAACAGCCGGCCATAAACCGGCTTTTCCTCCTTCACCACCTGGCCGGAGGAGCAGTCGATCATGTCGGCGCCGGCCTCCTTGAACAGCCGGGCGAAGATCGCCGCATCCTCGGGCGTATTGCCGCCCTCGTGCCAGTCATGAGTCGAGAGGCGCACCGACATCGGCCGGTCCTCGGGCCAGTCTTTGCGAACCGCGTGGAACACCTCGAGCGGGAAGCGGGCGCGAGCCGCATGGTCGCCGCCATAGTCGTCGGTGCGCAGATTGGTGAGCGGTGACAGGAAACTCGACAGCAGATAACCATGCGCCACATGCAGTTCGAGGATATCGAAACCGAGGTCTCGGGCCCGTTCGGTGGCATGCACGAAATCAGCGACGACCCGGTCCATATCCTCCCGCGTCATTTCCCGCGGCGTATCCGAATGCTTGAGGTAGGGCAGGGCGGATGCGGAGATGAGCGGCCATGCGCCTTCGTTCAACGGCTGGTCGATCCCCTCCCAGGCGAGCTTCGTCGCGCCCTTGCGGCCGGCATGGCCGAGCTGGATGCCGATCTTGGCGGGTGTCTGCTGGTGCACGAAGTCGACGATGCGCTTGAAGGCCTGGGCCTGCTCGTCGTTCCAGAGCCCCAGGCATCCGGGTGTGATGCGGGCATCGGCCGACACGCAGGTCATCTCCGGGAAGATGAGGGCGGCGCCGCCCATGGCGCGCGCGCCGAGATGGACGAGATGAAAATCGTTCGGCACGCCGTCGGTCGCCGAATACATCGCCATCGGCGAAACCACGATGCGGTTCTTCAGTGTCAGGCCGCGAAGCTTGAACGGCGTGAACATCGGCGGCGGAACCGCCCCATTCGCCGCGGGCGCGACACCGGCGCGTTCGGCAAACCAGCGCTCGAAGCCCTCGAGCCAGTCCTTGTCGCGCAGGCGAAGGTTTTCGTGGCTGATGCGCTGCGAGCGGGTCAGCATCGAGTACATGAACTGCTCGGGCTCCAGCGTATCGGCATAGCGCGTGCCGACCACTTCGAACCATTCCATGGCATTGCGGGCGGCATTCTGGATGCGGGCGACATCGACGCGGCGCACTTCCTCGTAAGCCGAGAGCACGGCCGGGATGTTCGCCTTGTCGTGGCCGAGAATGTCGAACTGGCGGGTCAACTCGATCGCGTCATCGATCGCAAGCTTGGTGCCCGAGCCGATGGCAAAATGGGCGGTGTGGGCGCTGTCGCCCATCAGAACGACGTGGCTCTGGCCATTGAAATGGCTCCACTTCTCGCAGATCAGCCGGCCGAAGTTCAGCCATGCCGAGCCGCGCAAGTGCCGCGCATTGGTCATAAGCTTGTGGCCGTCGAGTGTCTCGGCGAACAGCTTCTCGCAGAACGCGATCGACTGGTCCTGGTCCATCTGGTCGAGGCCGTGGGCCTTGAAGACGTCGTCGGTGGTCTCGACGATGAAGGTCGAGGTGTTCTCGTCGAAGCGGTAGATATGCGCCTGGAACCAGCCATGTTCGGTGCGCTGGAAATCGAAGGTGAAGGCGTCGAACTTCTTGTCCGTGCCAAGCCAGACATAGCGGTTCGGCCGGATCACCATGTCGGGCTTGAAGACGTCGGCGTATTTGTTGCGGATCCGTGAGTTGACGCCATCTGCGGCAATGATCAGGTCCGCATCGGCAAACTGCTCATCGCTTTCCACGTCCTGCTCGAACAGCAGCTCGACACCGAGTTCGAGGCAGCGTTCCTGCAGGATGTTGAGCATTTTCTTGCGGCCGATGCCGACAAAGCCGTGTCCGGTCGTGCGGATCTTGCGGCCCTTGAAGACCAGCTCGATATCGTCCCAATGGTTGAAGGAAACCTCGATCGCCTCGGCCGTTTCCGGGTCCCATTGCCGCATCGACTGCATGGTGGCGTCCGAAAAAACCACCCCCCAGCCGAAGGTGTCGAAGGCGCGGTTCCGCTCGACCACTGTGACGTGGTGCTCCGGATGCTGCCGCTTCATCAGCAGCGCAAAATAGAGTCCGGCAGGTCCGCCACCGATACAGACGATCCGCATGTCGTTCTCCTCCCGAGTTCCGGCTGCGCGCGTCACCGTCGAGCTGGCGCAAGCGGCCATGCCGGACTGTTGCAAGCAGGGTGGACTCGTTCCGGAGAAATTTCAAGCTTAAAATTGTTTTGAGCAGACGGGACGCCGACGCCGGCTTTTGCAGCGCAGGCGAGCGCTGTCGCATCGCTTCAAGGCCGGTGCGGCAAAAGGCAAGGGAGGACAGGAAGGGCCGAGGCGCGCGGCCTCAGGAGTTTCGGCCAAGCGAGGCGATGATCGACCGCTTGAGCGTGGCAAGCTCATCCATCAGCACGCCGCCGTCCTTGGCCGGAAGGCCGGCGAACAGGTCCGAGATCCAATCGGCATGCCTTGCCGCCATCTTCTCGAATTCGGCGCGGCCGAAGGGGGTAAGGGCGATGATCTGAACACGCCGATCGGTCGGAAGCGTCGTACGGTTGATGTGGCCGCTCTCGGTCAGCCGCTCCACCAGCACCGTAATGTTGCCGGGCGAGACCATCATGCGCTTGGAGACCTCGCCAAGCACCATGCCGTCAGGCGCGCGCTCGAGCTGGGCCATCAGGTCGAAACGCGGCAAGGTCGAATCGAATTCTTCCCGCAGCCGCCGACGGATTTCGCTTTCGACCAGCGTCGAACAGGTCAGAAGACGCAGCCATAGCCTGAGCTCTGCGCGGTGATCGCCCGGAGCCTCGAGCGCCTTGGTCTCGCCATCCACCCATTCCGGCGAGGTGTCGAACTTGTCTTCACCCATCATTCCCAACGTCCGCTTCCAACCCTGCGCCGCAAATCAGCGGCTCTTTCGTTTTTCTGCTTTTAGAGAGGTAAGCAGGTCTTGGACAGGTTGTCACGGGCCGTCATTTGGACGCAAGGCCGGGCACTGCCTGGGCGAGCAATGGCGACGCGCGACCGCCATCTTCGGACTGGACATAGACGTTGACGGTAAAGCCGATGTGCTCGGCCATCAGGATGCGGGCACGCTCGATATCGCGATCGAGTGCTGCCTCCATCAGCTCGGTATGGTGCTCGATAGCCATGGCGTCCTCAAGCGCCGCAACGGCCTCCTCGTAGCCTGCACTCATACCGGCAGCAGCCCGCATCGTCGGCGCCAGGCTTAAGAAGCGGTGGTGACGGCGAAGCTGGTCGGAGATCGTTGCCTGAAACCGCGTGAGCCAGCGCGATCTTGCAGCGCTGATTAGAGCCGTATGAAAGCCGGCATGTTTTTCGTCCCACTCGTCGACTTCCCTCTCGGAGAAGCGCTCGACGGAAACCTTGCAGCGCGACAGCCGATAGTGTGCCGTGACCACGGCGGATTCCCAGGCGCTGTCGCCGTTCTCGATCGATTCGATGAGCAGCGGCAGTTCGACGGCAAGGCGGGCGCGGGTGAGGTCGTCGAGTTCTTCGCGTGACACCGGAGCAACGGCAAAGCCGCGATTGCTGATGGCCGTCACCAGCCCTTCCGCCTCCAGCCGTGAGAGGGCCTCGCGAAGCGGCGTCCAGCCGATGCCGTAGCTTTCGCGCAGCGTGCTCAGCTTCATCGGCGCGCCCGGCTTCAGCCGCGTCGCAAGGATGTCGCGGCGCAGCAGCCGGTAGGCCGATTCCGTCTTGGTCGACTGTTCTTGGTCTTGCATCCAAGTTCCCTTAGCGCCCACACTCGGGTTGAGGCAAATATATATAGTTCAGCGCCTCGAATAAAAATATATATATTAATTTGACAAGAGGCCGGGGCGGTCCCATGATCCGCCCAAGCCGCCGAGGAGGGCGGTAACGCTCGTCAAATTCTGGGAGGGATGTATGAGCAGGCTTAAGAGCATGTGGCTTTCGGGATTGGTTGTCGCCGGCGCAATGGCATGGGGACTGGGCGCGGCTGCTGCCGATCCGATCCGCATCGGCATTGCCAATTTCGGCGAGCATCCGCAATTGAACGCGTCGATCGCCGGCTTCAAGAAGGCACTGGCCGAAAACGGCTTCGTCGAAGGCAAGGATGTCGTCTACACCGAGAGCCACACCAATTTCGACGCCTCGCTGGTGCCGCAGATGATCGCCAAGCTGCAGGCCGAACAGCCGAAGCTGGTCTATACGATCACCACGCCGGTCTCGCAGATCGCCAAGAAGGCGCTCGCCGGCTCCGGCATTCCGGTGGTCTTCTCGGCCGTCACCGATCCGGTGGCCGCCAAGCTCGTTCCGTCCTGGGAGGCGGGCGACGACGGCATGACCGGTGCGACCGACCTTCAGGACGTGGCCGCCGTCATGGCCTTTACGCACAAGCTGCTTCCGAACGCCAAGCGTTTCGGCGTGCCCTATAATCCGGGTGAAGCGAACGACCAGGCCCTGCTCGACAAGATCAAGGAAGCGGCCCCTGCTGCAGGCTTTGAGGTTGTGGAGGTCGGCGTCGACAACGTCAACGACATCCAGCAGCGCATCGCCTCCTTCGCCGGCAAGGCCGACGTGATCTACACGCCCGCATCCAACCTGCTGCAGCCGGCGATCGGCGCCGTTTCGGCAGCCGCGCGCCAAGCACAGATCCCGATCGTCAACTCCGACGACGGTGCCGTGCGTGACGGCGTCGTGCCGGCAAGCTTTGCGGTCAACTACGAGCAGGTCGGCGTCAATGCCGGCAAGATCGCTGCCCAGATCCTCAAGGGTGCAGACCCGAAGACCATCGCACCGTCGCGTCCGGCCTATGAGGATCACGCACCGTTGATTTCGAAGAAGGCGGCCGCCGCCTTCGGTATCGAAGTGCCGGCAGCGCTTGCGACCGAATGCAACTGCGTGGTCGATTGATTTCCGTCTTGTCTCTTCAGTGACGGCGCCCCAAGCGCCGTCATTTCATAAGTTAAGGGGGAGCCAATGCTGGAAATCAGATCGGCCCGTAAAGTCTTCTACAAGGGGCAGCCGGACGAAAAGGTCGCGCTCGACGGCCTCAATCTCAGCCTTGCCACAGGCGAATTCGGCGTCGTTATCGGTTCCAACGGCGCCGGCAAGAGCAGCATGCTCAACGCCATTTCGGGTGCATTGGTGCTCGATAGCGGCCAGATCGTCATCAACGGCGACGACGTGACCGCAACGCCCGTGCACAAGCGCGCGATGCGGCTTGCCCGCGTCTTTCAAGACCCGATGCGCGGCACCGCCGCCTCGATGACGGTGGCCGAAAACATGCTGCTTGCCGAATTACGCAGCAACAAGCGTACGCTGCGGCGCGGATTGAATACCACACGGCTTGCCACCTACAGGGAACGCCTGTCGCTTCTGGGGCTAGGCCTCGAGAACCGTCTCGACACGCGCGTAGAGCTGCTTTCCGGCGGCCAGCGGCAATCGCTGTCCTTGATCATGGCGGTCGGCGGCGAGCCGGAACTGCTGCTGCTCGACGAACACACCGCAGCGCTTGATCCGCGCACGGCAGATATCGTCATGCAGGCGACGATCCGTGCGGTCGAAGCCTTGAAGCTGACGACGCTGATGGTGACGCACAACATGCAGCATGCCGTCGACTTCGGTCACAAGGTCATCATGCTCGATGCCGGGCGCGTGCGCCTCGAGATCGATGGCAAGGAAAAGGCGCAGACGACCGTGCCGGATCTGATCGGCCACTTCTCCGTCAAAACCGACCGCATGTTCCTGGCGAGCTGACGATCATGGATATCATTCAAAACACCGTCGCGAGCTTCATCTCGCTCGTTCCCGTCACGCTCGCGCAGAGCCTGATCCTTGCCTTCGTCGTGCTCGGGATCATGATCCCGTTCCGCATGCTGAGCTTTCCTGATCTGACCAGCGAAGGCGCATTTCCGCTCGGCGGCTGCGTCTGCGGCGTCTTGATGGCGGCCGGCATGTCGCCGCTTGCGGCAATCGCCATCGCGCTTCTCGCCGGCTTCCTCGCCGGCTGCTGTACGGCCTTCATCCATCTGCGGTTCCGGATCCACACGCTGCTTGCCGGCATCCTGATGATGACGATGCTCTATTCGATCAATCTCCGGATCATGGGCCGCTCGAACCTTTCGGTTTTCGGCGCGCCGACGGTGTTCGACTGGGCGCCGGGGCTGCAGCCGGGCTTCCCGGCAAGCAAGATCGTGGTTGCGGGGCTGATCGCACTCATCGTCTTCTTCCTGCTCTATCACTTCTTCCGCACGGAGAAGGGCACGGCCGTGCGCGCCGTCGGGGCCAACCCTGACATGGCCGAAGCGCAAGGGATCAATGTCTGGATGGCGACGATCGGCGGCGTCGGACTGGCGGGCGCGTTTTCGGCGGCAGGCGGCGCACTGATGGTGCAGTCGCAGGGCTTTGCCGACGTCAACATGGGCCTCGGCATCCTGATCAACGGGCTTGCAGCGCTGATGATCGGCGAAGCAATCGTCGGCAAGCAGAGCGTGGCGCGCCAGCTCGCGGCACCCTTCGTCGGCGCCATCGTCTACTACCAGCTCGTCTCCTTCTGCCTGGCGGCCGGCATGCCGCCGCCGGACCTGAAGCTGGCGACCGGGCTCTTCGTTCTTGCCATGCTGGCTCTTCCGAGCCTCAAGCGAAGCCGTGGGCCGGCACCCGCCCGCGAAACCGTTCGCGAATAAATGAGGACCACCTTCATGAATGCAGTTCCTGATCTTGCCGCGATCAAGGCCATGGATGCGGCCGATGTGCTCGCCCCGATGCGCGAGCGCTTCATCCTGCCTCCGGGTCTCATCTATCTCGACGGCAACTCGCTCGGCGTCGCCTCGACCGCCGCCTTCGACGAACTTCAGAAGGCGGCGACCGTGGAATGGGGACGGGACCTCATCCGCAGCTGGAACACCGCCGGCTGGTTCGAGATGCCGCTGACCCTCGGCGATCGGGTCGGGCGGCTGATCGGGGCTGCCGCCGGCCAGACCGTCGTCTGCGACACCACCTCGATCAACATTTACAAGGCGCTGCATGCGGCGATGGCGCTCCGGCCCGATCGCTCGGTGATCGTCAGCGAAGGCGGCAGTTTCCCGACCGACCTCTACATGGCCGAAGGCGTGGTCTCGACGCGCGCCGGTGCTTCGCTCCGGCTCGAAGGGGTCGATGCACCCGAGATCGAGGACCTGATCGACGGCAGCGTCGCCGTGGTTCTGGTCAACCATGTCAATTACAAGTCCGGCGAGCTGCGCGACATGGCGGCGCTGACCCGCAAGGCGCACGAACACGGCGCGCTGGTCATCTGGGACCTCTGCCATACGGCCGGCGCCCTGCCGGTTGATCTCGATGGCGCCAATGTCGATTTCGCCGTCGGCTGCACCTACAAGTACCTGAACGGTGGCCCCGGCGCCCCCGCCTTCATCTATGCCGCCACCCGTCACCACGGCGATATCCGCCAGCCGCTTAGCGGCTGGTGGGGCCACGCCCGTCCCTTCGCTTTCGAAAAGCACTATGCAGCCGGCGAGGGCATTCGACGCTTCCTCTGCGGAACGCAGCCGATCCTGTCGCTGCGGGCGCTTAAGGGCGCGCTCGACGTCTGGGACGCGGTTGACATGAAGGCACTGCGCGAAAAGAGCATCGGCCTCACGGACCTCTTCATTGCGCTGGTCGAGGCGAAATGCGGTGCCTATGGCCTCGAGCTTGAAAGCCCGCGCGATGGTACCAAGCGCGGAAGCCAGGTTTCGTTCAAACACCCGAACGCCTACGAGATCATGCAGGCGCTCATTGCCCGCGGCGTCATCGGCGATTTCCGTGCACCAACGACGATGCGCTTCGGATTCACGCCGCTCTATGTGAGCTATGTCGACGTCTGGCAGGCGGTCGAAATCCTGGAAGACATCCTCGACACCGGTGCCTGGCAGGATGCGCGCTTCACGGTCCGTGCGGCCGTGACCTGATAGATTGCAGCGTAGCGGGCGGCATTGTCGCCCGCTGCATTCTTGCTCAGACGCGTACTGAGGTAGCCGCCCGCAGCGTTCGTTCAGAGCTACTGTGCCTTGGGGCGAGAGGACGGCGAACGGGGACTTAAGCCATGACTGCGCCACGCTGCCCGACCCCGGACGAAATCGCCGATGCCCGCAAACGCATCGCGCCGCATTTTGCACGCACGCCGCTGGTCAGGCTCGATCTTGGGTTTCCGGACCGCCAAATTTTTCTCAAGCTGGAGACGCTGTCTCCGATCGGCGCCTTCAAGCTCCGTCCGGCCCTGAACGCTGTCTTGTCGCGCGATCCGGCCGATCTCAAAAACGGCGTCGCAGTCACCAGTTCCGGTAACATGGCCTATGGCACGGCCTGGGCGGCACGCCTTATCGGCGTGCCGATGGTTGCCTACATGTATGGCGGCGCGCCGCAGACCAAGATAGACGGCGTGCGTATGCTTGGCGGTGAGGTGCGTTTCGTCAGTGCCGAGACCTGGTGGGACTACATCACTGGCGCCGATCGCCCGGACGCGCCGGAGCTGTTGATCAATCCGGTAACCGACCAGGCGGTGCTGGCCGGCAACGGCTCCATCGGCATGGAAATCGTCGAGGACCTGCCCGAGGTCGATGTCGTGCTGACGCCCTTTGGCGGCGGCAGCATGACCACCGGGGTGGCCAGCGCTCTTAAGGCCGCTTCCAGCCGCTGCCGTGTCTTTGCCGTCGAGGATGACAGCGCCGCACCGGTTTCGGCAGCTCTTGAGGCCGGGCAGATCGTGACGATCGAAACCCGCCCGTCCTTTATCAAGAGCATCGGTGCGCCATCGCTCGTGCCGCAGCTTTGGCCGGTCGCGCGGGACCTGATCGATGGGGCGATTGCCGTCAGACCGGGAGAGGTGTGCGACGCGATACGGCTGCTCTTCAAGAAAGCAAAGGTGGTCGCTGAGGGAGCCGGGGCCGCCTCGCTCGCGGCCGCAACCGTCCGGCCGGATCTCAAGGGCAACATCGTCTGCGTTATCTCGGGCGGCAACATCGATGCCGAGGCCTATTCCACCGTGCTCGGCGGTGGCATTCCCTCGGCCTGAGCGACTGGCTCAAACGCCTAGATAGCGGTCCTGAAGTTCAGGCGTCAGCGTGGCCGGTGCGCCTTCGAAGACGGTCGTCCCCTTTTCCAGGACGAAGCAACGGTCGGCAACGGGCAGCAGTTCCGAAAGCGTCTTGTCGACGACGAGGATCGATTGCCCCGATGCCTTCAGCGTACGGATCGCCGACCAGATGTCATGGCGGATGACCGGGGCAAGCCCTTCGGTTGCCTCGTCGAGAATGAGCAGGCTCGGATTGGTCATCAGCGCCCGGCCGATCGCCAGCATCTGCTGCTCGCCGCCAGAGAGTGTGTTGGCATATTGGTCGCGCCGTTCGCCGAGGCGCGGGAAGAGCGCGGTCACCTTCTCGAAGGTCCATCCGTTGCCGCGGGCGGTGGCCACAAGGTTCTCCATGACGGTGAGATTGGGAAAGCAGCGCCGTCCTTCGGGCACGAGGCCGAGGCCGAGTCTCGCAATCCGGTGCGGACGCAGGCCGGAGATCGTCTTGCCGGCAAAGCTGATTGCGCCCGAGCGCGGGCGCACGAGCCCGAGGATCGAATTGATCGTCGTCGTCTTGCCCATGCCGTTGCGGCCCATGAGCGCGACGACCTCGCCCTCGCGTACATCGAGGTTGACGCCGAAGAGCGCCTGGGAAGCGCCGTAGAAGGTTTCAAGGCCCTTGAGTTCGAGCAGGCTCACGCGGCTTCTCCCAGATAGGCCCGGCGTACTTCGGGATCGCTGCGGATTTCATCGACCGTGCCCGACGCGATGATGCGGCCATAGACCAGCACGGAAATGCGGTCCGCCAGCGCAAAGACCGCATCCATATCGTGCTCGACCAGGAGCATCGGTGCTTCGTGGCGCAGACCGTCGAGGAAGGAGGTCAGCCGCTTCGAGCCCTCCGGTCCCATGCCGGCCATCGGCTCGTCGAAGAGAAACGCCTTTGGCGATAACGCCAGCGCGATGGCGATTTCGAGCTGCCTGCGCTCGCCGTGCGAGAGTTCGGCTGCTGGCACATGGGCACGCGCGGCAAGATCGACGCGCTCCAGCATCGCCATCGCCGGTTCGATCAGGTCCTTGTCGCGGGTCACCTGGCGGAAGAAGTGGAAGCTGCTGCCCTGTCGCGCCTGCACTGCCAGCATGACGTTGCGAAGCGCCGAGAACTCCTGCGCCAGCGAAGAAATCTGGAAGCTGCGGGCGAGGCCGAGTTTGGCGCGGGCGGCCGTGTCCAGGCCGCCGATATCCTGGCCGAGAAAGCGGATCGTGCCGCTATCGGCTTTCAGTGAGCCGGCGATCTGGTGGATCAGGGTGCTTTTTCCGGCGCCGTTCGGGCCGATCAGTGCGTGGATCTGGCCGGGGCGGAGCTGAAGACTGACACCGTCGGTCGCTTTCAGCGCGCCGAAGGATTTTCTGAGATCGCGGATTTCGAGAACGGGTTCAGACATGGCGCGGCTTTCCGGAGAGGAGACCCAGCAGACCACCGCGAGCAAAGAGCACGATGCCGAGCAGGATGAGGCCGAGGAAGAACTGCCAGCGCTCGGTAATACCGCCGAGCACATATTCGAAGAAGACGAAGATCATCGCGCCGGCGACGGGGCCGAACAGCCGGCCCTTGCCGCCGAGGATGATCAGCACGATCAGTTCGCCCGACATGTGCCAAGAGAGCATCGAGGGCCCGACGAAGCGGTTGAGATCGGCATAGAGCGCGCCGGCGAGCCCGGTGATCATCGCCGAGACGGCAAAGGCGACGAGCCGGATGTTGAAGGGCGCAATGCCCACTGCCGCAAGGCGGATCCCGTTCTGCCTTGCCGCTTGCAGGGCGCTGCCGAAGCGCGAGCCTTCGACGACGCGAAACAGGAGCAGCGCTGCCATCAGGGCCGCGTAGCAGATCAGGAAGTAGGGCAGGGGCTTGGCGGTGTTGACGCCGGGAAAGGCGTTGCGCATCGACAAGGACAGGCCGTCCTCGCCGCCATAGGCCGGCCAGGAGATGGCGAAATAGTAGATCATCTGCGCGAAGGCGAGCGTGATCATGATGAAATAGACGCCCGACGTACGCAGGCTGATCGCGCCGATCGGCAACGCGATGAGGCCGGCGACCGCGATCGCCGTAACCCAGATAATCGGCATCGACGTCGTCGCCGGAATGCCAGCGAAAAGCGGCTCGGCATTGAAGGCGTGGGTCGCAAGGATACCGGCGACGTAGCCGCCGAGGCCGAAGAACGCCGCATGCCCGAAGGAAAGCAGCCCGCCGAGCCCCAGCGCCATATTGAGGCCGACGGCGGCAAGGGCCAGCACCGCGATGCGGGTTGCGAGCGTCACATAGAAGGGTTCGCCCAGACTTGCGGCCAGGATCGGCGCGCCGAGAAGCAGGAGGGCGAGCAGCAGGTTGATTGTGGTTTCGCGGGTCATCGATACCCTCACGACTGCGCCGCAAACAGGCCGCTTGGCCTGAAGGCGAGGATGAGAGCCATGACGACATAGATCAGCATCGAGGCGAGCGCTGCCCCGATCGTGGTCGCCTGCGATGCGGGCATGGTGAGTGCCAAAAGCGAGGGAAGCAGAAAGCGGCCCATCGTGTCGACGACACCGACGATGATGGCACCGACCAGCGCGCCCTTGATCGAGCCGATGCCGCCAATGACGATGACGACGAAGGCGAGGATCAGCACCGGCTCACCCATCCCGACCTGCACCGATTGCAGCGCGCCGACCAGTGCACCGGCAAGCCCGGCAAGCGCCGCTCCAAGCGCGAAGACCACCGTATAAAGCGTACCTATGTCGACACCGAGCGCTCCGATCATCTCGCGATCGGACTCGCCCGCCCGGATGCGCATGCCGAGCCGGGTACGGGAGATCAGCAGATAGAGGCCGATCGCGACGGCGATACCGACGCCGATGATCGCCAACCGGTAGAGCTGGTACTGGCCGCCGCCCGGAAGCGGCACCGCGCCCTGGAGCACGGGCGGGATGTCGAGATAGAGCGGGAACGAGCCGAAGAGCCAGCGGGCGCCTTCCGACAGGACCAGGATCAGCGCGAAGGTGGCGAGCACCTGATCGAAATGATCGCGGTCATAGAGCCTGCGAATGACGGCGACCTCGATGATCGCGCCGACGCCGGCGGCGGCCGCAAGGCTCGCGATCAACCCGATCCAGAAGGAGCCTGTCGCGGCTGCGACCGTCGCGCAGGCAAAGGCGCCGATCATGTAGAGCGAGCCGTGTGCCAGGTTGATCAGACCCATGACGCCAAAGATCAGCGTCAGGCCGGCGGCCATCAGAAACAGCATCACACCGAGCTGGAGCCCGTTGAGCAGTTGTTCGATCAGAAGTGCGGTGAACAAGAGACCGGTCCAAGCTTCATTCGGGACGACACGGATCATCGACCGGATGCCGGCATCGAAGCCGGGCATCCGGGTGACGGGCGACAAGCGTTACATGCTGCACTTGTCCGCGTAGGCGTCCTTGTGGTCTTCGAAGGCGGTGGCGATGATCTTGTTGGTGAGCACGCCGTCGGCTTCCTTCACCACCTCGCGAACGTAGATGTTCTGGATCGGGTGGTTGTTGTTGTTGAAGACGAACTTGCCGCGCACCGACTGGAAGTCGGCTGCCTTAAGTGCTGCGCGGAAGGCGTCCTTGTCCTTGACGCTCGCTTTGGAAAGGGCGGCAAGGATCAGGTTTGCCGTGTCCCAGCTCTGTGCCGCGTAAATCGAGGGCAGGCGCTTGTATTCGGCCTTGAAGGCTTCGACGAACTTCTTGTTGGCCTCGTTGTCGAGGTCCTTCGACCAGGTTGCCGAGTTCTTGACGCCAAGGGCAGCATCGCCGATCGCCGGCAGGACGTCCTGGCTGAAGGAGAAGCCGGGGCCCATGACCGGGATATTCACGCCCGACTGGGCATATTGCTTCATGAAGGCGATGCCCATGCCGCCGGGCAGGAAGAAGTAGACGCTGTCGGCGCCCGAGGCGCGGATCTGGGCGATCTCGGCTGCATAGTCGGTCTGGCCGACCTGCGTGTAGATCTCGCCGGCAAGTGCACCCTTATAGTAGCGTTTGAACCCGGTCAGCGCGTCCTTGCCGGCCGGATAGTTGGGCGCCAGGATGAAGGCGTTCTTGTAGTCCTTGTTGGCGTATTGCCCCATCGCCTCGTGGAAGTTGTCGTTCTGGTAGGCGACGTTGAAGTAGTTCGGATTGCAGTTCGCACCGGCAAGCGCCGACGGGCCGGCGTTCGGCGAGAGATAGATCACGTCCTGCGCCACCGTGTTCGGCACGACGGCCATTGCGAGGTTCGACCAGATGATGCCCGTCATCAGGTCGACCTTGTCGCCCTGGATCATCTTCTCGGCGATCTGCACCGCAAGTTCCGGCTTCTGGGCATCGTCCTCGATCACCAGTTCGACGTCCTTGTTGCCCGACTGCTTGATCGCCAGGGTGAAGGCGTCGCGCATGTCGATGCCCAGGCCGGCGCCGCCGCCTGAAAGCGTGGTGATGACGCCGATCTTCACCGGCTCGGCATGGGCAAGGCTCGATGTCGCAAGCGAAAGGCCAAGAAGGCCCGCGGCCAGAATGCGGTTCATGCTGTTCTCCTCTTTGTTGGTTCCCTTTTGGGTTGTGTTCTATCAGAGACCCGTGCGCACGTGCCAGAGCTCGGGGAAAAGTTCCACTTCGAGCATCTTTTTCAGATAGGACGCGCCGGATGTGCCCCCGGTTCCGCGTTTCATGCCGATGATACGCTCGACCGTCGTGACGTGGTTGAAGCGCCAGCGGCGGAAATAGTCCTCGAAATCGACCAGCTTCTCGGCAAGCTCGTAGAGCATCCAGTAGCGTTCCGGATCGCGGTAGACGGTCTGCCAGCCGGCAAAGACCTTGTCGCTTTCGGTACGCGTCTCGCGCCAATCGGTCTTGTCCGCTTCCGCGCCGACGTCGAAGCCGTTGCGCGAAAGCAGCCGGATCGCCTCGTCGTAGAGCGACGGCGCTGAAAGGATCGCTTCCAGCTTTTCCATGATGTCGGGGCGGTGCGCATGGGGGCCGAGCATCGCGACATTGCGGTTGCCGGCAAGGAACTCGATCGCCCGGTACTGCCAGGACTGGAAACCGGAGGATTGGCCGAGCGATTCGCGGAACGTGGTGTATTCGCTCGGGGTCATCGTGCGCAGCACGTCCCAGGCGCTGTTCAGCTGCTCGAAGATGCGGGCGACGCGGGTCAGCATCTTGAAGGCGGGTTCCAGCCGGTCGTCGCGGATCGAGCGGACCGCCGCATTGATCTCGTGCAGCGCGAGCTTCATCCAGAGCTCGGACGTCTGATGCTGGATGATGAACAGCATCTCGTCATGGGCTTTGGAAAGCGGCTCTTGTGCGTCCAGCACCTTTTCCAGCATCAGGTAGTCGCTGTAGGACATGCGTCCCTTGAACGACATTTGGGCGCCTTCTTTCGAAGGGTCGTATGACTTGCTCATATTTTCAGTTCTCCGACCGCAATCGGAACCGCTGGATCTTGCCCGTGGCTGTCTTTGGCAGGTTGTCCAGGAACTTTACCGATCGCGGATATTTGTAGGGTGCGATCGTCGCCTTCACATGATCCTGCAGGCGCTTGATCGTTGCGTCGTCCGCCGACACGCCAGATATCAGAACGACATAGGCTTCGACAATCTGACCACGCTCCGCATCCGGCGCGCCGACGACGGCGCATTCGGCGACTTCCGGGTGGGAAATCAGGGCCGCCTCGACTTCTGGTCCGGCGATGTTGTAGCCGGCGGTGATGATCATGTCGTCGGAGCGGGCGGCAAAATGGAAGAATCCGTCCTCGTCCTGGTAGAAGGCGTCGCCGGTGAGGTTCCAGCCGTCGCGGACATAGTCGCGCTGACGGGCATCCGACATGTAGCGGCAGCCGGTCGGGCCGCGCACAGCAAGCCTGCCAATCGTGCCACGGGGCACTTCCTGCATGTCGTCATTGACGATCCGTGCCTGGTAGCCGCCCACGGGCTTGCCGGTCGAGGCGGCCTTGCGATCCTCGAACCGGTTGGAAATGAAGATGTGCAGCATCTCGGTCGCGCCGATGCCGTCGAGGATCGGCTTCCCGGTCTTGGCCGTCCACTCCTCAAAGACCGGACCGGGCAGGGTCTCGCCCGCGGAAATCGCGACGCGCAGTGATGAAAGATCGGCGCCGTTGTCCATCGCCTTCATCATCGCCCGATAGGCGGTGGGGGCGGTAAACGAGATCGTCGCTCTGTATTTCTCGATGATCTCCACCATGTTGGCGGGCGTCGCGTGCTCGAGCAGTGTCGCTGCGGCTCCAAAGCGCAAGGGGAAGATCGCAAGGCCGCCAAGGCCGAAGGTGAAGGCGAGCGGCGGCGAGCCGACGAAGATATCGTCGGGCGTGACGGCGAGCACTTCACGGGCGTAGCCGTCGGCGATCGCAAGCAGATCGCGATGGAAGTGCATGGTCGCCTTGGGGATCCCGGTCGTGCCCGAGGTGAAGCCGAGCAGCGCCACGTCGTCGCGACCGGTATGCACGGCCTCGAACACGACGGATTTGTCGAGTGCGATGCGGTCGAGTTCCGCGTCGTGGTTCGCCGTGCCGTCGAAGCTCACGACCTGCTTCAGGAAGCGGCTGTCCTTGGCGCAGGCGATCATCTCTTCCATCAGCCGCGTG
Organism: Ensifer sp. PDNC004; assembly: GCF_016919405.1. Taxonomy (NCBI): domain Bacteria; kingdom Pseudomonadati; phylum Pseudomonadota; class Alphaproteobacteria; order Hyphomicrobiales; family Rhizobiaceae; genus Ensifer; species Ensifer sp. PDNC004. The sequence goes on from NZ_CP070354.1 coordinate 330,857, forward strand.
TCGCAGAGCGCCAGGCTGATTTCGGCCTTGTCGACGATCTTGGCGAGTTCCCCGGCTCTCAGCATCGGCATGGTGTTGACGACGACGGCGCCGGCCTTGGTTGCCGCCAGCCAGCAAGCGACCATGGCCGGATTGTTGGCGGAGCGGATGAGCACGCGATGGCCGGGTTTGACGCCGTAATTTTCGACCAGCGCATGGGCGAGCCGGTTGGTCCAGTCGGACAGCTCCTTGTAGGTCCGGCGGCGCCCGTTGCCGATCAGCGCGGTATGATCGCCGAAACCCTTGGCGACCATGGCGTCCGTCAGTTCGACGGCGGCGTTGAGGTGATCCGGATAGTCAAAACCTTCGAGAAGGAACTCCGGCCATTCTTCCGGTGGCGGAAGATGGTCGCGGGTGAACGTATCGACGTGCGAAGTCGGTCCAAGCATGTGGCGGCTGTTCCCTATTTTCGTTCGTGCCTGTTGCCCAGGCATTGTTCAAAGCCGGCTGAAAGTCTTGCGGTGGTTCAAGGCCCTGGTCTGCAGGCACGCGACGAGCGTCGCGCCACGGTTCAAGGTGACACGGGCGGTCGCTGACGCGATCCCAGTTATGGCGATAGGCACAGCGAGACCTCCACTTCTCGGCTGAACATGGGGCAGCATCGCACCAGTCCAAAATTATTTCAAGCCTAAAGTTTTTTTCGAATTCCAGCATTGCCTTTCCCTGTGGGGCAGGCGATTGCTATCTGTAAGGAGACATCAAGGGGAGGATGAAATCGATGCTGGAACACCGCATTTCCGACTGGGACGACGCCTATGCGAACGGCTCGAACATCGCGCGCGGCGATCGCTGGCCGGAGGCTTGGGTCAAGCCGGCCGAGGCGTTCCGCAACGCCCTCTTGAGCGCTGGACGCGCCAAGCTCGACCTTGCCTATGGCGATCGGCCGAGGAACCGCATGGACCTGTTTCTGCCCGATGGTTCGCCGAAGGGCCTGGTGGTCTTCGTCCACGGCGGGTACTGGCTGCAGCTCGACAAGAGCTTCTGGTCGCACCTGGCGGCCGGGGCCGTGGAGCACGGCTATGCCGTCGCGATGCCGTCCTACACGCTCTGCCCGGAGATCCGCATTGCCGGGATCGTCGAGGAGGTCGCCGCCGCCATCAGCGAGGCAGCGAAACGCGTCGAGGGTCCCTTGATGCTGACCGGCCACTCGGCCGGCGGCCATCTGGTCAGCCGGATGATCACGACGACAGCGCCGCTTTCGCAGGATGTCCAGGCCCGGATCCGCAACGTCGTGTCGATCTCGGGCGTCCATGATCTGCGCCCGATCATGTCGACGGCCATGAACGAGAAGCTCGCGATCGACGAGGCCGAGGCACTTTCGCAGAGCCCGGCGCTGCTGCGGCCAATGCAAGACGCCCGCATCACCTGCTGGGTCGGCGGCGGCGAGCGTGCGGAGTTCCTGCGCCAGAATGCGCTTCTTGCCAATATCTGGACCGGGTTGGGCGCAAGGACTGCTGCTGTCGCCGAACCGGACAGGCACCACTTCAACGTCATCGACGGCCTTGCCGACGCCAGGCATCCTCTGGTTCGGACGCTGCTGTCGGACGAGTGATCGTCAGGCCGGGTCGCTCCCTGGGCGCAAACTGAAGGAGGTGTCGCTGGAAGTCGGCGTCAAGAATTCCTTCATCGTGCTCGACGATGCCGACCTTGACCTGGCCGTCAAGAATGCCGTCTGGAGCGTCTATCTGCATCAGGGGCAGATCTGCCTGTCGGCGGGGCGCGTGCTGGTGCACTCGGGCATCGCCGGAGAGGACACCCGCAGGCTCGCAGACCATGCCGGCAAGCTGTCGGTCGGTGATCCGGCCTCGGGCAGGGTGGCGGTTGGCCCGCTCATCAACCGTGCCCAGCCAGGGGCGCCTGACCTGGCATTCGCCGGTGATCGCCTTCGACCGCGATTTGATCGCGGCCGTTCGAGCAAGCGCGAGCGAGCGCCAGCTCTCCCATCGCGACATTGTTTCCGGCGCCGGCCATCACGCGTTCAATCTGGCGCGCCGGGTCCCGACCACGATGATCTTCGTACCCTGCCGCGACGGGGTCAGTCACATCCCGCGCGAATACGCGTCACCCGGCGATGTCACCGCCGGCGCGAACATACTCCTCGACGTCACATTCGATCGTGCGTCGGCGTGATGGACGCGCAAGACGTGGACGGGAGCAACGGAATTGTCGGCCCCGCACGGGAGAGAGTATCGCTCTTGATGCGACGGGAAGCATCGGCTGAGCCGTAAAGCTGCCGTTGAATGGTCAGCAAATGGCCCCGATACGGCCGCATCGAGCCCATTCCCGATACGGCCGCATCGAGCCCATTCCAGCGTTCCATCGTCACGGCGCATTCGGTATCCGGCCGACCTTGGGGGCGATTGAAAGTCAGTGTCACTCCCGATCACGTCATGCGCATCAGAGAGGAATGAATATGATCACCGGTTACAAACCCGTCGCGTCGCTCGCGGCGGCCGTCTTCAGCTTCATGGTCGTCAGTCCCGCATCCGCCCTTGAGATCGCTCAGGCTGAAACGACCCAGCCGACGCAGGGCCAGGCTGGCAACAAGGCCCCGGACGCTGCGATCAGCGACCAGAAAATCGAGGCCTTCGCGGTTGCCTATCTTCAGGTCGATAAGGTCAGGCAGGAATATTCTGCCAAGATAGAAGCTACGTCGGATGCAGCGGCGAAGAAGGATCTGGAGACCGAAGCCAGCAAGAAAATGGTCGAGACCGTGCAAGCCTCACCGACCATTTCGATCGAAGAGTATTCGGCAATCCTGACAGCTGCGCAGAGCGATCCGGCAGTCGCCAAGAAAGTTCAGGCAAAACTCCAAGACACGGCTCCCGCACAGCAATAACCGGACTTGAACGCAACCGGTTCGACCGAGACAAATGGGTAGCCCGCACCAGGTGTGGGCTACTCGCTATGAAATGGATCTTCGCGGATCGGCCTCGCCTAGGTCCAGCCGCTTCAAGATCGCGTGCTTCGCGACCTATGTCGCTGAAGCCGGCAATAAGCGCGTCAGTTCGGGCGCCTGGCAAGAATTCCGGCGAGTGCCGTAATCTCCCGCTCGAGCACTTCGGGCGTTATTCCGATGAACCGTCCTTCGAGGCTGAGAGAGATCACGCCATGCACGGCCGCGAAGAACGTGCGGGCACGAATTGCCACGTCTTCCCGGCTGGCATGCGGCAATTGCTGCGCGAGCGGTGCTGCGATGAGACCAATCAAGAAGCCATGTTCGGCAAGATGCCACTCGGGGACCGGGGCGCCCTCGGGCATTCTGTGTTCGAAAAGCGCCGCCCATAGATTTCGCTCTGCGAGCGCAAACCGGAGATAGGCGAGCGACAGGCTCAGGAAGGTTTCCTGAACATCCGCCGCCGGCAGGACCGCCGAATTGAGGGCGGCTTCCAGGCGCTTTAACGTCCCCGAATTGACATGCAGGATCAGCCCGTCGAGATCATCGAAGACGGTGTAGAGCCCACCGAGTGCCGCACTTGCACGCTCGGCTATGTCGCGGGCACGCAGGTTCTTCAATCCTTGCTCCCGGATCAGCTCCGTGCCGGCGGCAACAAGCCTCGATCTCAGATCTTCCTTCTTCGCTTCACGCTTTCCGGCCAATGGTCTTCACCTCTTTTTGAACGGTGTTCATTTTTATATTGAACAGCGTTCATTTTTATGAGAAAACATTATTGAACATTGTTCATACATGGAGGTGAGGAGATGTTCAAACAAATCGTAACGCTCATCCGCGGTCGTGCCCATATGGCGGAAGAAGTCTTCGCCGATCGGCATGCGCTCCCCATTCTGGCGCAGCAGATACGTGATGCTGCCCGCGGTGTCGAAAGCGCGCGCCGGGCCGTCGCCTTGGCGATAGCGCAAAATCGCCTGGAAAGGGAAAATGCCGAGCGGCTTTCGGCTCACATCGAGGAGCTCGAAATCCGCGCCATTGCGGCGCTTGAAAAGGGGCGAGGGGATCTGGCCGCGGAAGCCGCAGCCTCGATCGCGCGACTGGAAACCGAATTGCAGAACGCACGTCAGGTTCAGGCGGAATTTGCAGACGGAATAGATCGACTGAGGCAAGCGGTGCGGCAGAGCGAAACGCGCCTGGCGGCGCTGCGCCGCGGCGAACGCCTGGCCGCCGCGCGTGACCGGACGCAGCGGCTTTCCCGCGAGGTGCCCGGCAACGATCTCGCGACGCTCGGCGACGCCGAGGCAACGCTCGCGCGGCTCGAAACGCGCCAGCGCGAGGCTGAATTGACCGCCGAAGCGCTAATCGAGCTGGAAGAGACGCCGGATCCAGCAGCACTTGCGCAGAAACTGGCCGCGGCCGGTTGTGGGCGTCCTCTCGTGACAAGCGCCGACGACGTGCTCGAGCGCCTGCGCGCCAAGATGAACCTCACGCTTTGAAACCTCTGTTTCTCAAAGGACAACGACGATGAACGACAGCCTGATGAAACACTCACCGGCCTGGACCTCTTTTTCCTATGTTAGCTTCGGCGTGGCCGCCTTCATGGTGGTGATCGGCCTATACATGATGCCGATCGACCTCTGGGGCAAAGGCTACCTGGCCATGGGCATCCTGATGCTGCTGCAGACGGCCGTGAACGTCACCAAGACGCTGCGCGACAATCTGGAGGCAGAAAAGCTCATCCGAAGGATCGATGATGCCAAGACCGAGAAATTGCTGCTCGGCATCAAGGCGGACGAAGTTTAAATCCCCGTTAGCCTTGTCGTGATGGCGAACAACCTGTGGACGAGTGCGTAACTATTTTCATCTAGAACGCTCAAAAAAAGGGAGACGTTCCGTGAAAAACAATCTGATGACTTCCCGGCGCTTTGCGCCGCTCTTCTGGACGCAGTTTCTATCGGCGTTCAACGACAATTTTCTTAAGAATACGCTCGTCTTCCTCATCCTCGCAACCGTGGCGGCCGATGACGCGGGATCGCTCGTCACGCTGGCCGGCGCCGTCTTCATGGCGCCGTTCCTGCTCTTTTCCGCGCTTGGCGGCGAACTCGCCGACAAATTCGACAAGGCTGAAGTCGCCGAGAGACTGAAGCGCTGGGAGCTTGCGGCCGCCGGTGTCGCGGTTGTCGGGATCGCCTTCTCCTCCATCGCGGTGCTGCTGGTTGCACTCTTCCTGTTCGGCGCGATCTCCGCGCTCTTCGGGCCGGTCAAATACGGCATCCTGCCCGACCATCTGGAGCGCAAGGAACTGCCGCGCGCCAACGCCTGGATCGAAGGGGCAACCTTCATCGCCATCCTCAGCGGCACGGTCGTGGCAGGGCTTGCCGCGGCCGATGGCGTCGATCCCTGGGTGTTCGGTCCCATGATGCTCGGCCTGGCACTCGCCTGCTGGCTTTCCAGCCGTTACATCCCTCGTCTCGGCGCAAAGGCTCCGGATCTCGTCGTCGATCGCAACGTCCTGCGCTCGACCGGTCGGCTCGTTGCCTCTTTGCGCGGCGACCAGCGCCTTTGGCGCACCGCGCTGATGGCCGCCTGGTTCTGGCTGGCCGGCGCCATCGTGTTGTCGCTGCTGCCGCCCATGGTGAAGAACCATCTCGGCGGCGACGAGACGGCGATCACCGCCTATCTCGCCGTTTTTGCCGTCGCAATCGGCATTGGCTCGGCGATTGCCGCCTGGATGTCGGCCGGACGCATCGTGCTCCTGCCGGCACCCGTCGGCACCCTGATCATGGCGCTGTTCGGTCTCGATCTCGCCTGGTGCGTGGGACAAGCCGGCACAGTCGCTCCGGCTGAGACGCTCTCTGCCTTCTTCGCCAATCCCTATACGGTGCGGATCGCCATCGATCTTGCCGGCATGGCGATCGCCGGTGCCTTCCTCGCCGTTCCCACGCTCGCAGCGCTTCAGGCCTGGGCGCAAGAGGACCAGCGGTCGCGCGTCATCGGCGCGTCGAACGTGCTGTCTGCAGCCTTCATCACCACCGGCGGCGGCCTTGTCGCCATCCTGCAGGCGTCCGGCATGTCGACACCTGTGCTCTTTGCCGGTCTCGCCTTTGCCAATGCCGTTGCGGCCTGGGTCATGCTGCGCACGCTGCCGACCAACGCTTTCCGCGATTTCGTCTCCATCCTCTTCCGCGCCTTCCTGCGTCTGGAAGTCGAAGGCCTCGACAATCTGAAGAAGGCCGGTCGCGCACCGATCATTGCGCTCAACCATGTGTCCTTCCTCGACGGCGCGCTGGCGCTGGCGCTGACCGAAGAGGAGCCGACCTTCGCGGTCGACTACACGATCGCCAAGGCCTGGTGGGTGAAACCTTTCTTGAAGATGTGCAACTTCCTGCCGCTGGATCCGTCAAAGCCGATGGCAACGCGCACGCTCATCAAGACGGTCAACAACGGTGAGCCGCTGGTGATCTTCCCTGAGGGCCGCATCACGGTGACCGGCGCCTTGATGAAGGTCTATGACGGCGCCGCGATGGTGGCCGATAAGACCGGCTCCATGGTCGTGCCGGTGCGCATCGACGGGCTGGAGAAGAGCTACTTTTCGCGCCTCAGTTCCATGCACGTGCGCCGCCGCCTGTTCCCGAAGGTGAAGGTGACCATTCTGGAGCCGGTTCGCCTGTCTGTGCCGCAAGAGCTGAAGGGCCGCAAGCGGCGCATGGCCGCGGGTGCCGCGCTCTACCAGGTCATGTCGATGCTGATGTTCCGCACCACCGACACGGACACCACCGTGCTCGAAAAGGTGATCAAGACCGCCAAGGAGCGTGGGTTCAACAAGCTCGCCGTGCAGGACCCGGTTACCGGTTCGCTCACCTATGGCAAGCTGTTGACCGGTGCGGCCGTGCTCGGCGCCAAGTTCCAGTCGCTTTTCCCGAATGAAAAGGCACTTGGCGTTCTCCTGCCCAACGCCAACGGCGCGGTTGCCACCATCCTCGGCGTGATGTCGGCCGGCAAGGTCCCGGCTATGCTCAATTTCACCGCCGGTGCAGCCAACATCATCTCGGCCTGCAAGGCAGCCGAGGTCCGTCATGTGTTGACGTCGCGTGCCTTCGTCGCCCAGGCGAAACTCGGGCCCGTCGTCGAGGAATTGTCGAAGACGGTGGAGATCGTCTGGCTCGATGATCTGCGCCAGACGATCGGACTTGCCGACAAGCTGCGTGGTCTGCTGCGAAAGGGGCGGCCGCTCGTCCGGCGCACGGCCGACGAGCCGGCGGTCATTCTCTATACGTCGGGATCCGAGGGGACGCCGAAGGGCGTGGTGCTGACGCACCGCAACATCCTCTCCAACGCAGCCCAGGCCGCGTCGCGCATCGATTTCCACTCGGGCGACAAGGTGTTCAACATCCTGCCGGTGTTCCATTCCTTCGGTCTCACGGCCGGAACGGTTCTGCCGCTCATCTCCGGGGTGCCGGTCTATTTCTACCCGTCGCCACTGCACTACCGGATCATCCCGGAGCTGATCTATGCGTCCAACGCGACCATCATCTTCGGGACCGACACGTTCCTGAACGGTTATGCCCGGACGGCGCATCCCTATGACTTCCGCTCGATCCGCTACTGCTTCGCCGGTGCCGAACCGGTTCGTGCCGCAACGCGCGCGCTCTACATGGAGAAGTTCGGCGTCCGCATCCTCGAAGGCTATGGCGTGACCGAGGCTGCGCCAGTGATCGCGCTGAACACGCCGATGTTCAACAAGGCCGGTAGCGTCGGCAAGATCATGCCGGGCATGGAATACAGGCTCGATGCCGTGCCGGGTGTCACCGAAGGCGGTCGTCTCTTCATCCGCGGCGCCAACGTCATGGCCGGGTATCTTCGCGTCGAGGCGCCCGGCGTGCTCGAGCCGGCGCCCGACGGCTGGCATGATACCGGCGACATCGTCACGGTCGATGAAGACGGCTTCATCGTCATCCGCGGGCGGGCCAAGCGTTTCGCCAAGATCGGCGGCGAGATGGTTTCGCTTGGCGCTGTTGAAGCGCTGGCGGGCGAGATGTGGCCCGGCCAGTTGACGGTCGTCGTGTCGTTGCCTGATCCCAAGAAGGGTGAGCGTCTGGTCATGCTCACCGATGCTCCTGGTGCGACACGTGCCGCTTTCCTCCGCTTCGCCAAAGACAAGGGGGCGATGGACATGATGGTTCCCTCCGACGTGAGGGTGGGTGCCGTACCGGTGCTCGGGACCGGCAAGGTGGACTTCGTCAGTGCGCAAAGGCTTCTTGCCGAGACGGCAACGACCGAGAACGCCGCCTGATAATGTCGAAAAGGGAGCCGGCCTCAGGCCGGCTTCCCGTCCAGCACGAGATCGCCTGCCGGAAGGCGATACTTCGGAACCGTTGACGGCGCCGGCCCCACGCGCAGCACGTTGATGACCCGGTGTCCGGGTGGCAGCGGGAAGCGCTCGCGCAACGCCTGCGCAGCGGATGGCAGGTCGGCAAGCACCGCCATCGGCCAACCGGCGAGACCAAAGCGGGTGAAGCTCAGCCAGAAACGATAGAAGGCCTGTCCAGAGACGATCGGGCTCTCATTCTCCGGCCGGTGAAACACGAGACAGGCGGCTGCCGTCGTCGTCTTTTCCGATTCCGCGACGAGCGCTTGGCCAAGCCCCAGGCGGTCGGCAATGTCGAAAAGCGGCGAGGCCAGGACATGTCCCGCCAACGCCCCTTCCAGCCGTCCCATCTGCAGTGCAGCGAGGTTGAGCCCGTCGGTGGAATAGGCCGGATGCCGGGGGGACAGCCGCATCCATCTTACGAGTTCATCGCGGAACGCGCGTTCGCGCATGATTGTGAGGCTTGCGCGATCGTTGAGCGACGCAATGAAGGCAAGGTCCTCGTGGCCGCAAGCAAGCCTCACATCGGCCGCCTCAGCGGCCCAATGCTCGAGCCTCTCGATCTGCTCGGTTGAGGTTGGCGAGAAACGCGCCCGCCATGTGAAGCGCCTCGTGATCCACTCGGAAAGCGCCTGCGGCGCTGCGACGTCGCCGGTAAGCTCCAGCCGTGCGGCTAACCGGTAGCCAGGTTTCCAATCCCGTAAATTGTCCGTCCAGAGATCATCGATCGCCACACCGATCCCGCGGGCGGCGAGCGCCATCACCATGCCCTCAAGTGCCGCCCCGCAGGAAAGCCCCATGTCGCGGCTGCTCGGATCGCCGACGCTCAGCTGCCGGGAGAGGTCGGCTGCGAGCAGGATGCGTCCCGCCTGGTCGAGCGCCCAACGGGCGGGCTGGGTGTTGTGAACGGAAGGGGCGAGGTTGGCTTCGGCCGCGAGAGCGGCGAGCATGGTGGCATCAACGCGCTTCATAGCGTCTTTCCGAAGAGATGCAGACGATGAAGCGGAGTTGCGCCTGCCTTCGCCGCCTGTCTCAGGCTCGCCGCGTTGACGTCCGCGATCCAGGTGCCGCCGGCGGTTTCGCAGCCGGCACGGCGCATCTCGCCCAGCACATGGGCAAGCAGCAGCGGGTTCAGGCCGCGTCCCTGATGTTCCGGTTTCACACCCTGGAATATGATCACGGCGCGGCGACGCTTCAGGCGGTGCTTGAGCAGGTGCCAGGGCGCAGTCAGCCCCAGTCGCGAGCCCATCGCCTTCAGCATCGGATTGACGTCAGGAATGGCGATCACCGCCCCGGCGGGCACGCCGTCCTTTTCCGCGACCGCCGAAATGCGCGGATCCATGATCCACTTCATCTCCTTGGCCTGAAACTCGAACTCGGCCCGGCTGACGGGCACGAACATCGGATTGTCGGCGAAGCTCTCGTTGAGGATCAACCGGGAGTCTTCGAGCCTTCGTTCGAGCGTTGCGCGCCGGATCGGCGAAAAGCGGAACCCGTCGTCGAAAAGAGCGCGCATCTGCGCGCTGGCAAGCAATCCGTCGATCGCCACGGTGCGAATGTCGATTTCGAAAGTGGTCATCGGGAAACAGGGCGCATAGCCCCGGCTTTCCAGCAGGCGAGGCAGATAGGGCGGTCCCCAAACCTGGTCGGTATAGGGCGCGTTCTCGAAACCGCCGGTCATGACGCCCACCTGCTGCATGGCCGTCAGGTTGAAGTTTCCAAGGATCTCCCGAAATCCCTTCGCGTGCGCCCAATCCTCTGCCCGCTCCAGGAGGGCGGCCGCGACCCTTTCGTCATCGACACAGTCGAAGTAACCGAAATAGCCGCGATCAAGCGCGAACTTTGCGTTCGATGCGCGATGCACATGCGCCGTAATGCGCCCGCGCACGGCACCGCCTTCATGGGCCGTGAAAAAGGCTAAGTCGGCAGCCGTGTCGAAGAGTGGGTTCGTCTTGGCGGAAAGGAAGCGCTTGAGGTCGCTCAACATCGGCGAGACATAGGGTGTCCGCGCGCCATAGATCTGAAAGGGCGCGGCGAAGAAGGCGTCGATATCGCCGGTGCGGATCTCAATCATGAAGCGGGTTTCTTTCGGAGATCAGCATCGCCATGCGCTGGACGACCTTCAATTCGGTTTCTGCACCCGGCGTGGCGGAGACGGAGGGCATGTTGAGCGCGATCAGCCGGAACGGACGGTTGGACACCAGCATCAGGTGGGTTGCCTCGTATTTTTCGAGCAGCCAGGACATCTGCTCCGCATCCGCTTGAGAAAGGCTCCCCGTTTCAGCAATGCGCAGCAGGGGGCGGGCCGCAAACAGCGCCTTGACCGCGGGCAGGTCGAGGTCGCAGAGCTCATCTTCGCCAAGCAGAAGGGCGCCGTCGACCAAGGGATGGTTCTGCAGTTCCTTGAGAAAGCCCAGCGTGTCGTCGATGCGGTCCTCGGCCAGATGGCGGATCAGGCTTTGCCGCCGTTGCTCCATGCGCAGGCTGATGCTGTCCTTCCAGATCACGCCGAGCAGGGCGGCACTGAGGATGACGCTTGCCGCTCGTACCAGCGCGGCTGGTTCGAGGCTGTTTTCGACGCCGATGACGAGGGCCGCAAGGAGCGCAACCGAGAGAAGGATGACGAAGGACACCACCGTGTCACGGTGCCCGACGGCGCGCTGGCCAAGGCTGATCAGCAACCAGCACAAAAACAGGATGGCGACCCCGCCGAGCCGCACCGGCTGGTCGATGTAGACGGAGCGGAAGTCCGTCACGAGCAGCGGCAGGATCAGAAGCAGCGAGAGAGCAATGCGGTCGACGGCCTGATTTTCCGCTTTCGACAGGCTGGTCCGATCGCGTGTCACGGTCATGTGTCCGGCAAGGGCGAAGGTGACCAACTGGTAGAGGAACAGCAGTGTGACCCGCCAGGGTTCGGCGAACGATGCCGGCAGGAAGGCGAGGACGACGAAGGTGGCCGCGCCGCCGGCCGCGATCCACTTCGTTGTTCTCGGCGCGTGCCGCCGCAACAGCCCTTCGGCAAGCAGGACGGTCGAGAGCGGGACGAGCCCTGCGGTTATGATCGTCGCGGCCTTAAAGATGAAAAGGTCTGTCCACCAGGCGAGCACCCGGCTCGCCATCAAGGCCGCCAGCACCTGCAGACCGAAGAGGAACCGACGGTTCAGCGGGCTCTTGGCGTCGAAGCTCCGGATCACGCCGATCAGCACGAGCAGACCGCCCAGCGCTGCCAGCGAAACGAAGCTATCGGCAATCAGCGAGGTGTTCATGACGTTGCCGGAGCCGCAAGTCGGGTCAGGTAGCGCCTGACAAGCGGGCGCAGCAGGGCCGCGACGAGCGCATTTCGCGGTCGCTCGACGCGCCCGGCATGCGGGTTGAAGAACCAGCCGCGGCAATCGGCAGACTGTGGGCGGCCAAGGACCGCATGGATCGCCTCATAGGCCATCAATGTGCCCGTGGAGATCACCATCGGCGCGAAAGACATGCGGCTGCGGGTGCCGGCGATCACTTCACCGGCAAGCGACAGGTCGACATGGTGACGGGACGACGAATGCACCATCACATGCTCCGCCTCGCGCAGGAACGCCTCGGCCCGCTGGTCCTGCGTCAGCGCGTTCCAGGCGGTGCCGACAGTCGGATAGCCGAGCCGCTCCTCGGGCATCGGATCCTGCGGCCGCGTCACATAGACGGAGGGCAGCGGCGAGGCGTAGGCGTCGATTACCGTCCGGCCGTGGTCTCGTGACGTGCGATAAAGCAGCAGGCTGGCGCTGAGATCATCGGTTCCGTTGATGACGACATCCGCTTGCGCAATGATCGCATCGACATGGTCGGTCCAGTCCGGTCCGTAGACGGTGACATCAAGGCCGGGATTGATCTTGAGGCAAAGGTCGCGGGTCGCCTCCGCCTTCGGCATGCCGATCGTGTCGGCAAAGCAGAAGACCTGTCGGTTGAGGTTCGAAAGCTCGAAGTCATCGATATCGGCAAGAACCAGCCGACCAATCCCGGCACGTGCTAGCGACTGGATACAGGCGCCGCCCATGCCGCCGGTTCCACAGACGAAAACTGTCGCCTGGCTCAGGCGCCGTTGTTCCGCTTCGGTGACGAAGCCGATGTTGCGTGTGGTGAAGGTCGCGTAGGAAAATTGGCTGTTCATCGGCTGGGCCTCAAGACGCCCCACTGCCGGCGGCTGTCGGCCCAATGCAACGCCGGCAGCACGAGCCTTTGTACGAGGATAACGGTACTTGCAACGGCAAGGCGGCCGAGCGCGTTGCGCGGCACGCTTTCCATGAGGTAGCGCTGCGCCGCATTGAGGTCCAACTGTCCGATCTGCAGCAGGTCGTCACCGCGCTCGTAGTCGAGTTCGGCGGCGCAGAAGTCGTTGTACTCCGCCTTGCGGTGTTTCGGTGCCGCCTCGAACGTCTTCCTCAGGTTGTCGGAACCGCCGGTATAGGCATTGGTGATGACGAAGCGATCGGCATCGAAACCGGCGTCAGGGCCGACTCCGAACACGTGGCGATGCGATTCCATGATAGCCGTGGCGATCAGCTGCTGGCGCAGCGATCTGCGTGCACCGCGGGTGGGTGCGGGAAAGACGCCGCTGAAGGTTTCGGCCACCATGCCGGCAACGGCCGGCACCTGGGTGACGTTTGAAATCCAGAGCGGGCGAAGCTGGTTGCGCAGAAAGAGAAGGAAACAGGTGAGGCCGTAGAGGATCCAGGAAAGTCCCTGGCTGCGAACCGCCGGATCGATCATCACAAGCCCCAGATGGAGGACTTCGACCGGTTTGCCGGAGAGAGAGACCTGGAGGACGGGCAGTGCATTGAAGGCAACCGGCTCGCCGTCGGAAACCCGATAGACGAGCGTGACGATCGTTCGGGCGAGCGCATCGTCACGCTCGGAGAAGATGCCGTAGTCGAGCTCCCCGTCGGGAACCGATCGTTGCGCGACTTTTCGCAGTTCCTGCCGCAGCCTGGCGACCTCGCGCTCGTTCATCCATAGCCCGGGAGCCTCCACGATCCGTGCGCGGAAGTCTGGCGATGTCTTGAATGAAAGATCGAGGCGCTTCTTCAGAACGACCGATATCAGATTGTACAATGTCCCGTGTCCGCAGCTTCAATTCCGGAATGGAGCCTTCTGCAAGCTTCGGTCGCATCCTTGCCGAAGAGGACAAACATTTGGTTTAATTCCCGGAAGAGATGTCGGGGCGAGAGCATTCCCGCTCCCGCCCGTCTGATCCTGCTCGGGTGTCAGGCGCCTTCAGAGGCCCGTCGTCTTCAGCAACTGTTCCGGGTAGCGCTCCCCCTCGATCGGGATTGCTGCCGCCGCCGTTTCGATTTCCGCGAGATCGGCTGCCGTCAGCGCCACATCGACCGAGGCGAGGTTTTCTTCCAGGCGGTGAAGCTTGGTCGTTCCCGGGATCGGGACGATCCATGGCTTTTGTGCCAGAAGCCAGGCGAGCGCGATTTGCGCAGGCGTGGCGCCCCTGTCGTCGGCGATCCTCTTCAGGAGGTCGACGAGCGCCTGGTTCTTTTCCATCGCTTCGGGCGTGAAGCGGGGCAGGATCTTGCGGAAGTCGCCTTCGCCGAGCCTGGTATCCTTGCTCATCGCACCGGTGAGAAAGCCCTTTCCGAGCGGGCTGTAGGGCACGAGGCCAATGCCAAGCTCTTCGCAGGTTTCAAGGATGCCGTTCGTCTCCGGTCCGCGGGTCCAGAGCGAATATTCGTTCTGGAGCGTGGTGACCGGCTGGACCGCATGTGCCCGCCGCACCGTTTGAGCCCCGGGCTCGGACAGGCCGAAGTGCCTGACCTTGCCTGCAGCGATGAGGTCCTTCACGGCGCCTGCGACATCCTCGATCGGCACGTTCGGATCGACGCGATGCTGATAGAAGAGGTTGATGACGTCGACGCCGAGGCGTTTCAGCGATGCGTCGCAGACCGTGCGGATGTGCTCCGGCCGGCTGCTCAAACCCGACTGCTTGCCATCGACGATGTTGAAGCCGAACTTGGTGGCGATGACCACGCGGTCGCGCACGGGCTTGAGGGCCTCGCCGACCATCTCCTCGTTGGTGAAGGGGCCGTAGACCTCCGCCGTATCGAAGAAGGTCACGCCGCGATCAACCGCCTCGCGGATCAGCGTAACGCCCTCCTGCCTGCTGACTTTGTTGGCATAGCCGAAATCCAGGCCCATGCAGCCAAAGCCGAGGGCCGAGACTTCCAGGCCGGCTTTTCCGAGAATTCGCTTCTTCATGTCTTTTCTCCGTTCTTGATGGCGGCGAGCGCGCACGAGACCGGCCGGCGCTCTTTTCAAGAGGGCACGGCGGTTCAACGCGCCCTGGCCTGAATCTAGATCTCGCGGAGAAATTCGATTGGATGCTAAATCGAGTATGAACCTATGTTGTGGATTCATGAATGAAGCGAGATGAACTGGGCGATCTTGTCGCGTTCCTGACGGTCGGCGAGGAACGAAGCTTCACCCGCGCGGCCGCCCGTCTCGGCACGTCCCAGTCTTCGCTCAGCCATACGGTGCGGCGGCTCGAAGAGCGCATGGGCGTACGGCTCTTGACCCGGACGACGCGCAATGTCGTGCCGACGGATGCAGGGGAACAGCTGATGGAGACGCTGCGCCCGGCCTTCAACGACATTCGTAGCCGGCTCGACGCGCTGAGCGCGATGCGCCAGCAGCCGGGCGGGACCATCCGTTTAACCTCAAGCCGCCACGCGGCCGAGACGATCCTCATGCCCGCCGTGAAAAGGCTGATGGCCGAGTATCGCGAGATCAGTGTCGAGATCTCGATCGACCAGCGCTTCGTCGATTTGGTGACGGAACGCTATGATGCCGGCGTGCGGCTGGGCGAGAGCATCGAAAAGGACATGATCGCTGTCCGCATCGGTCCGGATCTCAGAATGGTGGTGGCGGGCGCGCCGGACTATTTTGAACGCTACCCCAGGCCGCAGACGCCTCACGACCTGACGGGGCACAACTGTATCAATTTGCGCCTGCCCACGCTTGGCGGACTGTATGCGTGGGAGTTTGAACGCGACGGTCGCCCGCTGAATGTCCGCGTCGAAGGGCAATTCGTCTGCAACGACGTGCCGATGATCATCGACGCGGCTCTGAGCGGCCTGGGCCTTGCCTGTCTTCCCGACGATCACCTGGGGCCGCTCGTCGAAGCGGGGCGGCTGGTGCCCGTGCTCGAGGATTGGTGCCCGCCTTTTCCCGGATTCCATCTCTACTATCCGAGCCGGCGGCTGCCATCGCCCGCATTTGCGCTGCTGGTCGAGGCATTGCGCTTTCGCGGCGGCTAGCGCGCCAAGCGCTGGGGTGCGCACGCTTTTAGCGACCGCGAAGGGGCGAGGGAGCCGGGCAGAGCGCGGCTCCCCGTTGGTCCGTAGCGATATCAGGGCTGGTAATCGGCCGGGGCGATGATCTTGCTGAAATCGTAGGTGGCGACCTTCTCGCGGGTCACCAGCAAAGCGGGGGCTTCGATGCGGCCCAGCACCTTGCCGCCTTCGATCGCGGCCGTCGCCTCGCGCATGGCATCGCGTCCCATCGACACTGCCGGCTGCAGGGACGCGCAAGTGAGCGTGCCGTTTTCAAGGGCGGCGCGCGCCTCGTCGTTGAGGTTCGAGGTCGAGACCTTGATCTTGTCGGTCGCCCCGGCCTGTGTCAGCGACTTGATCGACTCCACAGCCATGGTGTCGGCTGCGGTGAAGATGCCGTGGATATCCGGGTGGCTCTTGGTCCAGTCGGCCGCCGCGATGCCCGCATCCTTGGTACCGCCAGCCTTCTCGGCGACGATCTTGATGTCGGGGAAATCGGCTTCCATCGTGTTCTTGAAGCCGGTGACGCGGAGCTTTGCCCAGATCTCGTCCGGTCCGGCAAAGAGGCCGACTTCACCCTTGCCGCCGATGGCGCGGCCAAGGCAGATGCCCTGCAGGCGGCCCATGCCGATGTTGTCTGCGCCGACAAAGGATGTCAGCCGGTCCGATTTCGGCGGGACGGAGAGGGCGATGACCGGAATGCCCTTGTCGATCGCTTCTTCGACGGCCGGTCCGACGGCCGCGGCATCGGCGGCGCCGATGATGATGGCAGCGACCTTTTTGTCGATGAAGTCGCGGATCTGCTTGATCTGGACGTCGGCGGTGTCCTTGGCGTCGCCCTTGATGATGGCGTAGCCCTTTTCCTTGCCCGCAGTTTCGACGCCGTAGAGGCCTGCCTTCCAGAACGGCGAGCCGAAATAGGGGACGGTGACGCCGATGGTCTTTTGCGCCTCCGCGAACGCCGGGGCCCCAAGCGCGCTCGAAGCGGCCAGCGCCAGCGCCAATGTCATGTACCGTGCAGTCTTGCCCATGTTTTCTCCTCCAGAACTAGGGTCGTGAACTCGGTCGGTCAGACGGCAATACCAGAAATTGGTATTCATTACGGTAAATATGTATGCACAGATTTAATATGGAATGCAAACTTATAAGTTTGCGCACCAGACTGCATGCGCCTCTGCGCCATAATTCGAAAAGAGCGGAAGGGAACGGCGGGATCGCTTGGGTCCATGCCGGAGCCAAGGGATCGGGATGTGGCGCCCATGGGGGCACGCGGGGAAATGCTGCGCTGTGAGATTTCGGACCGGGAACGCGGGCGCGCAGAAGCGACGCCCGACCGAGTTTTCGTGTCGGGCGCGCCTATAATCTACGCGGTGAAATTGGTTCGACGGCAGGCCGCGTCGAAGACGTCGGCGTTACTTCGCGGCTTCGGTGAAGCGGCGCATGACGCCGGCGCTCAGGCGGGCGTTGTGTTCCGAAAGCGCCGCATAGGCGCCGCCGGCGTCGTTGGCCCTGATCGCGTCGACGATCTTCTGGTGTTCGTCGAGCGACTGCTGCAGGCGGATATCGGCCGGGCCGGCCTGGTGCTGGCGGAACGGCGCGAGCCGCGCGCGGAGGTCGACCGCCATGGCGGCGATCGTCTGGTTGTGGGCGCCGCGGCAGATCGCATCGTGGAACTTGCGGTTGATGTCGCGTGCGCCTTCGATGTCCTGGTTTGCCACGCAGTCGGCATAGAGGCGGTGCAATTCATAGAGCTGCTCGCGTTCCATGGCCGTCATGCGTTGCGCGGCAAGCCGCCCGCAGGATGCCTCGATCTCGCATTCGGCCTCCAGCATGTCGGCCATCTGCTCGACATCGATGCGGGCGACGATGCCGCCGCGACGCGGGTTCATTTCGATCAATCCGCGCGCGCCAAGCTCACGCATCGCTTCGCGAACGGGCGTCCGCGACACGCCGAACTTCTCGGCGATCGTCTTTTCTTCGAGCTTTTGCCCAGGCACCATCACGCCCTTGGCGATCTCGTCGGCAAGTTGCTGGTAGATCTGGGAGGCAATCGTTGTCATGCGTGCAGCTTTCCTGTCTTCACGACGCAGTCAAGGCCGCTACGGCCAGGAATCGGTTTAATGACCGCATCCAATTTATGCAAGTTGCGCCGTCAGGGCGCCACCGGCGCTTGCCGCCGCGAGGTTGTTGATGAGGGCATCGATCTGTGCCGCATCCGAGGCGGGTGAGCGGCCGGCCATATGCGGCGTCACGACGAGGTTGGCAAGGTCGCGAAGCGCAAGCGGCAGGGTCGGTTCGCCTTCGAAGACATCAAGCGCGGCTCCGGCAATCGTCCTGTCACCGAGCGCCTGGACGAGGTCCTCGGTGTTGACCACCATCCCGCGGGAAATGTTGACGAGAAAGCCCGTCGGGCCGAGTGCATCGAGCACGGCGCGGTTGACCAGGTGGCGCGTCGAAGGCCCGCCCGGGCAGGCGACGACCAGAAAGTCGCTGACCTTTGCCAGGGATAGGGCATCCGGCAGATGCGGCTGGGTGACGCCCGGCATGGGCTCCGGCGTCGTATAGGAAACCCGCATGCCGAAAGCCTCGGCGCGTCGGGCGATCGCCTGGCCGATATTGCCGAAGCCGATCACCCCCAGTCTTGCGCCCGAGAGCGTCGGCCGCGGGGAGCGGATTGTTGCCCAGCCGCCGTCGCGCAAGGCACGATCGCGGTTGCAGATGTCGCGGGAGACCGCAAGCATCAGGGCGAGCGCGTGATCGGCGACCGTTTCCATGTTGGTGTTCGGGGCGTGCGTGACGCGCACGCCTCTTTGTCGGGCCGCCTGAAGGTCGATGTTCTCGTAGCCGGCGCCATAGGAGCAGACCAGTTCGAGCTTCGGCAGGCTCGCCATCTGTATATCGCTAAGGCCGGTGCTGCCATTGGTCACGACAGCCCAGACGGCGTCGCGATCGAGCGACGGTGATCCGCTGCCCAGTCCGTTGGGCAGCGCGATCACGTCGTAGTGGCTGGATAGTCGTGACAGGCAGGCTTCCGAAACCGGTATGGAAACCACGATCGTCTTTCTGGTCATGTCACTTTCTCCAGTCGTTTTGCCCCCTTCGCCTGGCGAAGGGCATGGTTTGTTTCACCGCGCCATTTTGGGCTGACGCGATGTCACTCAAGTCTTTCAGGCGGCGTTGACGTTCTTGACGGCACCCTTCCAGCCATTTTCCGTGACGTCGAAGACGATGCCTTCGGGCGTCTTGTACTTGACCTCGTAAAAGACGTTCGGGCTCGATTCCTTGCGGCCGGCCATGTAGGAGCCGCCGGCGGCGCGAACGAGCTCGTCGGTTTCCTCGACGGAATCGACCCACATGCCGAAGTGGATGAGGCCGTTGTAGTCCTTCTCCGTTTCAAAGCCCGGAACCGGCTC
This sequence comes from Ensifer sp. PDNC004, assembly GCF_016919405.1. Taxonomy (NCBI): domain Bacteria; kingdom Pseudomonadati; phylum Pseudomonadota; class Alphaproteobacteria; order Hyphomicrobiales; family Rhizobiaceae; genus Ensifer; species Ensifer sp. PDNC004. The sequence continues at coordinate 349,886 of NZ_CP070354.1, forward strand.
TTCGCCGAAGTTCAGGAGGGCGACGTTCATGATGCCGTCGGTCATGTAGACGCCGCGCATCGCCTGGCCCGCGCGGGTCATGCCGAATGCCTTTTCGAAGAACTGCGCAGCCGCTTCCGGGTCGGAGACGGCGATGGCGAGATGGCGCAACTTTGCCATGTGAACTTTCCTTTCTCTGCAGATGAGCGCGGCGCGACATGCGCCGGGCGACACGGCTGAAATCGATCCGTGTATGCAATTAGTAATCTGTGTATGCAAAATGGTTGTCAAGTGTGATTTTGGGTGTTATCGAAATGCACGCTGATGACGACGCGCGGATGCCGCGCCGTCAGCGAGGCTTGGAGGAAGTCGATGCGATTTGAAGGGTTGTCACCGGCGGAGAAGGACCGGTTGCGGCAGGTTGGGACGGTTTGGAACGACGACCTGGCGGCGAGCCGTAAGGTCGTTCTCGAGGTTTACCGGCCGCATGCCGAAGCGAGCGTCGCGCGCCAGCCGCTGGTGGAGCATCGCGACATTGCCTATGGGCAAGACAGCGCCCATCGGCTCGACGTCTTCGAAAGCGCCCATGTCTGCGCCGGTAGCCGTGCGCGCCCTGTCATCGCCTTCGTCCATGGCGGCGCTTTCACGCGCGGCTCTAAAAGTGGCGACGGGCTGATCTACGACAATGTCCTGCGCTGGTTTGCCCGCCAGGGGTTCGTCGGCGTCAACATCGAATATCGGCTCGCACCCGGTGCGCAGTATCCAGAGGGCGCGCGCGATGTCGCCGCAGCGATGGATTGGATCGTCGGCTCGATCGGCGCCTATGGCGGCGACCCGCAATCCATTCTTCTCATCGGCCACTCTGCCGGCGGCTCTCATGTCGCAAGCTATCTGCTGGATCCGGCCGTCGGACGGCTGCCGCATCCGGCGATCAAGGGGGCGGTACTGATCAGCGCTCGGCTGAGGGCCGATTGCCTGGCGGACAATCCGAACGCCGCCAATGTGCGTCAGTACTTCGGCGAGGATGCCGGCACCTACGACGAGAGGTCGCCGGTGGCCTTTGCCGGGTCACGCGATCTGCCCGTGTTCATTGCCGTTGCCGAACATGAGAACCGTTACATCGATGCCTATGGCGCGGAATACGCCCAGCGTCACGCGATGCGCCGGGGCAAGGCGCCGCGCTTCGTACAGCTTAGCCAGCACAACCACACCTCCATCGTCGCCCATTTCGATACCGGCGAGGACGAGCTTGGACGCGAGATCATCCATTTCGCCCGGGAAGAGTGCGGCTTCTTCCCCTGCGGATTGTCCTGTCAAAAGGGAAAGTGAACATCATGAAGCCAGAACTGCCTTCCGTCTATGCGCCGGTGCTGACACCGTTCAAGCCGGATCTGAGCTGCAACACACTGCGGTTCATCGAACACTGCCGCTGGATCGTCGACCAGGGTGCGGGCCTTGCCATCTTCGGCACCAACAGCGAGGCAGCGTCGCTGTCGCTGCGCAAGAAGCGGCAGTTGCTCGACGATGTCTTGCAGGCGGGGATCCCGGCGCGAACCCTGATGCCGGGTGTGGGCGCCTGCAGTCTGGAGGAAACGGTCGAGTTGGCGCGCGCAGCCGTCGACGCCGGCGCACCGTCGGTGCTCGTGCTGCCGCCGTTCTTCTACAAGCCGGTTTCGACCGAGGGGCTTGCCCGCCACTACGGGCATCTGATCGAGGCCATCGGCTCGGATCGCCTGTCCATCGTGCTCTATCATATTCCGCAGTTCACCGGCGTGCCGATCACCATCGAGCTGATCGAGGCGCTGCGCCGGCGCTATCCCGCCAATATCTCGGGCGTGAAGGACAGTTCGGGCGATCGCGACACCCTCAACCGTTATCTCGAGGTCGGCAACGGCTTCAAGGTTTTCCCCGCTTCCGAAATCCTGCTTGGGGAAACCATCGAACGGGGCGCGGCCGGCTGCATTTCCGCCACCGCGAACGTCAATGCCAAGGCGATGGTCGATGCGGCTGCGGCCAGCGGGAAACATGGCGCGACCGTCGCCTTTGCCCCTGTCGGGCCGGTGCGCGCGCTGTTCCAGCAGTTTCCGATGATCCAGGCGATGAAGATCATGATGGCGCGCCACACGGGCGACGCCAGCTGGCGCACGGTGCGGCCGCCCTTGATGGAACTCGACCAGCAGACCGAGCAGAAGTTCATCGCCGCCTGTACGGAGATCGGCTTTAGGCCCTGGACCGTCGTCAGGGAAGACGCGTGAGCGTGCCGGGTACGGCTGCGGTTAAGCCGCTTGCCAACTATGCCGAATTGCGGCGGGCAGGCGGTCTTCTTTTCCTGTCGGGGATCAGCGCCCGGCAGGCGGATGGCACGATTTCCGGCACGCGGGTGGCCGCCGACGGCAAGCGCGTCCATGATGTCGCGGTGCAGTTGCGGACCATCCTACAGAAGGCCTCGGACACGCTGGAACGAAACGGCGCTCGCCTCGATCACCTGGTGGACGTCACGATATTCCTGACCGATATGGCCGACTACGGCGCCATGAACGAAGAGTATAACCGGTGGTTTGCCGCCGGCGGTCCGGCGCGAACGACCGTTGGCGTCCGCGCGCTTCCGCATCCCGACATGGTGGTGGAGTTGAAGGTCGTCGCGTCCGCGGCCGGGTAAACGAAAACAGTTGAAATCCTGACCCCCGGCGCGGCGGCGCCGGGGGTTTTCCGTTTAAAGGACCGTGCAGACCTCGTCGAAGGCGAAGCGGGGATGCCGGGGAAAGAGCTTTGACGGATCGCCATGCCCGATGCCGCAGATGAAGTTTGACTTCGTCTGCGTCCCAGCAAAGAAGATGCCATCGACCGCGGCGGCGTTGAAGCCCGATATCGGGCCGCAGTCGAGCCCGACGGCACGGGCCGCCAGCATGTAGTAGGCGGCCTGAAGCGTGGCGTTGCGAAAGGCCGTGTCGGCGACGAGATGCGTGTTGCGCTCGAAGAAGCCCTTGCCGTCCGTGTGCGGGAACAGGAAGGGCAGGTGCTCGGCGAATTCGAAGTCGGTCGCAAAGATCGCAACGACCGGGCAGGTCATCATCTTGTCGACATTGCCGGCGGCAAGCGCCGGCCGCAGCCGCTCCTTTGCCTCCTGGCTGGTGAGATAGAGGATCCGCAATGGCGAGCAATTCATGCTGGTCGGGCCCATGCGGGCAAGCTCGTGAACGTGCTGCAGCAGTTCGGGTGGTACCGGCTGATCGAGCCAGCCGTTCTGGCTGCGCGCTTCGGTGAACAGTCTTGCGAGCAAGGTTGCGTCAGTCTGGGCGTGCTGCATGCTTTGGTGGTCCATGGGATCTCCTTGAAGGTCAGGGGTGGTTTTGTGGATGGGCGTCGGCGGCGGCCATGAGGCTGTCGACGAGATCGCGGTTGACGAGCGGGTCTGGGCGTTCGGCCTGTGGACCCTTGGCTGCGGTGAAACTCGGCCGCTGCCGAACCCTGTCCGCCCAGTCGGCAACGCGCGGAAACGGAGCGATGAGCGCCTCCATGGCGAGCCGGTCGAGCCTGTCGATAAAGGCGGCCATCGCCACATCGGCAAGTGTGAAGTGATCGCCGGCAAGCCAAGGCGCGTGCGACAGATGATTTTCCATGCGCGCGAGCACGGACCGGAAGACGGCGATTGAAGCGACGACGGCTGCGCCATCGATCGGTGCCTCGACGGCCAGCCGGTAGGCCTCGGCGCGGGCAGCAACCGGGTGCCTGTCCATCGCCGCCGCGACCTCGCCTGGTGAAAACTGTCGAAGCCGTGGCTTCAGGATGAGATTGAATGTCGGCGGCCTCACCGCCGGGTGAACGACAGTGTCCTCGAATTTTGTCCAGTCGCGCACGCGCCGGCGGACCGCGGCATCGTCCGGCAGCAGTGCGTTTGCGGCGAACGCATCGAGGCGTTCATTGATCTGCGACGACTCGGTGACGATTTCGCCGTCGATCCGCAGCGCCGGTACGAGGCCTTGCGGATGGATCGCGAGATAGCCGGTATCAAGATTCTCGAAACGCGAGAGGTCGATCCGTCGCGAGACCCAGCAAAGGTCGAGTTCCGCGAGGCATACGCGCACTTTGAAAGACTGGATCGATCCCCATTCGTGAAACAGTTCGAGCTGTCGCTTCCGCATTTCGCCCTCATTTCGTGTGCACTTGTTGCTTGACAAGAATACATAAACACGAAATTGTATGCAACATGGATACCGACAACGAGGGAAGGAGATGTCTGGTGGTTTGGCATGCGCTGGGGCAAAGGCTCATCAGGGAGGAAGTTCGGCCGGTCATCGTGACCGAGCAGGGCGTCTATGATCTCGATCTGGTTTCTCGGGTTTTGCAGCAGCCGGGCGAAGCCTGGAGCAAGTGGCTCGCAGGTGGGATCGAAGGCATGCTCAGCGCCTGGACCGACGTCGAGCCGGCGCTGGCCGGTCTGGCCGAACGTCTTGTCGACAGTGGCCGCAAATTCGAACCGCTGGGCACGGGCACAAAGCTCTGCGCGCCCTATCGTCCGGTCAGGATCTTTGCTACCGCTTCGAACTATGTCGAGCATGCGCAGGAGATGGGTACGGTGCTGGCCGCCAAGTCCGAGAGTCAGCCCTTCGTCTTCATGAAAGCGGATTCAAGCGTCATTGGCCCGGACGAAGCGATCATCCTGCCGGCGCGCGCCGAAAAGGTCGACTGGGAGGTCGAACTTGCTGCCGTGATCGGCATCGGCGGCCGTGACATTCCGGTCGAGCGCGCTCTCGACCACGTTGCCGCTTACACGGTCATCAACGACATCACCTCGCGCGACCTGACCCGGCGCACCGACTTCCCGTTCAAGCACGACTGGTTTCGCGGCAAGAGCTTCGACACGTTCGCGCCGCTCGGGCCCTGGCTGGTGCCGTCCGATTGCGTCGGCGACCCGCAGGATCTTCGCCTGACGCTCGACGTCAACGGCACGCGCAAGCAGGACGACAGCACCGGATCGATGATTTTCTCCGTCGCGGAGCAGATCTCCTACCTGTCGTCTATTCTGACGCTTCGGCCGGGCGATCTGGTCGCGACAGGAACGCCCGACGGGGTAGGCATGGGGACCGGGGAGTTCCTGAATGCGGGCGATATCGTGACGGCCGCCGTGGAGAAGGTCGGCACGATCACCAATCCGATCAGAGGAGCTCGGATCGAATAACCAAGGCCAACAATGGCTGAACTGAGGAGGACAGTATGGCTCGTAAGTTTGGGAATTCACTGCGTCTGGCTGCTTTGGCTGGAGCATTCGCATCAATGGTGACGGCCGCTTCGGCAGCCGACAAAATCTCGTTCAACATGTCGTGGCTGCCGCAGGGCAGCGTCGGCGGCGTGCTGGTGGCCAAGGCCAAGGGCTTCTACGACGAGGCCGGGCTCGATGTTTCGGTCTATCAGGGATATGGCGGTCAGCGCACCGTCAACGAAATCGACCAGGGCCTGTTCGACATCGGCTACGGTGATCCGGTCAGCGTCATCCTGAACCGCGTCAACGGCGGCAAGGCCGTATTCGTCGGCTCGATCAACACGGTTTGGCCGGGCGCTCTCTGCTATCTGCAAAAGGATGGCGGCAAGGAAATGACGCTTGCCGACTTCAGCGGCAAGTCGGTCGGCGGCGGTGCGACGTCTCCGGTGCAAAACATCGTTCCGGCCTGGCTGGAGCAGAACGGCCTGCCGAAGGACCATCTGAAGCTCTTGCGCATGAACCCGGCCGTCATCACCTCGTCCTTCCTTGAAGGCCAAGTCGATCTCGCCGAGTGCTGGGAAGGCGCGAGCCTTGCCATCCTCAATGAGAATGCGGGCGAGACCGGCAAGAAGATCGGCATGATCAAGTACCGCGATTTCGGCCTCGACATGTATGGCAGCGGCTTCGTCACGACCGAGGCGCTGCTTTCGGAAAAGCCCGAGGTGGTCGACAAGTTTCTCGACGCTTCCTATCGCGGTTACGACTACATGGCCGCGCATCCGGAAGAGGCTGCCGACCTGATCGTCAAGCAGTATCCGACCTTGAAGAAGAGCGTGGTGCTGGAGCAGATCCGCCAGATCAATGCGCTCGTTCGCGATCCGCAGGCGGAAAACAAGGACCTCGGCTTCGTGCGGGCCGACCGTATGGAAAAGACGATGAACTTCGTGCGTGAAGCGTTCGTCGTCGACGACAGCATCAAGACGACCGACCTTTATCGCAACATCAGTCGCTAGAGCATTCTGCCCGCAAGTGACGTGGCTTGCGGGCGGAAAGATGCTCTAGAATCAGAGTGCTAGAGCGTCCTTGGTGCGTTCCTATGAACGTGTGGCGCTCCAGAAAGTCCGTTCGGTTCAGGGAAGAGGAACATGAAGAAGAAGATAAATGTGAGGAAGCTGGGCCATATGGTCCTGATGGTCCGCGACATCCACAAGTCCGTCGAGTTCTATACCAATATCGTGGGCCTCGAAGTGTCCGACTGGATCGAGGACAAGATGGTCTTCCTGCGCGCGGGCGCCGACCACCACGATCTTGCCCTGTCGCAGATCCCGGCGGACTCACCCGATTTCAACGACCTGCCACGCTACACGCGGCCCGGCCTGGAGCATTTTTCCTACCTGGTCGATAGCCTGGAGGACATGGAGGCCGCGGCCGAAATGCTCCAGGAGCGGGGCGTCGAAATCGTCCGCGGCATCGGTAAGCACGGTCCGGGCGCCAACTGCTTCCTCGTGTTCAAGGACCCCGACGGCAACAACTGCGAAATCTACTGCGACATGATCCAGGTCACGGAAGACAGCCCGCACACCGCAAGGGTGTGGGAGCGCAACATCGAAGCTTTCGACCAGTGGCGTTTCAAGCGCTTCGTCGTGCCGCCGCCGCATCAGGTGGTCAAGGACAAGCAAGGACAGTGACCTCCAAGGCGCCGGGTCAGCCCGGCGCCTCTCACCAAATGCCTGCCAATTCTGTCGTCGGAGGCCTCCATGCCAGGCTCTAATTCGCGGCTTGTCGCCTATAGCCAAGTCGTTCTCTTTTTCGGTGCGTTCCTGCTTTTCTGGGAGTACGGCGTCCGATATTTCGAAGTCAAAAGCTACATCCTGCCGCCTTTGTCCTCGATCGTCGTTGCCGTGTGGGAAGCACGCGGCGAAGTGTTCGAGCACTCGATGTATACGCTTGCCGAGGTCTTGATTGGTTTCGGAGCGGCGGTCGTCATTGGCGTCATGCTCGGCATGGCCGTCTATGTCTCGCCCTTTGCCCAGCGCACCATCTACCCGCTCGTCACGGCGCTGCAGACCACGCCGAAAAGCGCGCTCGCGCCGCTGATGATCGTCTGGTTCGGCTACGGCTTCATCTCCAAGGTCGCAATGGCGTTCCTGTTCGCCTTCTTTCCGATCGTCGTTGCGACGCTCGGCGGTTTTGCCGGGACGGCCAAGAACCTCGAGGAACATTTCCGCGCGCTCAACGCCGGCCCCTGGCGCACTTTCACCACGCTCCGCCTGCCGAGCGCCTTGCCGAGCTTCATCGACGGCTGCCGCGTTGCCATGCCGCTCGCCATGATCGGCGCGATCATCGGCGAACTCGTCGGCTCCGAGCGCGGTCTCGGCAATCTCATCATGATGGCGACCGCATCGTCGCGGACCGATCTCGTCTTCGGCTGCATCATCGTCATCACCCTGATTTCGCTCGCCCTTTACGCCCTGATCGAATTCGCGGCCAAGGCGGTCTGGTGGCGGGGTATCCAGGTATGAATATTTCAGTTCGGGAGGAAAAAATGGCGTCGGTAGCCACCGCCGGGGTGCCCCAAAAGCAAGAGGGCACCGGCCCTGCGGCGGATACGGCCGCCAACCACATCGAGGCGCATGGGCTGAACAAGACCTTCGGCCAGTTCAAGGCGCTCGAAGACATCAACTTCGGCATCAGGCCTCAGGAGTTCGTTTCGGTTCTCGGCCCAAGCGGCTGCGGCAAGAGCACGCTGTTGCGCATCGTCGCCGGCCTCATTCCCTATGAAACCGGCACGGCGACGATCAAGGGCGAGAAGGTCCGCTCGCCACGACCGGATATCGGCGTGGTGTTCCAGACCAACAACATGCTGCCCTGGCTGACCGTGCGCGGCAATGTCGAGCTCGGCGCGCGCATCCGCAATATGCCGGCAGACGCACGCAATGCGGCGGTCGACAAGATCCTCGACGTGCTGTCGCTGACAAAATTTGCCGATGCGCACCCGCACCAGTTGTCGGGCGGCATGCGCCAGCGCGCCTCGATAGGCCAGGCCCTGGTGCTCGATCCGCCGATCCTGCTGATGGACGAACCTTTCGGCGCGCTCGACGCGCTGACGCGCGACAAGCTCAACGTCGAGCTCTTGAGGATCTGGCAGGAGCACCGCAAGACGGTCATGCTGATCACCCACAGCATCGCCGAGGCCGTCTTCCTGTCGGACCGCGTTCTCGTCATGGCGGACCGCCCCGGCAAGATCGTCGAAGAAGTGACGATCGACCTGCCGCGCCCGCGCGACGCGGCCGCGACCCGCGCCCTGCCGAAGTTCGGCGAGTATGTCGCCTATCTCGGCAAGGTCATGGGCGTCACCAACTGAGGCAAGACGGCCCGCGCTTTGGACTTACGGTTCAACGCGCGGGCTCAAGCGTCTCCTGCACGGTCGGATCGGCGCTTTTTGAGGTCCGGCCGGCCAGTGCCCATGGTGTTGGAGATTGGGCCTGTTGCGAAACCCTGGTAAGAGCAGCGCGGTGAAGGCTCCACCAGGAAAGGCAGTGCGTGAATATACAAACCGTTCGCATCGCAAGGCCAAGCGACGATCTGGATGCGCTCTTGCGGTTCTATCGCGACGGGCTCGGATTGGAGCTTCTGTCGCACTTCAAGGATCACGACGGATTTGACGGCATCATGCTCGGTCGTCACGGAGACCCGTATCATTTCGAGTTTACGAAGAAACACGGGCATGCGGTCGGTCGGGCTCCAAGCCAGGACAACCTGACCATCTTCTACATCCCCGACACCGGTGAATGGATGGCTGCCGTCGAGCGAATGCGCGAAGCAGGCTTTTTGCCCGTCCCGTCGTTCAATCCCTTTTGGGACCGCAGTGGCAAAACCTTTGAGGACCCTGACGGCTACCGAACGGTTTTGCAGAACGCGGCGTGGCGACCGGCATCTGGCGCCGCAAGGACTGGGTGACCGCGTCGTTGCCGCCGTTTCGCGCCGGGTTGTTCTCTTCCCGCGACTTCGATTGACAATATACATACGTATGTATATTTGTTTCCGGGCTAGCGGATGAGCGACCAGGAGGCCCAGCATGAAGGCGAACGACAAGCGGAAGGAGCGCGGCGATCGCGCCCGCGCGAACATTCTTCATCACGCGACGCAGATCGCGTCGGTGGAGGGGCTGGAGGGGCTGACGTTCGGGCGGGTCGCGGCCGACGCCGGCGTGGCGCGAGGCAACGTTCAGGTCCTGTTTGGCGACCGGGAAGCCCTGCAACTGGCGACGATCGAAAACGGCGTGGCGCTTTATGCCGAAACGGTGGTTGGCCCCGCGATGGCGCTGCCGACAGCGGCCGAACGCCTGATCGCTCTGATCGAAGGGTGGTTCACATTCGTTGAGCATAGAACGCTGCCTGGCGGTTGCCTGGTGCATGCGCTCAGCAGCGAATATCGCACCCGGCCGGGCGAAATCCGCGACCGTGTCGAACATCATCGGGCCGAGGCGAGGCAGCGTATCGTCGATCTCGCAAACGAGGCGGTCACCGCAGGCGAGCTTCAAGGCGGCATTGATGTCGGCCTGCTGGCCTTTGAACTGACGTCCTACCAGGCATCGGCCAATGTGGCAGCGCTGATGGGGGAACCTGACCAGTTCGAACTCGCGCGCCGTGCGTCCCGGGAGCGGCTTGCCGCGGCGCGGGGCTTGTGATGGACGGCGATCCCTTTCATTCCGGAGAGCAGCATCTCCAGCGCCTCTTTGCCGTCCGCGAGCAACTGGCCGGATCGCGCGCGATACAAACGAGCCTGCCACCTGGCTTTGCAGGCTTCCTTGCGGAACTGCACTACGTCGTCCTGGCCGTGCCTGACCAGGAGGGGCGCATCTGGGCCACCATGGTCTTCGGTCGCCCCGGCTTTCTGAGTGCGCCAGACGCCATGCATGTGCGTGTCGCAGCGCGCCCTGACGCCGGAGATCCGGTGGCGCGCGGCATTGTCGAGGGAGCTCCGATCGCTCTCCTTGCGATCGATCTGTTGACCCGGCGGCGCATCCGCGTCAATGGCCGCATAGGGCGGGTGGGGCAAAGCGATTTTGCCGTCGATGTGCGGCAGGCCTTTGGAAACTGTCCGCAATACATTCGCCCGAGGGACGTCGAAGAGGCGGCCGGCGCGAGCGGAGAGCCGGTTCTGATCTCGGCCGATACGAGCTTGGCTCGCCGTGTCGTCGCTGGTGCCGATACGTTTTTCGTTGCGACCCGCGCCGCCTCCGATGCCGGCGGCGATATGGATGTTTCCCATCGCGGCGGTCCGGCCGGTTTCGTGCAGTGGGACGGCGACAGTCTGGTCTGGCCGGAGTATCGCGGAAACTACTACTTCAACACCCTCGGCAACCTGCTCGTCGATCCTGCCTGTTGTCTGCTGTTTCCGGATTTTGGCACGGGCGAGATGCTGGTCATGACCGGACAGGCCGTGCTCGAAGGCTTCGACGGCCGCCTGAGGCGCTCGCACGAGGGCCTGCCGATGAACGGGCTGGTTCGCTTCAAGCCCGATCTCCTGATGAGCCGGTCCGCACTGTTGCGCCCGTAGTTCGATCCGATCCCAGTTTTGTCACCCACATCTTGGCATCGGCCGTTCCATGGCCGTGCCGGAAAGGTTTTGTCATGGTCAATGCCCCGCTCGAAACCCCGCATGAGGCCGATCGGCCGCAGGCGATCAATCCATGGCTTTCGGTGTCGATGCTCGCCTTCGGCGTCTTCGTCGTCGGGACGGGTGAGTTCGTGCTGGCCGGCCTGTTGCCCCTTCTCAGCGGTTCGCTCGACATCGCGCCATCCGTTGCAGGGCAGGTCATCACGATCTTCGCTTTGACGTGCGCGATCGCGGGCCCTGTTCTCGTGGCCGCGACTGGCGGCTGGGAACGCCGAACCGTCCTCCTCGTCGCAGCCCTTGTTTATCTCCTCGGTAGTGTCTGGACCGCGCTTGCGCCGAGCTATGCGCAGGTTCTGACCGGTCAGGTCGTGGCGGCGCTTGGCGTCGGGCTGTTTGTGCCGACCGCGACTGTCACCGCCGCCGCCATGGTCCTGCCGGCGCAACGGGGCAGGGCGATCGCCCTGGTCGTCAGCGGCTTTACGGCGGCCACGGCGCTTGGCGCGCCGCTCGGCACGGCTTTCGGCGGCGTGTTCGGCTGGCGATTCACCATGTGGCTTGCAACCGGGCTGGCAGCCCTCGGCGTCGCCGGTATCGCCGTCTTCATTCCGAAGTCAATCAGGATCGCGGCGACGACGGGCTTGCTGCAGCAGTTGCGGCTGCTACGTAACCTGCAAATTCTGGCGGTGCTCGGCGTAACGCTTCTCGCCTTCACCGCCGTCTATCTACCCTACACCTATATGGGCATCATCTTTGCGGCCGCCACGCAAGGAAACAGCGTCTATCTGGCCGGCCTGATGACGACGCTTGGCGTGATCGGCACGATCGGCAACCTGGGTGCAGGTATGCTCGCCGACAGGGTTGGCGGCCAGAAGGTTGTGGCAATCGCCCTGCTTTGGCTCATCATCAGCATGCTGATCCTGCCGCTGACCACCGACGCGCTGGCATCGGCTTTCGCAATCATCGCATTCTACGGGATCGCCGCCTTTGCGATCACGACGCCGCAGCAACACCGGCTGATCTCGCTGAAACCGGAGGCTGCCGGCGTCCTGGTATCGCTCAATCAGGCCATTCTCTACCTTGCCATTGCGCTGTCCGGCTCGATCGGAGGCCTTGGACTAGAGTGGGCAGGGGCCGGCAATCTCGGCTTCATTGCGGCGGCGCTTGCAGCAGCGGCATTGCTGTTATCGGTGTCGATGAAATCGAACCCTGATAACAGCTGATAGACAGGCAGCCCGCCGGGTGCGTTCGGCCACCGCGCGCTCGGCTTGCGCTCCCCAATCTATCCGCCGTGCCGCAAGGCAGGATAGAGCGAGCCAATCAACAGCACCGCCATGGCGATGTTGAATAGACAAAGCCTCCGTCCGGCCATCAGCCAATGCTGCAGGACGGTTCCCATCCAGGCCCAAACGATGTTGGCGGCAAACCCGATAATCGCGAAGGCTGACGCCACGACAAAGACGGAAACCAGGACCCGTTCCGGTGCGAACAGGCTGGTCGCAGACAGGCCTGTTGCCCATACTTTCGGATTGACCCATTGAAACGCTGCGGCCTGGAAAAACGAAAGTGGCTTGCCGACGGTGTCGCCGACGCCGGGTGGTGACGCGTTTGCGATCTTCCAGGAAAGCCACAAAAGGTAGGCCGTTTACCTTCGGAACGCTGCCCCACCAAAGCGGCGTTCGCGCGCGAGGGTGCTGAGCCGCAACAGATCAGCGCTACGGAATTCCGCGCCTACATCAACGACGGACTGATCCGCTGGGCGAAGATCGACTGAACCTTTGCACGTTCGATGCGGACTCTCTCGCCGGGTTGGCCCGGTGGGAGAGTCCTTGCTGGATCGCGCTGGCAGTTGGCGGTGAGGCGACGTCGGATCGAACGTGAAGACGAGGAGCGTTTTCCGTAGGAAGGCGCCGCGAGATGGCCGCCTTGAGCGCGCACCCCGAAGCCTTCCTCAGGCCTGCGCAGCGCCCGGCGTCTGCTTGCGCGCATAAACGACAAGCCGCAGATGCTGCCCGCCGTCGATTGTGAGCGAGGTGTGCTCGAACTCGACGGCTGTTTCGTCCACCATGATCGTCCGGGTGCCGGTGCAGGGGGCGTGCACGTCCTGGCGCCGCCACCAGTCCTTGAATTCGGGAGAGACCCGTTCCAGTTCTTCGACCAGAGTGCGGGCATCTGCGTCGTCTCGCGCGCCGGCAAAGTCGCGGCGGAAACTGGCCAGCATGGCCGGCGCCTGTTCCTCCCACTTCACGAAGGCCTTCCGCAACGCGCCATCGGTAAACAACGCCCAAAGCAGGTTTCGGCGGTGAGGCTCGTGGCTTTCAAACCCAAACAGGCGGTCGGCCGGCGCGTTGAAGGCCAGCACGTCCCAGCGCAGGTTGATGATGTAGGCGGCGTGGGGCGCGAGGTCTTCCACCAGCCGTGTGACCAGCGACGGCGCGATGCAGAACGTCTTGCCGGGCTCCGCCGGCGGGCGCTCGTGGGCAAGAACGAATAGATGCCGGCGTTCGGCGGCATCCAGCTTGAGCACGCGGGCGAGATTGTCGAGGAAGCCGGCGGACACCCCGATCTCCCGGCCCTGTTCGAGCCATGTGTACCAGGTCAACCCGACGCCTGCGAGAGTCGCGACCTCTTCCCGCCGCAACCCCGGCGTGCGCCGGCGCTTCGCGCTCGGCAGGCCGACATCTTCCGGCAAGAGGCGCTCGCGACGGCTACGGAGGAATTCGGCAAGCTCGGGACGGGTTCGTTCAAGGGCGCGCATCGTTCAGCCAATTGCAAAAAGTAACAGCATAACTGGTTAAATTGTAAAAGGATAATGGCTGTGAAATCGCTGGTGCGTCAACGAGAAGAGGACGCCCATGAGCTCGCACACCTGCACAACCGACAGACTTTCCCCGGCATCCGCCGGAACGACCCACAGTCCGCCCTGGCTTGGCCTCTGCATCCTGTTGCTGGCCGGGTTCGTAACGATCTTCGACCTCTTCGTTGTCAATGTCGCGATCCCCTCGATGCAGGCGGAACTGGGCGCCAGCCTCTCGCAGATCGGCTTCATCGTTGCGGGTTACGAGCTTGCCTTTGGTGTCCTGCTTGTCACCGGCGGGCGGCTCGGCGACCTCTACGGGAGACGCCGGCTGTTTGTCCTCGGCATGGCCGGTTTTACGGCGGCCTCGCTTCTTTGCGGCATGGCTCCGTCAATTGAAATCCTGATCGGCGCGCGGGTGTTGCAGGGGCTGGCGGCTGCTCTGCTGTTCCCGCAGGTCTATGCCTCGATCCGTCTGAACTTCTGGGGCGACGACGGTCGCCGTGCCTTCGGTCTGCTCGGCATGACACTCGGTCTTGCCGCCATCGCCGGCCAGATCCTCGGGGGCTTTCTGGTCGAAGCCGATCTCTACGATCTCGGCTGGCGCACGATCTTCCTGATCAACGTACCCATCGGCCTTTTTGCAATCGTAATGGCCCGCTTCATTCCCGACACACGGGCACCCGAACGCTCTGCACTGGACTGGCTCGGCGTGGCACTGGTCAGTCTCGGGCTGACGCTCCTGCTGGTGCCGCTCGTCGAGGCGCCGACCCGCGGCTGGCAGGCCTGGAGCTTCCTGTCGCTTGTCGTCGCCGCCTTTCTGCTTGCCGCCTTTTATCGCCAGCAGGAACATCGCCGCAAAGCTGGACGCCAACCCCTCGTCGACATGAAACTGCTGCAGCAGCCGCGGTTTGCGCAGGGTGGATTGCTGGTCCTCCTGATTTATTCGACTGCCTCCTCCTTCTTCCTCTGCTTTGCGCTCCTGGTGCAGATGGGTTTCGGCCTCAGCCCGTTTCAGGCCGGTCGTGTCTTCGTCCCATGTTCCATCGCTTTTGTGATCGTTTCCCTATGCGCTCCGCGCCTCGTCGCCCGTTTCGGAACGCCTGCCATCGCCATGGGGGCACTGATCTACACAGTCTCGTTCGGGGTGCTGATCGGGCAGGTGTGGATTGCCGGGGCGGGTCTCGTGGTTGCTCACCTCGTTCCCGTGCTGGTCGTCATCGGTGGGGCGCAGGCGATGATCATGACGCCGCTGCTCAACCTCGTGCTTGGCTTCGTGGACGAGCGGCAGGCGGGTATCGCCTCCGGGATCATTTCGACACTTCAGCAGGTCGGTGCAGCGCTCGGCGTGGCCTCGGTCGGCATCCTCTTCGGTGCGGCGCTTGGGACGGGTTCGGAGGAGCAGGCTGCGCGCTACGCCTTGGCCTTCGTCTCCGGCATGGGCTACAACGTCGCGGCGGCTGTAATCGTTGCGATCCTGCTGGCGCGGCTGGCGGTCCACGGACGCCCCGCGAACTGAACCTCTGCCCTAAGGACGCGGGCGGTGACGCCATCGATCGGGATGCTGACCCGCCGCGGTCGGCATCCGCAGGGTGTCAGCCAAGGCGCCGCGCGTTCCGAACTTCGCCGGAGGCATCGGTCAGCTGTGTCTTCTCCACGTTGAGTATCCAATCCCGGAAGATCGCGATCTTTGGATTGTCCTGGGCTTGCTCGGGACACACCAGGTAATAGGCAAACTCGTCGATCAAAGTTGCGTCCAGGAGCTGCACCAGCTCGCCGCTGGCGAGTTCCGCTGCAATCATTGCAGCGGGCAGCAGGCCTGCGCCATGGCCCGAGAGGATCGCCTTCAGAATAAGGCTGCTATCGTCAAAGGACGCGCCGCGGGGAGAGCGGAACTCTTCCACGCCATTTGCCTGGAACCAAAGGCTCCATCCCCTTCGGTCGGCATCATGGATATGCGGCCAGCGGATGAGATCGGCCGCACATCGGGGAGCGCCGAGGCGATCGACGAGATCAGGGGCTGCCACGGCGACCATCTCGACGGCTAAGACGTGGTCGCTGCGCAGGCCGGGATAGCGGCCGGCACCATGGCGCACCGCGACATCGATGCTGCCGCGGGAGAAGTCGGCAAGAGCGCTGCTTGCGACGATCTGGAGATCGATTTCGGGGTTGCTTTCCTGAAAGGATCGCATGCGCGGCACGAGCCAGGACGATGCGAAAAACGGCGTGACGCTGACCGTCAGCATGCCGTTGTCGTTGGAGGCCATGACGCGTCGCGAGGCTTCGGCAATCTGGCGAAAGGCGTTGCGGACCGCCGGCAGATAGTCCCGGCCCGCATCGGTCAAATAAATGCCGCGTGTCACCCGTTCGAACAGCTTCACCCCAAGATGTGCCTCCAGCGACTTCAGCATCTGGCTGACGGCACCCGGCGTGACGCAAAGCTCGTCGGCCGCCATCTTGACCGAGAGATGGCGGGCGGCAGCCTCGAAAGCCTTCAGGGCGTTGAGCGGAGGAAGGTGGCGGCTCATGATTTAGTTTTTCTAAGTTATAGGGCTGATTAAATCTGGTTTGTCGGCCGAGTACGACGTGCATTATCACATTATACACCGCTTGTCTCACGGTTCACGAGGAGCAGGAGGTGCGATTGAGAAAGACAGATTTTCTAATGTATATGGGCTCGCCGCAGTCGGGAAAAATTGCATGACGATAGTTTCGGACGAATTCAGTTTGCTGACCCTCACGGAGATCGCAGACAAAATCAAAAATGGGAGCGTTTCCTCGCTTGCGGTAACCGAGGCCCAACTTCGGCGCATCGCGCGACTGGAACCGGATCTCCACGCCTATGCGCAGGTGATGGAAACAAGCGCGCTGGAACAGGCGAAGGCGGCGGATAAGGAAATTGCCGCCGGAGGCCATCGCGGCCCGCTGCACGGCGTTCCCATCGCCGTCAAAGACCTGTGCTGGATCGAAGGCGTGCCAACCAGGGCCGGGACGCTCGTCCATGGCAATTTTGTTCCGGGCGAAGACGCCACTGTCGTCAGACGCCTGAGGCAAGCAGGTGCCATCATTGTCGGCAAGACGCAGATGACCGAGGGCGCCTATTCGGACTACCATCCGGCAATCGCCCCGTCTGTCAATCCGTGGCACGCGGACTATTGGGCCGGGATTTCCTCGAGTGGTTCAGCTGTCGCCACGGCAGCGGGTCTTTGTTTCGGTGCGATCGCGTCGGACACGGGCGGCTCGATCCGCTGGCCGGCGGCCGCAAATGGTGTCACGGGCCTCAAACCGACATGGGGGCGGGTCAGCCGGCACGGCGTCTTCGATCTCGCTCCCTCCCTCGACCACATCGGCACGATTGCGCGAAGCGCCATGGATGCGGGCATCCTTCTTGCGGCCATAGCGGGAAGTGATCCGAAGGACCCGACGGCGGCCGCGCAAGCGGTGCCGGATTTCGCTTCGGCGTCGCCAAGCTCGATCGGCGGTCTGCGGATAGGCTTTGATCCGCGGTGGAACAGTGAGGATGTGGAACCCCAGACACAGGCCGCTCTCGCCGCTGCCTCGGACGTTTTTACTGCTCTTGGCGCGCACATGGTCGAGATCAGGTTCCCGGATGTGAGCCAGGCCGTTGCCGACTGGGTGCCGAACTGCGCCGTGGAGGCGGCAGCCGTTCACGAGCGAGACTTCGCCGCGAACAGGGACTTGTACGGGCCCATCCTTGCCGGCGTCATCGAAATGGGCAAGGCCGTTTCGGAGGCTGTGTATCAGCAGATCCTTTTGCGACGGACGATTTTCCGTCGCGACGTCGAAGCCCGGTTTGCGTCCGTCGACATGATCCTGACCCCCGTTCAGCCGTTCGCTCCCCTGACGCTCGCTACCATCGCGACACTTGGTGAGCAGCCGGATCTGATCGCCAGGCTGCAACGCTACACCTGCCCTCTCGATATGAGCGGCCATCCGGCACTGACGTTCCCTGCAGGCATCGCAAAGGATGGCATGCCGATCGGCCTTCAACTCTTGGCCGGTCAGTTCCAGGAATTGACCCTTGTGCGCGCCGGAGCGGCATTCCAGGGGCACACGGCTTGGCACAAGCGGCACCCAGGAAAAGGCTGAGGGGGAGAACGATGATGAACGCTCACCACCATCGCCAAGGCATCTTCTACGGATGGGTCGTCGTCGCCGCGACGTTTACGCTGACATTCGTAGGCTTTGGTAGCGCCTATACTTTCAGCGCCTTCATCGCGGTGTTGCAGCAGGATCTCGGGGCATCGCGTGGCTCCGTTTCGCTCGTTTTTTCTTTGGCAGGCTTTTTGTACTTCTGCCTGGGCGTGGTTTCCGGCCCGCTTGCGGACCGGTTCGGGGCCAGATCGCTCTGCGTTGTCGGCATGGCGCTTGTCGGTCTCGGCCTTGTCTTGGCGGGTCAGGCGCGCACCATTGCCGAGGTTTATGCAGCCTACGGGCTCGGCATCGGCCTGGGCGTCGGATGTGCCTATGTGCCTGCCCTTGGGGCCGTGCAGCGCTGGTTCGTCGCGCGACGTGGCCTGGCCTCGGGGCTTGCGGTCAGCGGTATCGGGCTCGGCACGCTTGTCCTGCCGCCGCTGGCGACATGGTTGATCGCGACGCTAGGCTGGAGAGAGGCCTATCTGGTGCTCGGTGGCGCGGCCGCCGCCGTCGGCATCGGCGCGTCGCTGCTGCTCGAAAGCGATCCGGGGCGACGGGGGCTGCGTCCGGACGGAGCCTTGGCTGAGCCCGGCGTCGCGAAGTCGGTGGCAACGGAGGGCGTTTCGGTCAAGGATGCAATCCGGACGCCGCAATTTGTCGGCCTGTATGTGGCATGCCTGTTGAGTGCAATCGGCGTGTTCGTTCCCTTCGTCCATCTCGTCCCGTTTGCAGTCGATCACCAGATCGCCCCAACCGTCGCCGTCCTCCTCCTGAGTGCGATCGGCGTCGGCAGCACAGCGGGGCGCTTCTGCCTTGGGGGGCTTGCGGACCGCTTGGGTCGGGACACCTTCCTGGCGGTCATGTACGCAGGCATCGCCGTGTCGCTTGCGGTATGGGCCTTTGCGACCGGGCTTTTGGCCCTCGCTGCCTTCGCCCTGCTGTTCGGATTGTTCTATGGCGGCTGGGTCGCCGTGCTTCCGGCCGTGGTTGCCGATCATTTCGGCCGTCGCAATGTCGGCGGTATCATCGGCCTTCTTTACACGAGCGTTGCAATCGGCACGCTGATCGGCCCGAGCCTTGCCGGCTTTATCTACGACGCCAGCAACAGCTACTTCCCGGCCATTGCAATCAGTGGAGGCGCCAACGCCGTGGCCGCGCTTGTCGCGATCGTGACGATCAGCTTCAAGTCAAGGACGGTTGCCGAAGGGCCTTGAACCAGCGCCGCAGCTTTTTCGTTCCCGCTTTTTGTATTGGATATCGCCGCCATGCGCCCGCAAGATTGCTTGCATTGGTTGTGGTGAATTGCTAACTATGCAACCAATTGTATATGGTTGGAGGCGAGAGGACGAACGGCGTCTCATCCGTTGCGCGTTTCGCCTGTGGTCGCGCATGGCGCCAATCGAAGCGGGCCGGAGCAGTGGCCGTCTTCACGGTTGAGCAGTGCGACCATCGACTTTCCGATCGAATGGTTCAAAGGTTGGCTGGATGAGCGGGGAGCAATTTGACGACTATTATCAGACGCTGTCGACGCTGCTTCGTTCCTCGCTAGATGAGGTCAAGGAGAGCCTTTCACCGCGTAAGGGACCACCTCGATCACGGTGCATACGGTGTCGCGTGGGAGCTCCTTTGGGGCCTGCTTCATGCACATCCTTTGCCGATACCGGCCGATCTCGTCGAATGCGGGCGAAGAATGGGTATCGATGCTTTGTAAGCTGAGATAGCTGAGGTGCCAGAGCAAGGGCGCAAACATCTGCTCTGGGGGGGCGCTGTGTTTCGGCCAGACCCGTCCGCCATGGACGTCGTTGCGGGGTGTCGGTCTGATCCGGGCCGTCACCGCGAAGGAGCGCGGCTATAGACTTCAGACGCGCGGACAAGGGCTGACGGTTGAACTGCAAAGGACGAACACGGTGAAGCATCAATCCGAAACGCCAATCGCGCCCGGCTTCATTCAGGGGGAAGTCGACGCCACTCATGGCGATGCCGATGCGATGTTCCTGGCAAGGATAGTTGCCGAACTTGGCATGCCGTCAGAGCCTCCGGCCGTCCTGATCGGCTCGGGACAGAACTCCGTCGCCTATCAGCTTGGCGATCGGATCCTTCGATTGCCGCGCCATGCCGGCGCCGAACGCGACCTCGTGCGAGAAGCCTCAACGCTTCGTGCGGTTCGGCCTCTGCTTCCCGTGCCGGTGCCTGATCTTGAGGTGCGCCGCATCGGCGGCCAACTCATCTCGCTGCACGCCAAGATCCCGGGCGAACCGCTTTCGGACCTGGCCGGCCTGACAATCGGCGCACGGAAGACTTTGGCTGCGGACCTTGCCGCCTTTCTACAGGCCCTGCATTCGGTCCCCATCGACTGCCTGGAGGCCGGGCCCGCCGAGGCGCCTTCGTCCGAATGGCATCGGCTTCTGGCGCAATGCGAAGATGTGGCCTTTCCGCTGCTTTCGCCTGATGTCGTCACCGGTCTGCGGGAGCGTTTTTCCGATTTTCTGGCGACCTGCGACGCGCTTCCGCAGTGCCTGATCCACGGGGACTTTGGGACTGGAAACATCATCGTCGATCGCGACCGCCTCTCCGGCATTATCGATTTTTCCGGCTGCGGCCCCGGTGACCCAGCCTATGATTTTGCCAGTCTCGCGGCAGGACTGGGTGACGGCTTCGTCGATCTGGTGCTTGAGTACCTTCCGGCCGACACGGCGGCGAGGGAGCGTATGAGCTTCTATCGAATGACGTTTCCGCTTCTCGACATCCTGTATGGCGTCGAAAACCGCGACCCGGAGACAATCCACGCGGGCGTGCGCGCCTTTGCGGCGTAGTCTCCGTTCGGCTTCAAACCGCTCCCGCAGTGCACAAGCAAGCAGGGGCGCGGGCTCGCGAAGGGTCTCTTTCGGTTCGTTGCCGACAGGAACCCGACCTTGGAGCAGCTCTGCGAAGACCTGAAGCTCCAGCGGCGCAGCGCCCAGATTCTGGTCAGCGCCGCGACCTCGCTCAATTTCCTGGAGTTCGCCGAGGATCTGGCAGGAAGCAGATAGGTCACTGCTAAATTGCCGATCTGATTGCGAAACACAATCGGTCCTGATAGATACCGATTGTGTATTGCAAGCAGTATGCGCGCGAGAAACTCTGGGTGACGGGCGGTGGAGCGAATTAGGGACTATGAAATCGGGCATAAGACATTCGTGTTCGAACGGCGTTGTGAAGCGCCGGTGACGTCGGTTTTCAAGGCATTTGCCGATCCGGTCATCCGCGCCGGCTGGAGTGCGCCGTCTGACGACGCGGCGTTCGTCTATACTGCGGCCGACTTTCGCGTGGGCGGCGAAGACCATTTCCGCTGCGGTTCACTGGAGAACCCGCAATACACCGGGCGCACGACCTACATCTCGATTGTCCCGGACGAACTCGTGGTCAGCGCCGAGATCGTTGAAGCCGGCGGGAGAAAACTGATGTCGAGCCTGATTACAACGGAACTGGCGGCCGACGGCGATGCAACGACGGTCAAGATGACCGTCCAGGTGACGTCCCTCCTCGGTGGCCGAATGATCTCAGGCACGGAGATCGGGACCAATGCGGCCCTCGACAATTTGGTGGAGTATTGCTCGCTCGGTCGCTTCCTTGAACGGCGGTGAAGGGACGGTCCGCCGGTCTTCAATCCTCAACGGGTGGAGAGGGGTGGGGGAGGTGGCGGGGTCGTGGAGCCGGTGCCGAGTGAGCGTTGGACCATGACGCTATCGGCCCAGCGTCCGTAGCGGTAGGCGACACCTGGCAGCAGGCCGACGCGAACGAAGTTGAAGCGTTCGTGCAAAGTGAGCGAGGCGACATTGTCGGCGTCGATATAGCCGATCATCTGGCGAAAGCCGGCTGCGGCGCAGGCGTCGATCAGGCCCCGCATGAGCAGGCGCCCGACGCCTTGGCCGAGATGTTCGTGTTGAACATAGATCGAGTGCTTGACGGTATAGCGGTAGGCAGGGCGCTTGCGAAACAGAACGACATAGGCATAGCCGACAACGGCGCCCTCCTTGATCGCGACGAGATGGGGCAAGCGGCGACTTTTCAGGTTCTTCCGCCGCTCGCGCAGGTCGTCGGGCTGCGGCGTATCCCCCTCGTCCACGCCTTCTTCTATGCCGCGGTGGATATGCCGGCGATAGATGGCCAGCATGGCGTCGACGTCGCTCTCCCGGGACGGGCGAATAATGATCGTTTCATCCTGCGGCATGAGGGGTCTCGATACTCCTAAGTTTTATTCCGCGACGACGTAGGTATGAAGTCGAATGCGGCCGGACGCGTCGGTTTGGCGATAAAGGCCCTGGATCTCCACGTCGAAGCCGGGGAACGTGTTGAAGCAGGTTTCGAACATCTTGAGATAGTCGATCATCGGCTGCGCGCGCGCGGTTAGCCTTTCGCCCGGCACGATGGTAGCGATCCCGGGCGGATAGACGACGAAAGGCGTCGTCGCGATCCGCCCGGCAATGGCGTCGATCGGCAGGAAGTCCACGTCGTTGCGCACGAGGCAGCGCGCCGCGTCGTGG
The DNA here is from genome assembly GCF_016919405.1 of Ensifer sp. PDNC004. Lineage (NCBI taxonomy): Bacteria > Pseudomonadati > Pseudomonadota > Alphaproteobacteria > Hyphomicrobiales > Rhizobiaceae > Ensifer > Ensifer sp. PDNC004. The sequence goes on from NZ_CP070354.1 coordinate 372,162, forward strand.
GGCGAAAGGGCGATGTCAGGCAGGTGCTCTTCGGAAAACTGCCTGGCCTGCAGGGCGCTGACATTGGCGTCGCGGAAGAAGCGGTGCATGTCGCCGCAAAGGTCGCGCAACCGCACGCCGGCGTAGCGGCCGGGGCGGCGTCGATAGAACTCCGGGATGACCTCTTCGAGCGGCGCGTTGTCGTCGTGAAGCCGCTTGAATGCGACGAGGCCGCTGATCAGCGTGCCCGCCTTGCTTGCCTCGACGCCGGGCGTGAGCAGAAACAGCAGGGAGTTGAGGTCGTTCTTCTCAGCGACGATCCGGTTCTCGCGCAGGTATTGCGCAACGATCGGTGCCGGAATGCCGTGCTCGGCATAGGCACCGGTTGCCCTGTCGAAACCCGGCGTGAGCAGCGTCAGTTTGTTGGGATCGGTCATCGCGAAGCCCGGCGCCATATCGGAAAAGCCGTGCCATGCGGCCCCCGGGGTGAGGTGCCAGAAGGCCGGATTGGTGGCGAGCTGATCGGTGGCGACACTCTCCCATGGCACGTCGTGGACCGCTCCGGGGCTTGCCACATCCGGCATGGCCACGCGGTCCGGCACAAAGGGCTCGAAGAACCAGCGGCGCTCGGGCCGGCGTTCCTTTTCCTCGAACTCCCGCCGCACCGCCCGGATCTTCTTGCGAAGCTCGATGCCGAGCCGGATCGTATCATCCCACAGCACTTCGCCGGAACGGCCCTTCATCATCTGCGCGCCGACATCAAGGGACGCGAAGAGCGGATAGAAGGGCGACGTCGACGCGTGCTGCATGAAGCTTTCATTGAAGCGTCGATGTTCGACCCGGCGTTTCTGGCCGGTGATGTGCCGGTCCTTCATGTGGATCTGCGAGGCCTGGGAAAAGCTCGCAAGCTGCTTGTGCGTTGATTGCGTGGCGATGATGCCCGGGGCCTCGGGGCCGAGTTCGGCAAGGCCCATGGCAAATCGACCGGCATAGAGCGGATGAAATTTCATGAAGCCCGCCCAGGCCTCGTCAAACAGGATATAGTCGCACAGATGCCCGATGGCTTTCAGGATCATCTCGGCATTGTGGATCGTGCCGTCATAGGTGCACTGTTCCACCACCGCCACTCGAAACGGGCGCGGCTTCCGCCAGGCATCCGGGTCCTTGACCAGCGGATGGGTGCGAATGCGCTCGCGAAGCGTCTCTTCGTTCAAGCTGCCGAAATCCATCGGACCGATCAGGCCATGGGCGTTTCTGGCGGTCGGCACGTAGACCGGGATGCCGCCGGAGATCATCAAGGCACCGTGATGGGCGGCCTTGTGATTGTTGCGGTCGAACAGAACCAGATCGCCATCGGTGACCAGGGCGGAGAGAGCGACCTTGTTCGAGGTCGATGTGCCGTTGAGGACGAAGTAGGTCTTTTCGGCGCCGAAGATCTTGGCGGCTTCCTTCTGGGCGGCAAGTGCGGGGCCCTCATGGGTCAGCAGATCGCCGAGATCGAGCACGGAATTGTCGAGATCGTCGCGAAAAACCGCTTCCCCCAGATGCTCCATGAACACGCGGCCGACCGGGCTGCGGCTATAGAACACGCCGCCATTATGCCCGGGGCAGGTCCAGAGCTGGTTGCCTTCCTCGGCGTAATCCACCAGCGCGCCAAAGAAAGGCGTCTTCATCGTCTCGGCATATTGCTTGAGGCGGCTGATCAGGTTTTTCGCGATGAAGGCAGGGGTCTCCTCGGACAAAAAGACATAGCCGTCGATGAAGTCGAGCACTTCGACCGGCACGTCTTCGAAGCGCTTGCGCCTGATCAGCAGGATGATCGGAAATTCGAGGCCGCGCCGGCGCATCAGGTTGATGAGGGAGGCGGTCTTGCCTTCCATGCCCTTCTTGCCCCAGTCGACCATCATGCAGCCGATGGCTGCATCCGTCTGGACGGCGATTTCCGCGTCCTCAAGACTGCGCGCGCGGACCACCTCGAAACCGGACCGCTCGATCTCCTCGACGATCTGCTTATACCGGGCCCCTTCGAGATCCTCGTTGTCGAAGGCAGGTGTCGCGAACAAAAAGGTGAAGCGTCTGAAGTAATCCATCGGTGCCTCCGCCATTTACACGAACCGAGTTGTTCGTGCGTTTCGTGACGATGTTGTGACGGCGGCCGTGGTTAGACGCGCTCGTCGAGCCGCAGGAGGTTGCGGAACGCCCGATGCGCTCTTGAAGTTCCACTGCGGCGAGGCGCGTGCGAAGGAATACGGATGACGAGTCCAGCGGACCTCGAATGCCTGGTCCAGGCGAGCGGATCGCTGCTGTTAACAGCGAGTGTTCCTATGAGGCGTGCAAGTCACGCGATATCGGAGCGCCCAAGCAAAATCCTTCGAACTGCGCGGTAAAGCCTTCGCGCTCGGGAGAGCAGGCCATGACACCTATCCGTGCGTCATCAGCGGAGAATGGACATAATCTCGCCATCTGCCATAGACCATCGCCAAGATGAAACTGGACCCTGAGCGCAGCATCGTGCCGCGTCAGCCGGATATGCACTTCTGCGTTCGGCTGCGCTTGCGCAAGCGGGATTACCGACCAGTCCGACGTTCCGTTCGTGACGACAACCGAGAAATGCATCAAGCCGTCGGTGAACTCTATGCCGGTCTTCAGCCAGTGAGTTTCGTCGATAATGAGCATCAGTCCGGCTTGATCGTAGAGTTCGCGATAGTCGCCGCGCACAACCACCGATGCGGTAAAGTCTCCGCTCACCGGCTGCAGCCTCGCATGTCCGGAATGGCGCCTGAAGCCATAGAAGGTCTTCTGCCAAAAGTCGGTATTCGCCGCCGTTTCGAGCGTGAGCACGCCATTTTCGATGGTCCAG